>CAWITU010000001.1:0-84831 GCA_963839205.1 uncultured bacterium
GATTGTCAACAAAAGATCTACGATACGGTTGAGGAATGTAGACTTTATCACTAATACCCCTTTCTCTTAGATATCTTGCAAACTCTGCCTTATTCTGCTCCTACATCCAAGAATTACTTTCACTAAGTCTTTCTCAGTAGAGATCTAAGTCTATCTTTTAATGTATTCTTTAAATTCTCTCCTTCTTTCCCCTCTTTTATCGCTTTATCCCCCAGCTCATTGAAAAATTTATTCTTCAGGGAACTCAGTAAACGCGGACATCTATTTATCTAACGCTTTGGAAGTTTTCTTTATGAGATTTTCTTTCTCTTCGGGAGTCGGAAAATTCCCTTTTCATTATTTTTTGAGAAGGGCTTCTTTTTCACTGCTTATTTCAAAAGCATAAGTGAGTGTCTCCCTCTAACTTAAGTCGTGTATCCTCATCAACAGGTTACTCTATCAAAAAATTCACTAAGGAGTTTTGAGACAGTTTGATGAAGCTCACTGTTTTTCTTCTCCCACTCTTTATATTGAGATATGTCTTTTTGGATTTTTAGCAGCTTCATTAGGTAGCTTCAACCCACAATTCTGGCTTATGATTCTTTTTAAAGGTCTCCTAATCTCAACACCATTTGTTTTAGTTATCTTTTTGCAAGACTTCATCTTCTCCTTCAAATCGAGGATGAGGTTCATCGGGAGTCTTCATGTAAACCCAGGGCCACAATCTTCGGCCACTTTCGGTATCGTCATGTCCTTCACATGAAGCGGTGGTGTTGATTCCTATAGAATTACATCAAGGTATCTTTGATACCTTCTTCAATTGGCGTACCTTTAGCATCAACTACTTTGGATCTACTTCGTAGCGCAGTGTTTTCCAGAAGATTTGGAGATGTATTAATGCCTTCAATCATAAATAAATCTAATTATCTCCTCTCATAATATCTAGCAAGAGAGGTTCTGGCTTCACCCAATTATCTCTTTCTATTTTTCAGACCTATTAATGGTTTTATTTATCTGGCCCACTGATTCATCATAATTAGCAGATTTAGAATCGCTAAAAGATTTTCTAAGTCTTGACCAGCGGCACCTTCAAGCGTATCCATACCGTCCATGAGAAGTCGATAATTACTCGGTTCAATATTTATTGTATTTCCTTCTTCTCTTCTATTCCCGATTTTACTGTCAGAATGCATTAATATTTGTCTAAGAATGAAGATAGTTCCTTTGGATTAAAGGAATCATTTAATACTAATCTCATAAGTTTTTCCGTACCAAGATGGAAAATTTATTTGTTGTCTATCTCATCCTGTCCAAATATTTTCTTGCTATTCCATGCAGTATATTTATTGAATTAAATAACATCTTTTAGAAATTCCTGACCAAGGAGTTCTTTTTTTTCTTTCATCAAGATTAGTTTCTTCACTATTTTCAGTTCTTTCAACTTTATTAGTCTCAAATAATTCTCTGGGAACTGAGCCACCATCAAGTTCCTTCTTAGCCTTGAATATTTTATTACGATAGTCATAGAGAACATCACTTCTCTTATTCAAAGCCTCGAGTCCTACCCTGTCACCTGTTTTGTATTCACACAACGCTTCTATTTGTTTTTCTTCTGCCACTATTTTTTCGTCTAGAGTTTTTTCCTCCTCTTTTGTTTTATTAATAGATTGATCAGCAATACCAATTCTAGCCTGAGCATCTTCAACTGATTTTGGTTTTTTATTTAAATTATCTACAATTTTCCAATATTCAATGGAAGAATCTTCCCTTTCATATTTTTTGAGTGGTTCATCAATATTAGGGATGTTAATTTCTTGTGTTTCTGGGTTCAAGTTTGGTTTGGTGGTAGTTTGCTTTGGTGATACTTCTGGTTTTATTCTTCTTCTTTTTTGTTTTCTTTCTTGTTTAAAAGTTCCGCCACTTTTTATTTAAGCCTCCAGTACGGGTAACACAGCTTCTAATGCTGAGCTTGCCTCCTTTTACCTGATTAATAATTTCTTTTAGTTTATCTGGGTCAAAAAATTCTTGAGAACCTTGGAGTTCTTTTGCCCTCACTGATTACTTCTAAACAAGTGATTCAAAGTCGTCGCTTCATTAAGTTCCTTTTCTATTTCTGGATTTAAAATTTCTTCTCTTTCTTCTTTAGGAAAACCAAGCTTATCTCGTACCTCATCAAGTTTCGGGAGACCGAACGGTTTCTCTTTGGATTCATTCTTCTCCATCGGACTCTTCAGGATTCTCAGGTTGGAGAATTTCCAACTTTAATTTTCCGGTTGAACTTCTGCAACATTTATTTCAGGTGACGGCATATTTTCCTTTCGTATTTCAATTTAGCTTTATTCTCCAGGAGGAAATGTTTTGAGTTTTTTGGGATATCAATAAGAATTAAGTATATATCAAATTTGTCTAGGAAGTGAAAAATCCTGGACAAATTTGAAATATAATTAAATCTTACTGAATACCCGAAAAACTAAAAACATTTCCTCCTGAAGAAATGAGCTAAATTGGAATCAAAAAGGAAAATATGCCGTCACCTGAAATAAATGTTGCAGAAGTTCAACAGGAACAGGGAACCCGAATTCTCCAACCTGAGAATCCTGAAGACCTCCAATCAAGAAGAATGAATAGAGAAACCGTTCGTCTCGACAAACTTGATGAGGTACGAGATAAGCTTGGTCTTCCTAAAGAAGAAAGAGAAGAAATTTTAAATCCAGAAATAGAAAAGGAACTTAATGAAGCGACGACTTTCGATCACTTGTTTGAAGTAATCGGTAAAGGTAAAGGACTCCAAGGTTCTCAATAATTTTTTGACCCAGATAAACTAAAAGAAATTATTAATCAGGTAAAAGGAGGCAAGCTCAGCGTCGACTATGTTACCCGTACTGGAGGCTTAAGAGAAAAAGTGGCGGAACTTTTAAACAAGAAAGAAGAGACAAAAGAAGAAGATAAAAAACCAGAAGTATCACCAGAGCAAACTACCACCAAACCAAAACTAAACCCAGAAACACAAGAAATTAACATCCCTGATCATGAACGACTCAAAAAATATGAAAGGGAAGATTCTTCAATTGAATATTGGAAAATTGTAGATAATTTAAATAAAAAACCAAAATCAGTTGAAGATGCTCAGGCTAGAATTGGTATTGCTGATGAATCTATTAATAAAATAAAAGAGGAGGAAAAAACTCTAGACGAAAAAATAGTGGCAGAAGAAAAACAAATAGAAGCGCAAAACAATCTGGTGAATACAAAACAGGTGACAGGGTAGAGCTCGAGGCTTTGAATAAGAGAAGTGATGTTCTCTATGACTATCGTAATAAAATATTCAAGGCTAAGAAGGAACTTGAGAAATATCTTGGTTTTCAGGGAGTTTCTGAGACTAATAAAGTTGAAAGAACTGAAAATAGTGAAGAAACTAATCTTGATGAAAGAAAAAAAGAACTCCTTGGTCAGGAATTTCTAAAAGATGTTTCTAATTCAATAAATATGCTCCGTGGAAATCTTGAAAATCTTGAACAGATGATGACAACAAATAAATTTTCCAGAACCGATCTTGGTACGGAAAAACTTATGAGATTAGTATTAAATGATTCCTTTGATCCAAAGGAACTATCTTGATTCTTAGACGATCTTAATCGTTATTTCAGTAAAATCGGGAATCGAAGAGAAGAAGGAAATACAATAAATATTGAACCGGTGAATTATCGACTTCTCATGGACGGTATGGATACGCTTGAAGGTGGCCTCATAAGACTTAGAAAAACTTTGAGCGATTCTAGATCTGCTAATTATGATGAATCAGTCGGCCAGATAAATAAAACCATTAGTCGTCTGAAAAGAAGAGAGGATGAATTGGGTGAAGCCAGAACCTCTCTTGCTAGATATTATGAGAGGAGATAATTAATTTATTTATGATTGAAGGCATTAATACATCTCCAACCGAAAAAGAAATCTTCTGGAAAACACTGCGCTACGAAGTAGATGAAGGAGTTATCTAAAGGTACGCCAATTGAAGAAGGTATCAAAGAAACAGTTGTTGCCTTTAATGCTATAGGAATCAACACCACCTTCATGTGAAGGACATGACGATACCGAAAGTGGCCAAAGATTGTGGCCCTGGGTTGCCATGGAGGCTCCCGATGAACCTCATCCTCGATTTGAAGGAGAAGATGAAGTCTTCAAAAAGATTGCTGAAACAAATGGTGTTAAATTAGGAGACCTTAAAAAGGGTCGTCCGAGAGAATTGTGGGTTGAAGCTATTAATGAAGCTGCTAAAAATCCAGAGACATCTCAATATAAAGAGTGGGAGAAGAAAAACAGTGAGCTTCATCAAACTGTCTCAAAACTCCTTAGTGAATTTTATCAAGACAGACCTGTTGATGAGGATACACGACTTAAGTTGGAGGAAGACACTGGCTTATCTTTTGAAATAAGCAGTGAAAAAGAAGCCCTTCTCAAATTAATGGAAGGAAATTTGACTCCCGAAGAGAAAGAAAATCTAGTAAAGAAACTTCCAAAGCGTCGTGAAGAGATGTCCGCATTTACTGAGTTCCTGAAGAATAAATTTTTCAATGAGCTGGGGGATAAAGCGATGCAAGAGAAGTCTGAGAGAGAATTTAAAGAATACGTTAAAGATCTTCATCTTACTGAGGAAGACTTAGTGAAAGTGAATCTTGGATGTAGGAGCAGATACGGCAGAGTTTGCAAGATATCTGAGAGAAAGGGGTATTAGTGATAAAGTCTACAGTGTTGAACCATATGGTGAATCTTTTGAGAGAACCAAAACAACCAAGGCTCTTGTCGAAGCTCTTCCCTTCAAAGACCACACTTTTGAATTGGTCATATCCCATGCCTCAATACCCAATGTTCTTCCCGGTGTTACTAAAGAAGAAAAGAAGGAGAATATACGAAAAGCATTGCTTGAAATGATTCGAGTAACTAAACCTGGTGGGGAAATTCGACTAGGATCTGTAGGAAAAGGAGATGCCTATGAATTTCATATGAGAAGGACCGAAGCTTTTGATGAAATAATCGAGGAACTAAGACAACAACTAGGTTTTGAATATGAAGAAATATCCAAAGGAGAAACTTATGAGACAGAAGAAGATGGGACACAGAAAATTTTGAGATAAGATATATCTAGTAAAAATCAAATTACCGAGCACTAGACAGAATAGATAATACATGCTATAATACTCCCTGAACTTAACCAAAGGGGTTACGATGTACACTGTCAATAATTGGAAGGCAGATGTCTCTCGCTCTTGGGCTCCTGCAAAGAAAGGTCTCAAAACCTTTGTGAAGTCTCTCCCGACACTGAGCCCTTGGAAACAATTTAACCCATGTTTTATCATGGTTACAAGTTTCCTCTGGTTTCTGTGTAAGGTCAGCTTCTTTACTTTGCGGTTAGCTCTGAAGTAGTGACACTCTGAATAATTCATGCCTGGTGTGGCACATAACACTAATCCAACCGATGATTGATCGGTATCAACTTCTGGAAGGGAGGTGATTGAATGGAACAATGGATTCGGTACTTCGTGGGTACTCCTCGGCGCACGGTAATCACTTCGGTGGTTATTGGGCTCGTTGTGGTACTCATCGACCCGAACATCCTGACTCTCGCGGTCAATCGTTTGGTCTGCGCTTTAAGTCCTCTTCTGGGGCCTGCGCTTACCATCCTGATTGTCTTTGCTGGGATCAAGATGATTCTGGGCGGTAAGAAGTAACCGTTTAACCCTGCTGCGCCGAAAGGTGGCAAGCGGAGCACGTCGACTGCTTGGCAACAGAATTGTCGAAAAACTCGTACAGCAATGTGCGGGTTTTCTTTTTTATATACTTAAATAAGTTATCCTTTTAAAATACACAATCAAAAACCCGCAGTACCATTTTTGTTTGGTACCGTGGGATTACAAGTTGATAGAGAGTCTCGGGCGAATAATTTAATACCTGCTGTGATAGATAAAAAGAAAACCCCAAGCCTTATGCCTGGGGTGGAGAATGGTAACGCTATTCTTCCAAAAGCGATGGGTTTTAAGACCCGATAAGGATGACATCCTCGAGTGTCTCACCCTCAGTCGAATTGTCCACGAGGTCGTGGTTTTCGATCAGATTGCGAAACCGCTGTAAATCGCTCACGTGGAGGATGATAACAGCGCTACCGTCGGAGCGTTCCTTGATATCGCGCGCCCAGATGAGCATATCCTCACCATTCGCGAAGGTCGGAGAGAATACATCGCCGATCTTACGGAAGAGCGTCATTGCTGACGGATTCTTCAGAACGGAGAGATCCTCGAAGGAGGCTTTGACGAAGTCGTTCATCGTGGCAGACCATTCGTGGTCGTCCTTAACTGAACTCATTCGGTTGACGCAACGTTCAAGGAACTCGATACTCTGCTTGGTCGCTTCCCACGAGGGAGAAACTTCCTTGGCAAGCGTGAGAATTTCCTGAACTGAGCCTTCCTTTTCGATATCTGACTTAACGTATGACAGAACTGCTGAGTAGAACTTCATTATTGGATTCATAACAATGTACAATGAGGTGACGTTATCCCCAGACGGAAACTGTTTTATGACAATTGTTTCAATGTCGTTGTTTTGGTTTCTGTTTCATCCTTTCGGAATCATCAGTCGGAATACTCATTCCGAGACAGACGGGTCAGTTTTCACTAACCCCCACACAGTTCTGTTGCCAAGTAGTGTGGATACTCCGCGTGCTAAAGCAGTAGGTCGGTAGGTCCTACATTGCACAGGGGTGAGAATCCTCCTCCCCACGCTTCACTGCCTCGATGAACGAGAGCAGATCCGGAGAACCAGCGACTTCATTTAAATCGCCAGAGTCTCTCTTGAGCACCCGAAATGTTCCGGCAAAGCACTCTGTTACGTAGAATTCACTGTCCTCATCGATCACATGATAGATGTTGTCGCCGTGGCCTTCGAAACTTTTAGAGATTTGAATAATGATCATAATTGCAATAGCGGTGACGTTATCCGCAGACGTGATCTGTTTAAAACGGTTGATCAAACGTTTGCTATCTCTCACCGAAGGTAAGCCATAGCCAGAAAACTCCGATAATTCAGGGTCTTTTGGCTATGGCTTTCACTACCTTTCTCAAAGAACTTATTACTTTTATATTATATCATAGCTATATTAAATGTCAAATTATGATGATTTGACACTTGGCTTCATTTTGTTATGCTTACCAAGGGTTTATGGATTGTGGTGTTGGTACTTGTATCTTGAAATTGCATTTTAGTTCTAATAGCTTTCCAAGCCATTACAACCAAAATACAATCTCAACTACATCTACCTTCACTTCTCTCCTCGCACCTTTTCCACAACATGTCCGCCCTCGGGACATGTTTTCTTTTTGTATATTTTAATCTTTAAAACTTAATCAAACTATCACAAAATGAGACACAAGATAAGACAAGTAAAAGTGTCTCATTTGTCTCATTCTCATTAAATTAAACATATTCTAAGCCAAAGTCGTTTTTTATACTTTCCCCAAAATGAGACACAGGTTTTACCTACTGTTCCATCCCTTTTATAGTGTTCCAAGTGTTCCGTCTAAACGATTATAAGCCATATTTTTGTTAGAACGGAACACCTGATTTCTCTAGATTGTAGGCATTTATAGGCATTTGATTGCCTCGATTTCCCAAATCCCAAAAGTCAATCTGACTTAGAAGATACAATGCTTATTATGTGGCTTAAATATTGGGTTTTCTCTTGCATCGCCATTTTCTCAGGGTCCAAAATTTTGGGTTTGTTTGGCTTTTGATCATGTAATTATATGAATGATACAGACTAATAAGACTCCAAAATATGCTCAAAACAGTTTCATTAGTTTCATAAGTGGAAAATGACCCCCTATGCGGTGGGGTTAGTGATACTACTTGATAAGGCCTTGAAAAACCCTTACACTGCTTGAAGCCCTCTCGTCCGAGACTCGGTGGGGGCATTAATTTTGACCCTTGTTCTACAATATGTTTTTTAGGTAGTCCAAATAGGAATAGAACTTTCGAAGTATAGATGATAATATTAATCTCTTAATATTATTAAACTCAATTCTTAAATTTATGGATGATAATTCTGTGGTAGCCACGAAGGCTCCAAACGAAATACTTTATGTGATTGCGGCAATGTTGGTGCTACCATGTCTTAATCTCTTTAACTTTTTTAGTCAAAAATTTATTCTCTCACTAGAAAATCTGGGATATTTTGCAGTCTCAGTAATTGCAATTATTTTATCTTATTTCCTATATAAAGGGTCAAAGATTGCACGAAAGATAATTATTATCTATTACTTATATATAATACTACTTGTATTTCTAAGCATCCCTCTTTTTCTTTGGGACTTGCCTCAGGGTCTAGTAATTCTTCCGGGGTACCTTTTCTTGGTTTGTTCTCCCAATTTTTTCTTGGGTTGGTTGTATTAGTTGTGTTGTTTTCGAAACGGCTAAACAATATTTCAAAATTACTTAGTCCTGTAGTCTACAACATCACCTCCCAACTCTTTCATATACAAAAACTTAAGATAGAGTCCATCCATATATTCCTTATTCGATAACACATCAAATACAGTTATAGTAACTGCCTGTCCGGGGCACAAATTAAAACACTAGTATTTTTGGGGTCATTCCTGTAGGGTATTGCTTGAGAAAGTGAGGATTAGATCTATGTCAATTAACGCATCGAATTATGAATTGGAAGTTATTAACCCTGGGGACCGCGCTTCTGCGCTAGCCCATCAAGTTAACATTGATAGCTATAAAAACTGCCCTGCCGTTCTGATTGTTCCGCACCAACCCGGAAATTTCCGGGGACCTGTTGGATATATTTGGCGGCCAGAAATTCTCCGGGCCATGTTGGAAAAACTCCAACTTAGTGATAGTGGTGAAGAAGTTGTAAATTGGGGGATGATTGGCGCCGTCGAGAATGATGGAGCTGGTGGAAAAGGACAATTTTTAACCTTAAGCAACAAGCTTGAGGCGTGGCGTAATTTTGGTTGGGAAATTATCACGATGACCGCCGATGATTTAGCGCGCAGCGGTCGTTTCCCAGCAATCATGAGCAACGAGATTAATGTCCGGAATATCAATGAAAATAACTTTGCTATCATGGAAGCGATTTTTCTTGGTTACGGTGAAGCGCTCCGACAATCACATCTGGTTAACATAACAGGTGAAACTGCGGTCATGAAAAATAGCGTTACCGCCTTTTGTGATATCAATTCCAAGGAACAACTTGTCGTGACTTGGGGAGGGACATGTTTGGGGCTGGCTGATAGTAAAGCCCTAATCACCGGAAAACTCTTCGCCCCGGTCTCGCTGTCATCGGCTTTCTGGAACACGGTTATCGGTGTAATGGTGGAACCTTTTTCACTGACTTGATTATGGGGAAATGGGGGCCAAACATTCGGCAGATTCTGCAAAATCCAGAAGCGATGAAATTTGTCGATCAGCTCACTAAACCATCTTTGAGTTACTCCGGGATTATTACCAAACTCGTTGGATGGAAGCCTAATGGTCTTCTCGGTGAGCCAATGGTAAAAATTCACGGCGCTGCGCATATTACTGGTGGAGGTGTTTGGGGGAAACTCGCGGACATACTTCCGCCTGGCGTCGGAGTTGAACTTCCTGAGATGCCAGAACCACCGGCGGTACTTCTAGAAGCACAGAAACTTTCAGCAAGACTACAAAATCCGCTAAATGATTTCCGTGCATACGGGGACCTTCATGGAGGTTGTGGAATGTTTGTGATTTGCAATCCAGAAGATGCCGACACGGTAATTGCAGAAGTTTCTCGACAAGGTAAGGTTGCTAAAAAAGTTGGTGTCACGACCGAGTCAGAAAATTCTGAGATTCGAATCAAATCGCGTTTCATGGAGGGGAGATGGCTTTCGTCGTTAGAAAGTTCGTCAGCAAGTTAAAAATTCTGATAATTGAAAGGGCCCGTTTCGCATTTGCGAAACGGGCCCTCTTTTTAATATATGTTTTACTTTCCGTTGTTTAGATCAGCGCGTGTTGCAGGGCCTAGATTTCCCAAAGCACTTAATCCGTGGGCGCTTTGATATTGTTTGATTGCTGACACAGTAAGACTTCCGTAGTAACCCGTAATTGGTCCGCTGTAAATTCCAAGGGCAGTTAATCTTTTCTGAAGTTCGGTTACTTCCGTTCCTTTTGAAGCGAAATCAAGGGGGTTACTGAATATGTATCCATCACCAATGGTTCCAACATTTGATGAATTGGAAGCTACAACTGGCTCAGCGGCGCTAGAAGTAACTGTCACATAGAATGGGTTACAGACCCCGCTAGTTGAACAAATATTTAATGAAAGAGTCCGGGAGTAACTCCTGTTAGGGATAAATTACTTCCGTTAACATTTGCTGTGAATGGGGTAGTTGGAGTTGTTGAAAGATAATATGAACCACTTCCGCCGGTTATTGAGAGTACAAGCGTTTGTCCAACTGAAATAACTGGGTTAAGTGTGAGTGAGGAGGTTGTCGTTGTTGGAGATGTTCCGGTAACCGTTACATAAAGGCTGGCACATTGGCCAGATGTCTGACAAATAGTGATTGTTGAATTTCCTTGATTGTTGGCGGTTAAATTAACAGTGCTACCATTTATAGTGACCGTTGCTACAGTCGGGCTAGTATTACCTGAAACATAATATCCGTTGTTACCTGACGAAATAGTTATAGCACCACTTTGCCCAGCATAAAGTGAAATATTATTTTGACTTAAGGTAAGTGGATTATTTGAGGTTGTGGAATTAACACTTACTGATAAAGAGGTACAACCTCCACCAGCAGAGCAGACTTCAATATTTGTAGACCCGGTATTAATTCCAGTAACAGTCATAACATTCCCATTTAAAGTGGATGCTGCGATAGAAGCAGATGATCCTTGAACTATGCTGTACGGTTCAGTCCCACCGGAGATAGTAATGCTAACCGCCTGACCTATTAAAAGATTTAAACTAGTTTGGCTTAAGCTTAATGTTCCACCGCTTCCACCCGAGCTAACTGTGACGGTAATTGTTCCACAACTACCAGAGGTTGAACAAACAGTCAGAGTATCTGTTCCATAATTAGTTCCATATAATGTGAGAACGCTGTTTGAAATATTGGCTTGAACAATATTGGAATTAGGATTTGAAGAAACGGTATAACTGCCAGTTCCTCCGTAAATAGTAATTGTAGTTATTTGGTTTGAAGGGATTGTAGGGTTTGTCTGGCTAAATGTGATTCCTGTCGAAGAGTTTGTTCCAATAGTCGCATTAATAATTCCACATGAACTAATGTCAGTTGAACAAATTGTGATAGTGTCAGATCCGCTTGAACTTTCTCCATATAGACTCACAATCGAACCACTTATGGTTGATTGAATTACATTTGAATTGGAATTATTAAGAATGGAATATATTCCTGTGCCACCAGAAACTGACACTGTCGTTGTTTGACCAACTGCAACCGAAACATTATTTTGATTAAAAACAATCGGTTGTGCATTGTTAGAATTTACCGCTACATAGACACTGCCACATTGTGAAGAATTACCTTGAGTGCAAACTGTAATAACTGAAGATCCATTATTAGTTGCTGTTATTAGAATTTGATTGCCACTAATGGAGGTATTAATGATAGATGGATTTGAATTGTTGGAGATATAAAATGACCCGCTAGAATTGGTTAGAGTGACACTAGTAGATTGCCCTACCGGCAAAACAACGCTTGTTTGGCTTAAAGAAAGAGTCCCTGATGTTGAAGAAGTAGTGTTGGTATATGGCCACGACATGCTGGTTGACGGTGCCCCATCAACGGTTACGTAAACAGAATTATTCGAATTAATATTGTAAGTCGCAGTATTGATGGCGGTCCAGAATTGACCACTAGAATTGGTTGTTCCAATATTAACTTCCTGAATGACCCCGTTTGTTGTTGAGTAATAGTAAAAATTGATGGCGGCATTTGGGTCGGCATTCGTAACTGAAACAATGACTGAACCAGTTGTCCCCGTGTTATTACTTAATGTAAGTGTTGGGGTACTGGCGGCTTCGACGTTAATAAATGGAACAACTAATAAAATAGCCGAAGCTATCAGAGAAAGTTTGATTGTTTTCATGTTTTTATTTTAACACGTTACTTTGTACTTAGTTTAGACCGATACCTATAGTACTGATTCAGGACAGATTTTGGCTCACTTTTCAAACGGTCTATTTTAAGCAATACTGATGATATGCGACTACACCGATTCTATTATAAAGCGCAAATAGGGGATAAAAAGGAGATTTTTATTGAAAATAATCCATTAATTCACCAATGGAAGAATGTATTTCGTCTAAAACCAGCTGATAAAGTAATCCTTTTTGATAATTCTGGTTTTGAATATTTGGCGGAGATTGTTTTGATAAGCAAAGATGAAACTAGAATTAAGATTTTGGAAGTTAAAGATAAGAAAGTTGAAAGCAGCGAAAAGCCGGATGTTAGGCTTTTCGCTGCTTTAATAAAGAAAGACAACTTTGAATTAATTATTCAAAAGGCAACCGAGCTCGGGGTTTCAGAAATTACTCCAATCATTTCAGATAGGAGTGAGAAAAAGGATCTAAATATGGAACGAGCTGAAAAGATTATTATTGAGGCGTCTGAGCAGTCGGGGAGAGTGCTTTTACCAATATTAAATAAGCCCCAAAAACTAGAAGAGGCGCTAGATGAAATAAATATGAATTTTGTTTCATTTAATCCTGAAGGAGAATCGCTAAAATCTGGGGATAATCTCAAAGCTCTAAAAGAAAAAGGCCCGATCGGGCTATTGATCGGGCCTGAAGGAGGCTGGAGTGATAAGGAGATTGAATTATTTAAATCAAAAAATATTCCTATCTATAATCTCGGCTCTCAAATTCTTCGAGCCGAAACCGCCGCCATCGCTATCTCAGGATTATTTCTGCTCTCCTAGGAATTTCAAAACTTTCTCGTTAGTTAACATCATCTCAACATAGATTTTAGCTCTTTCTGGGCTTACGTCTTTGTAGTGTTCAAGAAGATGTTCAGCTTCATGCTCTATTTCTTTCTGATCAGCTTCCAATTTTTCCTCGATAGCAATTTGGTTGATGATTAGCTGTAATTTTGCTCTCTTTTCGCCTTCTGGTGCCCATTCCTTTCGGATTTCCTCTTCTGTCTTTTTGAGCTGTTTTAGATAATCAGCCAAAGTAAATTTCATCTGTTTTAAAGTTTCTTCAAATTGAGACTGAAGTTTACTGATTTCACTTTGAATTAAAACTTCTGGAACTTCAATCTTAGTTTCTTTAACAATTTCTTCTAGTATTTCCGCGCGCTTCTTTTCTTTAGCGCGGTATTCTTTTTCTAATGCCAAGTTTTCTTTAAGTTTTTTCTTAAAGTCTTCTACGTTTTCGAATTCACCAAGAGTTTTAACGAATTCATCGGTAATTTCTGGCAATACTTCTTCTTTACCTTCCTCAATCTTTGGGGCTCGGCTCTTTTGAACTTCTTTGAGTGACTTTTCTATTTCTTCATCGGTTACTAAAAGATCATCATCTTTTGCGTTTGATTTGGAAGCAATTTTCTTATAGTTAGGTAGCTTAAATTCAGGAACAATAGCAACATTAATTTTAAATCCAAGCGGATTTCCCCTAGCAAGTTTTGTTAAGGTAATTTTTGGTTGTCCGGCAACTCTTATATTTTCTCCAATAATGATTTCAGGATAAATCTGTTGAAGAGCAAGTTCTGAAGCCTCTTCCAGAATAGCCATATCTCCAATTTTGGAAATAAGAACTGATTCTGGAATCTTACCTCTGCGAAAGCCGTCGAGTTTTAGGTGCTCGCCTAAATGCGCTACGGCTTTCGGCCAGTAACGCTCTATAACTTCATTGCCAATTTCCGCCTCAATCTCAACTTCGCTTTTAGGAAGTTTAGTTGTTTTTAGAATCGTATAGTTTTTAGTTTCCAAATTTTTCTTTATAAAGTTTTAATGATTTCTCGAAAGCCTCTACTGCTTTATTCTTATCTCCAAATCCAAGAACCTTAACTTCTTTATTTTGAAGTTTTTTATAAGTTGAATAGAAATGTTCTATCTCTTTAAGTGTGTGTTTGTTGATGTCTTTCAAATCTTGAACCTCATTCCATCTTGGATCATCAACTGGAACAGTAAGGAGTTTAGCGTCGCTGTCACCGCTATCAATCATGTCCATAATCCCAACAGGGCGAACTTTGACGAGAAGGCCTGGGAAAAAAGGATTGGTTGTTAGAACAATAACATCCAGTGGGTCACCATCATCCCAAAGAGTTTGTGGTACAAAACCATAATCAACTGGAAAATCCTGGGTAGTATAAGACACTCTATCAAGAGCAATTAACCCAGTTTCTTTATCAACTTCGTATTTATTTTTTGAGCCTTTGTTAATCTCAATGATGGTATTAATGCTGTCAGCTTTTCCTGGAGCAACATCCTTCCATAGATTCAATCCATTAGACATAGTTTGAAATAATTAATTATTAAAGACTTTCGTCAACAACTTCTTCAACAATATTTTCGCCCTTGACCGAACGAATGTCAATTTTCCAGCCGGTTAGTTTGGCTGCTAGACGAACATTTTGTCCGCCTTTACCGATAGCGAGTGATTGCTGGTCCTCAGCAACTTCAACAACAGCTTTGTGTTCTGCTTCATCAAGTGTAACTTTTACAACTTTAGCAGGGGAGAGTGAGTCTTCGATAAATTGTTCTGGTTTTTCTGACCATTCAATAATATCAATTTTTTCTCCACCTAATTCACTCATGACTGTTGAAACTCGAACACCTCTTTGTCCTACCATTGAACCAACTGGGTCAATGTGACTATCTGATGAGGCTACGGCAACTTTTGATCTTGAGCCAGCTTCTCTAGCGATTGATTTGATTTCAACAGTTCCGGCAGAAATTTCAGGAACTTCAACTTCAAATAGTTTTCCTAGAAACTTTGGATGGGCACGGGATACTCTTAGAAAGATTCCTTTAGCTGATTCTTCAACTCTGGATAGGAAAGCGCGAATACGTTCACCTTGTCTGTAGTGTTCTCCTGGAATTTGTTCTTCAAAAGGCAAAATAGCGGAAGCGCGTCCCATATCTAGGAATACATTACCTCTTTCGATTCTTTGAACTGTACCGTTTACAATTTCGCCTTCACGTCGTCCGTATTCTTGTAAGACAGAAACTTTTTCAGCCTCACGAATTTTTTGGATAATAACTTGTTTCGCTGTTTGAGCGGCAATACGTCCGTAGTCGTTCTTGTTTTCAAGAGGGAAGATCATTTCGTCTCCAAGGGCTACATCCTTTTTAATTTTCTTGGCATTTTCAATCAGGATATGATGTTCAGGATTAAATCTTTCTCTTTCGTCATTAACATCAATCTGATCATCAGAAAGATTCTCTTCAGATTCCATAATGACAGTTGAATCATCAACTACTTTTTTTACTTGGAAAAACTCGGCTTTGCCGGAAGTTAGGTCAAAGGTAGCGCGAATGATTTGTCCGCGTTTACCGTATTCTTTTTTATAGGCTGTAGCTAGAGCCATTTCAACGGCTTCAAGCACTTTTGCTCTTGGGATTCCTCTCTCTTCTTCAAGCTGTCCTAATACTGAATTTATAACTTTTAGATCAAACATATGTATTTTATTAAAAAAATTAGTCCGCCTCTCGGCGAACTTGTTAATGTCTATATGGTACACTTTTTTGTTTTTTTGTCAAATCATATTGTATTATGGCCACAGATTTGTAGTTGACTTTCTGATACATTGTGATATAATATCACCAAATATGCTCATTACATTTTGCGAATCTCGCCGTAGCCTAAAGTAGCCAACATCTTGGCTCCTCCAGGCTATGGCGATAAGGTAGCCCTCTAGCACCAAACTAAAATCGGACATTGTTCAAATGAACACGTCCACTACAGAAAGATAAAACCATGAACTCTGAGCTTATGCTCGATGTTGGACAAGCAAACGAATTGAAGTTGGCATTCCGTCGCGAAGGCGACTGGGACAATGAGAGGATTAAGGCACTCAGCGAACGCCGTGGCCTCCTCACCCAAGTCCTCGACGTTCTGGAAGGCCGCGCCCAAATCGTTTCCGTGAAAGGCGAAACCCTTTCGTCTACGATTTCCCCCGCGGGCATCGTGACGATCTCTGTCGATTACTCGCAAACGCTCAAGCAAATGATTGCTGCAGGTCGCTACGACTGGAATAACAGCGATCTCACTGCTAAGCATTTTCCGATCAAAGGCAAGGGCGTCGTCGAATTCGAAGCCATGCTCGTCGATCCGACTCGGAACATTTCTTCGGAAGACGCGCTCGACCTGATCAACAGGACCGATACCGGGAATCCGTGGATGCCGGGGCAGACCGAACACCTCTTGGTATATGGGGCCAAATACCCTAATGCTCAGAGGAATAATCCGATCGTCGCTCTCGGCTCCGTTGGTAAGGTTGTTGGCCGCCGCGTCGTGCCGTGTCTCGTCGAGGTCGGTTCGCGGCGCGGCCTCGGCCTCGGTTGGTGTGTCAGCGTTTGGGATTCCAACTCCCGCTTCCTGGCGGTTCGCAAAGTCTCTCGGCCCTCGGCTTCTTGATCCATCGGGCTTGTACATGTGCCCCCCAATCTGTTTAATTCAGATTGGGGGTTATTTTTATATTTTTCATGGTAAAATATAAAGACAATTTCTCTATGCCCATTGAAAACGAACAATTAAAAAAATTTATTTTAGACTCAGGCTTAATTAGCCGTAAAGAATTTGAGGAAGCCGAAGAAGAGGCTCTTAAAAAACAAGAGGTTCTTGCTGATTATCTGGTAAGCCGTGGAAAAATTAGTGAAGATGACATGCGTAGAATTCGAGCCTATGTTCTCGGTATTCCTTTTGTTGATTTGAAAGATCAGAAAGTTCCTTTTGAAATTCTATCTCTCATTCCTGAGCCAATTGCTCGAAAGAACAATATTATTTCGTATAAAAAGAATGCTGATTCGTTGGAGGTGGCTATGCTTGATATTAATGATCTTTCTGCTATCGATTTCGTTAAAAAGAAAGTAGGGCTCAAAATCCTACCAAGATTGACCTCGTCAGAATCGATTAAGTCATCACTTCTTCAATATCAAAAAAGCCTTAAGGCTGATTTTGGTGACATCATCCAGAAGGAGGCAGCTTCAATTCGTTCTATTAATGGAGACCAGCCTGGGGAAATCTCAAGTGAAAAGGATTTAAAGAAAATGGCCGAAGATTTGCCTGTAGTGCGCATTGTCGACACCCTATTAAAACATGCTATTCTTCAAAATGCTTCTGACATTCATATTGAGCCTCAGGAAAATGAGGTTGTCGTTCGCTATCGCATCGATGGAATTCTTCACGATGCGATGATTCTGCCAAAAGCGGTGGCCAGTGGAATCACCGCGCGTATTAAAGTTCTTTCAAGTTTGAAGCTGGATGAAAAAAGATTGCCACAAGACGGCAGATTTAAAATTGAACTTGATAACGAGGGAATTGCTTTTCGTGTATCAATGATGCCGACATATTTTGGAGAGAAGACAGTTATGCGTTTACTTAAAGAAAATTCCACTGGTTTTACACTTGAGTCACTTGGTTATCATGGCGAAGCGCTTGAAAGAATTCATGAGGCAAGCCGACTTACGACCGGAATGCTTTTGGCTAGCGGGCCAACTGGTTCTGGAAAGACGACTACTTTATACAGTCTATTAGATGTTTTGAATACTCCAAATGTAAATATTTCGACAATTGAAGACCCAATTGAATATCAAATGAAGAGAATTAATCAGACTCAGGTTAAGCCAGAGATTGGTTTTAGTTTTTCATCCGGCCTTCGTTCTTTGGTTCGTCAGGATCCAGACATTATTATGGTTGGTGAAATTAGAGATAATGAAACAGCTTCGCTTGCGGTGAATGCGGCATTAACAGGACATTTGGTTCTTTCAACTCTTCACACTAATTCTGCAGCCGGTGCGATTCCTCGTCTTATGGATATGAAAGTTGAGCCATTTCTTCTTGTTTCAACATTAAATGTCATTATTGGCCAGCGTTTGATTAGACAATTAGCTAAGAATAAGGAAAAGTATTTCTTGAATAAGAGTGAACTTGAACTAATCTCCAAAAAAGTTGATATAGGGAGAGTTTTAACATTTCTCAAATCAGAAAAAATTGTTGATGAGAAAACAACTTGGAAAGATATTCCATTTTATAAACCAAAAGCTTCAGAAGATTCAGAGGATGGTTATAAGGGACGAGTCGGTATTCACGAAGTATTGAAAGTTACTCCAACAATTCGAAATTTGATTATCAAGGGTGCCACATCGGATGAAATTGAACAGCAGGCCAAAAGTGAGGGGATGCTTACAATGATTGAAGATGGAATTTTCAAAGCCGCACAAGGTATTACAACAATTGAGGAAGTTCTAAGAGTTATTTCAGAATAATAAATATGAAATTTAAAGTTGAAGTTAAAAATGCAGAGGGGCAAGCTATGAATAAAATCATTGATGTATCTGATAGATTTGCTCTTTTCCGCCAACTAAAAAAAGACGGTGATACTTTGATTAATTTTCAGGAAGAGAAAAAATCAATCATTGCTAGATTAAACTTTTCATTTGGAGGAATTTCGACTGATGAAAAAATAAACTTTGCGGCTAATCTGGGAGCGATGTTGGAGTCGGGTCTCACTCTTTCAAGAGCCCTTTCTGTTATTGAGCGACAATCGTCTAATAAAAAATTTAAGTCGATTGTCGCTTCAATTAACGACGCAATCAGTAAGGGCTCAAATCTTCATGATGCCCTAAAAATTTATCCAGACATCTTTGCTTCTCTGTTTATTTCGATGGTTCGCGTCGGCGAAGAGTCTGGAAGTTTGGCTAATTCTTTAAAAGCCGTGGCCCTCCAGATGGAAAAAGCTCATACTTTAACTAAGAAAGTTCGAGGGGCAATGATTTATCCAGGAGTGGTTTTCTCAGTGATGGTCGTTGTCGGTATTCTTCTTTTTACTTTTGTAGTACCAAGTCTTCTTGATACATTTAAACAATTAAATGCCCCACTTCCTTTCAGTACCGAAATCATTATCGCTTTAAGTAATTTTTTCCAAAATGATTACGCTATTGGAATTCCGGCAATTCTCATCGTTATTGGTTTAATTTATTATTTTTCGAGAACGAGGATTGGGAGAAGATTTTTTGATTGGGTGTTTCTCCATTTGCCAACAATTGGGAATTTAGTTAAAGAAACCAACTCTGCTCGAACTGCGAGGACATTATCATCCCTTCTTACTTCCGGAGTTGATATGGTCTTAGCTGTTTCTATAACTGAAGAAGTTCTACAAAATTCTTACTACAAAAATATTTTGAAAGAAGTTGGCAAAAGAGTCGAAAAAGGCGAGCCGATGGCTTCAATTTTTTTAAGTAATGAAAAACTTTATCCAGCTTTTGTATCAGAAATGATTAGTGTTGGAGAGGAGACGGGTAAACTTTCTGAAATGCTTCTTCGGGTGGCGACATATTATGAAGCTGAAGTGGATGAATCTACCAAAGATATCTCTACGATTATTGAACCAGTACTCATGGTTGTAATAGGTTGCTGTGTCGGTTTTTTTGCGGTATCTATGATTACTCCACTTTATACGGTGATGAATAATATTTAGTGTATGAAGGATCTCTTTGAAAGAAAAGGATTCACCTTGATTGAGACCTTGGCGGTACTTTTTATTCTAGCAATCTTATCTACCATAGTTTTTTATTCCTTTTCAAATTTTGAATCCGGTCAGATTTTGGGGAAGGAAACTAATTCGGTTCTCTCTTATCTTGAAAGAGCCAGATCAGAAAGTTTATCTTCTTTAAATTCTTCACCATACGGGATCTATTTTAATGCGACTTCGACAACCATATTTATGGGAGCTTCATATTCTGCAGGCTCTTCACCCAATGAAGTTTATACGCTTAATCCATCGGTAACAATATCTTCAATTTCGCTAACTGGTGGTGTTCAACAATTATATTTTAATCAGGTTACTGGAATTCCAAGTGCTACTGGCACCATAACACTTTCTCTTTCTGAGGCGACTAGTACTAAAACTGTTACAATATATGAAACCGGGCTTTTCCAATCTAATTAATATGAAAAATAAAGGATTTAGTCTTGTGGAAGTTTTAATTGGGGCGGGGATTATTCTAATGGCTACCACTAGTGTCTTATCTGCCTACAGTCTTTATCTTCGCGCGGCCGTTTCAAATACTTCTAACATTCAAGCCTCGCTTCTTTCGGAAGAAGGAATTGAAGCTGTCAAATCAATTCGTGATGGTTCATGGACCTCAAATATTGTTCCACTTTCTTTAAATACAAATTATTATCTTGCTTGGAATTCGTCTTCTTCACTCTGGACTCTCTCAACCACAGCATCATCAATTGATAATACCTTTTTTAGAACGGTAGTTTTTTCAAACGCTTATAGAGATTCAAGTTCAAATCTGACCGCCTCAACTACATTTGGGGCGACTATTGATAGTGGAACTCGAGAAATTACAGCCAATGTTTCTTGGTTGGATAGAGGGGCGACAAGCACTAGGTCAATCTCAACCTATATCAGTAATATCTTCAATAACTAAAGATGAAATTTATTTCTAAAAAAAATAGAGGAATATCACTAGTTGAAATGATTATGTACATTGCCCTTTTGGCAGTTATTACTGTTGTCGTCATTGATATGATGGTTTCTATTTCTGTCTCTTATAGAACTGTAAAAACCACACGGGATATGGAAAATTCGGCCATGACCTCCATGGGTAGAATGGAAACCGAAATACGCGATGCTTCCAGTATTGATATTCCAAATAGCATTTTCAATACGACATCAAGTGTATTAAGTTTGAATGTTGAAAATGGGACAAGTACAGCAACCAGTACTATTCGATTTTATTTAACTGGAGGACAGATTGAAATTGATCAAAATAGTGCTTCTTCTGGCCCTCTAACACTTCCATCGGTCACCGTCTCTTCTTTGATATTTAGAAATATTTCGACCGGTTATTCATCTGGGGTAAAAATTGAATTAACAATGACAGCTACAACTAGTGCGAATTTGATGACAAAGAAATTCTATGACACCGCTATCATAAGGAATTCATATTAGAAGAATGAAAAATAATTTTAAAAACAAAAAAAGAGGACAAGTCATCATGATAGTTGTTGTCTTCTTTTTACTCAGTTCAATCTTGATTGTCATGAGTATAATTTCGCCACTTTTAAGACATATTGAGGCAACGCATGAATTTATCAGAGACAAACAAAGTTATTTTACAGCGGAAGCTTTGAATGAAGATGTTTTATACCGCTTAAATAATAGTTTACCTGTCCCGAACAGTGTGATTTTGTCTTTAGTTCAAAGCGTGGCAACGGCTACTATATCAAATCTCTCAACCGGGTTAGATCAAATTAAGACTCTAGGAAGTTTTGATTTATTGTCCAGGAATATTACTAGCGTCAATTCTAAATGGAGCTATTGGAAATTTTAGTTATGGAATTCAAGCAGGAAGTGGAGGATTTAATATTAGTGGAGGCTCAACTGTAAATGGAGATATTTATTCAGTTGGTGATACTAAGGCAAGTGGAGGAGGCACAATTACGGGCACAGCATATTGTAATATGAGTAGTGATAGTAGTGTTTCTTGTAATACCTCAAGAAGTTCTTCTGTGCTCAGCCTTCCTTTTTCAACAAGCAGTATTACTTCTATCCAAAATCAAGCAACAGCAGGGACAACTTATACGGGAAACTATAATGTTGGTTACGCTGGAGCAACAATTGGCCCTGAAAAAATTACTGGTAATCTGGTTGTAAATGGCGGAGGGACGTTAACGTTGTCAGGTGTGGTTTGGGTTCAAGGTTCGCTTTCGGTTAGTAATGGTGGGCAAATTAAGTTGGCTTCTTCTTACGGAAGTTCAAGTGGCGTGATTCTAGCTAACGGTCTTGTAAGCTTAAGTGGTGGGAGTTTAAGTGGTTCTAGTCAAAGTGGAAGTTATTTAACGATTATAACAACAGCGACCGGAACGAATGCTTTAGGTGTTACTGGTGGAGCTGGAGCGGTAATTCTCGTTGCTCAAAATGGTACAGCAACCCTTTCTGGTGGGGTAAATGCTAATCAAGTTACAGCTCAGACAATTTCAATTTCTGGTGGAAGTACGATTACATACTCTAACGGGCTCGCAAATTTAATCGTTTCAGATGGCCCGACTAGCTTTTGGAATGTGAACAGTTGGTCGGAGACTTCAAATTAGCGTGTTATACTTTTTATATGAGTAAGATCATCATTGCTAATTGGAAGATGAATCCGGAGACTCTGCTTCAAGCTAAAAATATTTTCCAATCAATAAAGGGTTATTCAAAAAATACTAAGTCAAAAATAGTTGTTTGTCCTCCATATATTTATATTAAAGATTTAATTGAACTTTCAAAAAAAACAAAAAAAATAGTTGTTGGAGCTCAAGATGTTTTTTTTGAAGGAGACGGACCCTTTACTGGGGAGGTAAGTGCACCAATGCTTAAAAGTGTTGGTGCTAAGTATGTAATTGTGGGGCATTCGGAAAGGCGCGCACTCGGGGAGACGTCGTCCGACGTCTCCCGAAAAGTGCGCGCCGCCCTCTCCTTCGACATCTCTCCTATTCTTTGTATTGGTGAATCAGCTAGGGATGAAGATGGTGAGTACCTGAAGGATTTAAGAGAAATGCTTAAGTTGTCTCTTTTAAATATTGGAGAAAAAAATATTTCAAAGCTTATTATTGCTTACGAACCAATTTGGACCATAGGTGACGGACATTTTGCTATGACACCACATGACATCCATCAGACAGCCGTCTTTATTAAAAAAGAACTAACAACCATTTTTGGAGAAAAGATTGGAAGAAAAATTCCAATACTGTATGGAGGATCTGTTGATCCAAAAAATGCCGAAACAATCGTTAAAGAAAGTCATGTCAATGGTCTTCTTGTTGGTCGAGAAAGTCTCAAGGCCGAAAATTTTGGTCTTATAATAAAATCAGTTAAGTAATTCTGTGAAATATAATTTTCAGACAATTGATAAGGCAGAAAATCTCCAAGGGAAAAATGTATTAGTTAGAGTCGATTTTAATGTGCCGATTGAAAAGGGTAGAGTGTTTGACGATTTCAGAATTAAAAAGGCCTTAAAGACAATTATCTTTCTAAAAAATGCTGGAGCTAAATTATTACTTATAAGTCACCTTGATGAGCAGAATGGAAAGACACTAGAACCTGTCGCTGAGTATTTAAATAAATTATTTCCAGTTATTTTTGGGAAAAATATTGCGGATCCAAAAGCAAAAGAATTAATATCAACTCTTAAAGATGGTGATATTATCCTTTTCGAAAATCTCCGTGATAATCCAGGGGAATCTGCTAATGATGATCGCTTTGCTCGTCTACTTAAATCTTTAGCTGACGTTTACGTAAACGAGGCATTTGCTGTTTCTCACCGAAAACATGCTTCCATTGTTGGGGTGCCAAAATATTTACCTCATTTTGCAGGTTTTCTTTTTATAGATGAAATACAAAACTTAGGTAAGGTTTTTAATCCACCGAAACCATTTCTTTTTGTGTTAGGGGGCGCCAAATTCGACACCAAACTTCCATTGATTACTAAATTCTTGAAGCATGCAGATCATGTGTTTGTTGGAGGGGCACTTTCAAATAATATTTTCAAGGAAAAGGGATTTAATATTGGGAATTCAGCCTTTTCCAAGGGTGATTTTGATATCAAGCACATCATGAGAAATAAAAAGATAATTGTTCCAGAGGATGTAATTACCAGAAGGACAATACTAGAGACTGGGAAAACTGTTGTGGAACACAAAAAATCAAATGCAGTATCAAATGGAGACGTAATTGTGGATTCGGGACCAAGAACAGTTTCTGCACTCTCTCATTTAATTAATTCCGCAGGCTGTGTCCTTTGGAATGGACCACTTGGGCAGTATGAAGATGGTTTTACTGATCAAACGAAAGCATTAGCCCAACTTATTGCTTACTCGCCAAATGCAAAATCAGCAGTTGTTGGTGGGGGGGATACCCTTGCCTCAATAGAGGATCTTAATTTATTTGGAAAGATTGGTTTTGTTTCAACGGCTGGTGGAGCAATGCTCCAATTCTTACTCGACGAAACCTTGCCTGGCATCCAGGCATTAGAGATTTAGTGATTTCTTTATATTTTTAGCAACTTCTTCAGCTTCGCCATGTTTGTATTCTTTGTGTTCCCATCCTTTAAAACCATCCGTCTCAAATCTAGGAATTACATGAATATGGATATGGGAAACAAGTTGTCCGGCCGTCGGTTCGTTGTTCATAATTATGTTGATTCCATCTGCATCCATAGCATCTTTTATGGCTAGGGACACTTTTCTTACTGCAATAATCAAACGGCAGAGTGTTTCGTCTGGTGTAGTGTAGATATTTTCGAAGTGATCCTTTGGAATGACTAAAGTATGTCCTGGATTATTGGGTTGAATATCCAAAAAAGCCAAAATATGATCGTCTTCATAAACTTTGTTAGAAGGAACGATGTCTTCAATTATTTTGCAGAAAATGCAGTCTGAATCTTTATTTGCAATCATAAGTTTATTTTATCACAGCATGGTAAAATGTCGGCAATGGCAAAATATTCTGTAAGAAAAGAGGCCTCACCGGACCTTGTAAAACACCTTCTTTTTCATCGTGGGGTTAGTGAAGAGGGTGAGATACTGAAGTTCCTTTCGCCTGACTATGTTAAGCATACCCATAATCCATTTTTGATGAAAGGAATAGCGGAGGCCGTCCAAAGGACGGCCTCCGCTATCGTCTCCGGCGAAAAAATTGCCATCTGGAGTGACTATGATGCCGACGGCATTCCAGGAGCGGTAGTTCTACATGATTTTTTTAAAAAAATTGGCTATGAACATTTTCAAAATTACATTCCTAATAGGGCCGTGGAAGGGTTTGGCTTAAATATTGATGGCGTGAAAGAACTTTCTCAATCTGGCGTCAAATTAATTATTACTATTGATTGTGGGATCTCTGATGTTAAAGAAGTTGAACAGGCAAATACTTTGGGAATTAATGTAATTATTACTGATCACCACTTGCCAGGTGAAAAATTGCCAAAAGCTTTTGCGATTATAAATCCAAAACAATCTGGTTGTGAGTATCCAGAAAAAATGCTCTGTGGTTCGGGGGTTATTTTTAAATTCGTTCAAGCACTTTTAAAAGATCCCGAAATTCAAAAGTATATTTCAGGGAAGGGGATTGAAATAAAAGAAGGGTGGGAAAAATGGTTATTAGATATGGTTGGTATTGCCACACTTTCAGATATGGTGCCCCTTGTCGGTGAGAATCGAATGTTTGCGTACTTCGGTTTAATGGTGCTACGCAAATCTCCGAGGGTTGGTCTCTCAAAGCTCCTGCGTAAGTTAAAAATTTCTCAAAAGGATGTCACTGAAGATGATATTGGTTTTATGATATCTCCCAGAATCAATGCTGCTTCTCGCATGGGCGTTCCGTCCGATGCTTTTAAATTACTTTCAACAAGTGACGAAGGTGAGGCTGGAGCCTTGGCTGACCATTTAGATAAAATAAATAATGAGAGAAAGGGAACGGTGGCTGCAATGGTCAAAGAGATTAGGAAGAAAATGGAATCACGTCTAATTAGATCAACTATTGTCATGGGTAATCCTTCCTGGAGACCAACATTACTAGGTTTGGCGGCTAACACTTTGATGAGGGAACATGCTCGACCAGTATTTCTTTGGGGAAGGGAGGGCGGAGAAATTATTAAAGGTTCTTGTCGGTCAGATGGTAGTGTAAGTGTTATGGACATTATGCAATCAACTCCGGAGGGAACCTTTTTGGATTTCGGTGGGCACGCTGCTTCTGGAGGGTTTTCTGTTTCAAATGAAAAAATTCATTTTCTGGAAGAAGCACTTGAATCAGCTTATCAAAAGGTGATTGAAGGGAAACCAAATATCGCAGATACAGAAATTATGATTGATAAAGAAATTTCTTTGAATGATGTGTCCTGGAATATGTATGGTCAGCTTGAAAAGTTAGCACCATTTGGAGAAGGGAATCCAAAACCGCTTTTTCTTATTTCAAAGTCCAAAGTTCAATCCGCAAAAATGTTTGGTAAAGAAAATAATCATTTTGAACTAACTCTTGTAAATTCATCAGGGAAAATTATTAAAGGAATTTGTTTCTTTGTTCAAGATTCTCCCTTTATTTCAAAAATTAACCCAGATAATCTTGCGACTCTTTCTGACACCTCGATTAATATCATTGCTTCTCTTGAGAAAAGTATGTTTCGAAATTATCCTGAGCTAAGATTGCGAATTGTTGATATTATTTAAATATATGAAAGATAAAATTATTATTTTTACAGATGGTTCTTCAAAAGGAAATCCTGGTCCAGGTGGATGGGGGTCAATCATTGTCCATGATGGTGAAGTTGTTGAGCTTGGAGGAGGTGATCCACACACAACTAATAATAAAATGGAACTTACTGCGGCTATTGAAGCACTGAAATATTTGAGTGGTTCGACTTCGCTCACCACAAACTTACGTTTGGAAATCCATACTGATTCGGAATATGTTGGTAAGGGAATGAAAGAATGGATTTTTTCCTGGCAAAGAAATGGATGGAGGACAGCCACTAAGAAACCAGTTTTGAATAAGGAATTATGGCAAGAACTATCAGAACTTTCTTCCGGAAAAGAGATTACTTGGACCTATGTCGCAGGCCATATTGGCATTCCGGCCAATGAGAGATGTGACGAAATCGCTAATGCTTTTGCTGGAGGAGAGCCGTCAACTCTTTTTAAAGGACGGCTCTCAAACTATAAAGTAGATATAAAAAATCTTTCAGGGTTTCTTTAGAATTTTTTGAGTGAAATTTCAGGTCTCTCGTGTTTAATCACGAGATGATCTTTTGTATCGGATTTCTATTTGGTGTTTTTGTTTCATCTCTCTACCCGATATCTATTTTTGTTTCTATTGTTTTTGTAATCTCTTTAGTTAGCTTATTTGTAGTATTTTCATCTTTAAATTTTAATAAGACTAAATTAATTAGCTTATTTTTTCTGGCATTATTTTTAGGATTTTTAAGAATTGGAATTTTTAATTACTATTCGGTGCCTGATAAACCTCTTCAGCAACTTGTTAATCAAAATATTTCTGGAAAAGCATTGATTACAGATGAGCCGGATAGGAGAGATACCACCATACGACTAACGGCTAAGGTTAAATCGATTAAAGGAGAAGGTGGCCAAATTAATATTAAAAACGGTGGAGTTATCTTTGTGACCGACTTAAATTCAATAATATCTTATGGTGACGAAGTCTCATTTTCTGGAAAGCTTCTACCGATTGAAGATTTTCAAACTGATTCTGATAGGATTTTTCATTATCAAAAATTTATGGAAAGGAGTGGTATTTATTATGATTTATACAATCCCAAATTAACTGTTATTTCTAGAGATAATGGTTTTTATCTACGTGCTTGGCTATTTAATCTAAAAGAGAATTTTCTAAAACAACTTTCTTCTGTGATTCCAAGGCCGGAGGTATTGCTGTTAGGGGGGCTATTGCTTGGCACCAAACATTCTTTAGGAAATGATTTGCTGGCTGATTTTCAAAAGACGGGTGTCATTCATATGGTGGTAATTTCTGGGTATAACATTACTGTCGTGGTTGAGGCCATGAGTGCAGTCTTTTCTTTCCTGCCCTTCCTTGCCAGAATTTTCTCTTCTTCGGTTGGTGTTATTCTTTTTGTTCTGATGACTGGCTTTTCTTCAGCGTCACTTCGAGCCGGTATTATGGTTTTAATTGCTCTATTAGGTAAAGCGGTTAGCAGAAAATATGATGTGGTTCGAGCGATCGTAATTTCAGCTTTTATTTTAACCATTCTTAGCCCGTTGGTTATAGTTTATGATCCGTCATTTCAATTAAGTTTCTTAGCCTCACTAGCTTTAATTTTTGTTTCGCCGATTATCGAGAATTATTTTAAATTTGTACCAGAGTTTTTGAAACTCCAAGAGACAGTTATCGCAACGATATCAGTTATGATTTTTGTATTACCACTTTTGATTTATATGAATGGAGTTGTGTCATTTCTCTCAATTTTTGTGAATATTTTAGTTTTGTTTCCGGTGCCGTATGTGATGTTTCTCGGTTTTATAACTGGAGTAATTTCTTTTGTATTTCCATTTCTAGCAATTCCTACTGGATTTATTTCTTATCTCATATTGCACTATATTATTTTTGTAGTTGAAACCGCCGCCCATTTGAAGTGGGCGGCGGCAACTGTTCCGGCTTTTCCGGCTTGGAATTTACTTGTTGTTTATATTTTCTATGCTTTCATTTTGTGGAAGTTTCACCGTGGCAAAGTCACAATACTTCCGGAAAAGCCTACTCTTCAAACCTCTTACCAATTAACTCCCAATCTAAATTATCAAAAACAGCCTCAACATATTTCTTCTTGTCAGCTGGAACATAATCAAAAAGATAAGAATGCTCCCACATATCCAATGCAAAAATAACTTTTAGTCCGGTTAAGTGTCCTAAGTGTTGTTCGTCAGACCAATTGTTTAATAGTCTTTTCTCAACTGGATCATAATAGAGAATGGCCCAGCCAATGCCCCGAGTGAGAGCTAATGCCTTGAATCGTGTTAACCAAGCATCAATTGAACCCCATTCGGCGACGATGGCTTTGCCTAGAGCTGTTTCCTCCGCTTCCGCCATAGCTTCAGGTGTAGTTGTCCCGAATTGTTCAAAATAGTATTCATGATTTCTCATACCATCAAATTCAAAAGAAAAACGTCTTTGCATCTCTGAAATTTCAAGCGCATTTTTTTCAGAATCCTTGGAAAAGTCCTTAATATGGTCAAGAATTAAATTAGTATTCTTAACATACCCAGCGTAAAGCTTAAGATGTTCATCAATTGTCTTTTGCGAAATTCCTTTTAGGGCCCCGATATTAAATTTTTTTTCAATATAACTCATGTGTTTTAAATTATTATTTGGTAAGAAAACTTTAAACTATTAACGAAACTCTTCATACTCCTTGTTAATTGAGCGATTAAAAAATACTTGAGAAAAAAAGTTTACAAAATATTTCGTGCTGGTCGATATCATGCCTTGCTGGTTTAAGCGTCTGGCTGAAGAGTAAACGGTGAAATTGGGATCGAATAATACTTTACCATATTTACTTGCTCGCCTAGAAGTGTCTGTGTCATCTCCATAAAAGACGATTGAGGTATCAAAACCTTTCATTTTTTCTAATATTTCTCTTCTTAAAATCATATTTCCACACATTGCCATATAGCCGACTATAAAATATGTGGGTACTGCGAGAGTTCTCCAAAAAACTCCAATCATTTTTTGTTTTGTGAGAGATATGTCATTGAAAATATATGGGCCACTAAGGCAGACCAATTTAGGATCCAGAAAATAATTATCAATTTTTTTAAACCAATCTTCAGGAATTTCATTGTCGGAGTCCAAAAATGCTAAGAGTGTTCCTTTGGCTTCTCGAAAACCGCGCTGTCTTGCATGCATAACCCCTTTCTTTTCTTCCAAAATAACTTTAACTTGTTTAAATTTCCCTGCAATTTCTTTTGTCTGGTCTGTACTGTTATTGTCGATGACTAGTATTTCTAATAAATTAGCAGGCGTGTGTTTTATAACAGAGCTAATACAACGTTCTATATACTTCTCTTCATTGAAGGCTGGTATGATGACACTTACGGTATTCATTGTGGACATATTTTATACCGAATTTTGGAAATTGGCTTGTAATGCAAAAAATAGTAGTGCGTCAGAACTAAAAGGGTTTGTTTCTATATTATTAATATTTTTAATAATCAATAAATAATATGTGTGGAATATTTGGATACACTGGTACCAAAGAGGCAAAAGACGTCCTTCTGGACGGACTAACATCTTTAGAATATCGAGGATATGATTCTGCTGGTATTTTTATTCCTGTTTCTGGGGCAATAAAATCTGTCGGGGCCGTTGGGAATCTAAGAAAAAAGATTCCAGAAAGTTTTGGTGGGCAAAGTGGAATCGCTCACCTTCGTTGGGCCACTCATGGCGAGCCAACCGAAACCAATGCACATCCCCACACCGATTGTTCAAAAGACATTTGGTTAGTTCACAACGGTATTGTTGAAAACTTTAAAGAACTCAAGAATAAATTAATAAAAGATGGTCACACTTTTACATCATCAACAGATACTGAAGTCCTATCTCATTTAATTGAGCACTATTTAAAAGAAAAAAATAATTTTGAAGAAGCAGTTTTTGCCGCCCTTCATGACGTGAGGGGAACATATGGTTTAGCTGTTTCTTATAAGAAAGAACCAAATAAAATTATTGCAGCGCGTATGGGGGCACCAGTAGTATTAGGTCTCGGAGATAACGAAAATTTTATTGCTTCCGATCCATCTCCAATTTTGCGATATACCAAGAATGTTATTTATCTTCACGATGGAGAAGTTGCGGTTCTAACTCCTAAAAAACATCAAATTTATAGTTTAGATAAAAATAAAATAAAACGAGGTTACGAAACAATCGATTGGAGTATTGACCAGGCTCAAAAAAGCGGATATGAGCACTTCATGCTCAAGGAAATTATGGAAGCTCAGGAAGTCATCAACAATACTATTCGTGGAAGATTGTTAGTTGATAAAGGTTTAGCAAAACTTGGAGGGCTTGAAATGGTCGCAGAAAAACTTAGAAAGATGAAGAGAATTATTATTGTCGGCTGTGGTACAGCTTATTATGCTGGACTTACTGGTAAGTACATGCTTGAAGAATATGCCGGAATTCCTGTTGAGGTTGAAGCTGGATCAGAATTTAGATACAGAAAACCAATCATAGATGATACAACACTTCTTTTAGTTATCTCTCAATCAGGGGAAACAGCTGACACCCTTGAGGCGGTTCGAGAGGGAAAGAGAAAAGGGGCCCTAACTATTGGAATTGTTAATACGGTTGGTTCGACTATCGCGCGCGAAACTGATGCTGGAATTTATAACCATGCAGGACCGGAGATGGGAGTCGCCTCAACCAAAGCTTTTATTTCACAACTTACTACTCTCGCCCTCCTAACTATTTTCTTAGGTCGTCAGAGACAAATGTCTGGAACAACCGGCAAAAAGATTGCTGAAGAAATTATCGCACTGCCTGAGAAACTGAATTCAATTCTCAAACAAAAAGATATTATTGAAAATTTTGCTTTGAAATACAAAGATTATCGAGATTTTCTTTACATTGGCAGAAAATATAATTACTCAATTGCATTTGAAGGTGCCCTTAAGCTAAAAGAAGTCTCGTATATTCACGCTGAAGGATATGGAGCTGGCGAGATGAAACATGGACCGCTCGCGATGATTGATGAGGATTTTCCAACAATGGCTGTTGTGCCAGATGATAGCGTTTACGAGAAAATGATTTCAAATATTCAGGAAATTAAAGCCCGAAAAGGAAAGGTTATTGCCATAACCACCGAAGGCAATGATGACATTAAAACTTTAGTTGAAGATGTAATTTATATTCCCAAAACAATCGAAATGCTTTCGCCAATTCTTTCAATTGTGCCACTTCAACTATTCGCTTACTACGTTTCGTTGAAAAAAGGATTTAATGTAGACAGGCCTCGCAACTTAGCAAAATCTGTTACGGTTGAGTAGAAAAAATCTGCTATAATTTGGGCATGTCCAAACTATCACTCAAGAAAAACCCAACCCTCAAGGATTATCAGGATTATGTGGCCTTAATGATAAAGGAACGCGGTTTTGAGAAGGAGACCCTTTCGGAGCTCTTTATGCTCTTTCTTGAAGAAGCTGGAGAGTTAGCCAAATCAGCCAGAAAACACACAGATATTCACATTGATAAAAATTTAAACAAATTTGAGCTAACACACGAAGCATCTGATACTCTGATGCTCCTCCTCATAATCTGCAACTATCTGAATATTGATCTTGAAAAGGCCTTTAGAGAAAAGGAGGAAATAAATAAAAAAAGAACCTGGCAATAGGTTCTAGGGAATAATATTTTATAAAGTCTTAAATTAACTTAGCTTTTTTGAGGGTAGCGTAAGCACCATTTTTGTTGATGGTCTTGATAGCACGAGTGGAAATAGTGAGAGTGATATATTTTTTGAGTTCAGGAACGTAGATTCTCTTCTTCTGAAGATTAGGATATTTTCTGACCATTCCAGTTGGGTTGAATTGGGTAGCACGAGTTCGGTTAGAGTAACCTCCACCCATTCGTGAGCCCTTTTTGGTTATCGGACAGATTTTCGCCATAGTGGAGCTATGCTATCATACGCAGTAATGAGCGTCAATTTCATATTTGAAATAGCCATATTAATCATCTCAGTCATTATTCATGAGGTTTCTCATGGTGTGGCCGCGGATCTTCAAGGTGACCCAACTGCCAGACTGGAAGGGAGGCTCACTTTAAATCCAATAAAACATATTGATCCACTAGGTTCAATTGTTATTCCAACGCTCTCATATTTCTTCGGAGGATTTATTGTCGGTTGGGCTAAGCCAGTTCCTTTTAATCCATACAATTTAAGGAACCAAAGATGGGGAGAGGCGATTGTGGCTGTTGCGGGCCCTCTTTCTAATGTTTGTATCGCACTAGTATTTGGGTTAGCGATAAGATTTCTTCCCGTCGGTGTTCTGTCACCATCACTCATTTCAATCCTGACTTTAATTGTCTTTATCAATTTGATATTAGCTATTTTCAATCTCGTACCAATTGCCCCACTTGATGGCTCAAAAATTCTTTTTAGTATCTTGCCCTATAGCGCGCGGGGAATTAGAACCTTTATGGAGCAATACTCACTATTTCTGGTCTTAATCTTCATCTTCTTCCTTTGGAAATTCATATTGCCAATTGTTTATATCCTCTTCGGTTTGATTACAGGAATGGCATTTTAGGTACCCTTCTTGCAATATAGATTGGCTTATAGTACATTACCTCTTACGCGAATCTCGCGTTTTTTCATTATCTTTCGAATCACTCAAGATAAAAGATGCCCACAATAAACCAATTAGTTAAACACAAAAGAACTAAAACCGCCCGAAAATCAAAAGCGGTTGCTTTGACTCGTGGTTTTAATGCTTTGAAAAATCGTCCATCTTACTTCATCTCTCCTTTTAAAAGAGGCGTTTGTACTAAAGTTACTACCAAGACTCCAAAGAAACCAAACTCAGCTATCCGAAAAATCGCTAGAGTCCGTCTTACAAACGGTCTAGAAGTCACAGCTTATATCCCTGGTATTGGGCACAATCTTCAAGAACATGCTGTGGTGTTGCTAAGAGGTGGTCGTGTTAAAGACGTTGGTCTTAGATACACAATCGTTCGAGGTATGCTCGACGCTGGTGGTGTTGAAGGTAGAAGACAGTCGCGTTCACAATACGGTGCTAAAAGACCTAAAGATAAGAAATAATTAATATGCGTAGAAAAGTCCGAAATCGAAATATGGTAGAAGCTGATCTCGTTTTTAATTCCGAGAAGGTTTCTAAATTCATCAACTATGTTATGGGAAGTGGTAAGAAAAATACTGCTCGAAAAATCGTCTATGGAGCTTTTGATGCTTTGAAGGAAAAAGCTAAGACTGAAAATCCAATTGAACTCTTTGAAACTGCTTTGAAAAACACATCCCCAGCTATGGAAGTTCGTTCAAGACGAGTTGGAGGTGCTAACTATCAGGTTCCTCGTGAAGTTCGCCCAGAAAGACGAAACTATTTGTCCATGAAATGGATTATTGAAGCCGCTAGAGCTAAAAAGGGCCAGCCAATGCATCTTAAATTAGCTGATGAAATCATTGCCGCTTCAAAAAATGAAGGCGAGGCAGTTAAGAAGCGTGAAAATGTTCACAAAATGGCTGAAGCCAACAAGGCTTTTGCTCACTTCGCTTGGTAAGCTGAAGGCTTATCCCGAGCTTTGTCGAGGGATTATTTTAAATTAATTAGTAATTAAAGTTATACATGAATAGAGACTACCCATTAGATAGAGTAAGAAATTTTGGTATCATTGCTCACATTGACGCTGGAAAGACTACAACTTCCGAGCGTATTTTGTATTACACTGGTATGAGTCACAAAATCGGTGAAGTGCATGATGGAAATACCGTAACTGACTGGATGGAACAAGAAAGAGAGAGAGGTATCACAATTACTTCTGCCGCTATTACTTGTTTTTGGAATCCAACATACATGGGTGCGGATGTTTCAAAAAAACATCGTTTTAATATTATTGATACCCCAGGTCACATGGACTTTACTGCTGAAGTAAAAAGATCTCTTCGAGTTCTCGACGGTGCAGTCGTTGTTTTTGACGGTGTTGCCGGTGTAGAACCTCAATCAGAAACAAACTGGAGATAAGCTGATGATGGAAATGTTCCAAGAATTTGTTTTATAAATAAATTGGACAGAATGGGTGCTAGTTTTGAAAGATCATTCCAATCAATTCTTGATCGTTTGAATAAAAATGCAGTCAGAATGCAGATTCCAATGGGAGCAGAAGAAAATTTTGAAGGAGTAATTGATCTTCTTAAAATGAAAGCTTATCTATTTTGAAGGCGAAATGGGTATTAAGATTCGTGAAGAAGAAATTCCTGAAGAATATAAAGCGGAAGCTAAGAAATATCGAGACATGCTTAGTTGAGAAAATTGTTGAACATGATGATGTTCTCATGCAGGCTATCTTGAAGGTAGGAGCCAACAATTGATCAGCTTAAAGCAACTCTTCGAAAGGCAACACTCGCAAGTAAAACTTATTCCAGTATTTACTGGTTCAGCTCTCAAAAATAAAGGAGTTCAGCTCGTACTTGATGCTGTTGTTGAATATCTTCCAAGTCCACTTAGATATTCCACCAGTAAACGGAATTGATCCAAATACAGGTGAGGAGATTATTCAGACATGCATCAGATACAGAGCCATTTTCTGCACTTGCTTTCAAACTTCAAACAGATCCATTCGTAGGTCAGCTAACATTCTTCAGAGTTTATTCTGGAACAATTGAGTCAGGAACTTATATTTACAATTCAACAACAGGAGACAAAGAAAGATTGGGAAGAATTGTTCGCCTTCAAGCTGATAAAAGAGAAGAAGTACAAAAAGTATTTGCTGGAGAAATTGCTGCTGCCGTTGGACTTAAAGACCGCAAAAACTTCTCATACTTTTTGTGATGAAACAAATCCAATCATTCTTGACCCAATCAAATTCGTAGACCCAGTTATGTCTCTTCGTATTGAACCAAAGACAAAAGCTGATCAGGAAAAAATGGGTATGGCACTTAAGAAACTTTCTGATGAAGATCCAACATTTAAAATCAGTTCAAACTCTGAAACAGGGGAGACAATTATTTCTGGTATGGGTGAGCTTCACCTTGAAATTATGGTTGATCGTATGAAGAGAGAATTTTCTGTTGATGCAAATGTCGGAAAGCCACAAGTAGCTTACCGAGAAACAATTACTGGTACAGCCGAAGCGGAACACAAATACATCAAGCAATCTGGAGGTAAGGGTCAGTACGGTCACGTTAAAATTACTATCAGTCCAATGAAACCTCTTGTTGAAGGAGAGAAAATTCCTAAGAATGTTAAGCGTTCTGAATACTTTGAATTTATCGATTCGATTAAAGGAGGTGCTATTCCTCAAGAATTTATTCCAGCCGTTGAAAAGGGTGTGCGTGAAGCAACAGAAAGAGGAATTGTTGCAGGATTTAAAATGGTTAATGTTTCTTGTGAACTTACTTACGGTTCATATCACGATGTGGACTCATCAGAAATTGCATACAAGATTGCCGCTTCTCAAGCTTTCCAGGATGCTGCTAAAAGAGCTCGACCAGTTATTCTTGAACCAATCATGAAAGTTGAAGTTACTGTTCCAGAAAAATTCTTCGGTGATATTACTGGAAATCTTTCATCCAAGAGAGCCACGATTGAAGGATTTGAAGATAAACCAGGCGGAGTTAAGCTCATTAGAGCTAAAGTGCCTCTTTCTGAAATGTTCGGATATACCACAACTCTTAGATCAATGACTGAAGGTAGAGGAAATGCACCGATGGAATTTTCATCATTACGAAATCGTTCCACCAAACGTAGAAAAAACTATTGTTGAAGCCAGAAAATAGCAATCTCTATTGTTATTTAGCCTATAAAGCGTAGTCTTATATACGAAAGGAGGTGATTCAAAATGGATTCACCTGTTGATATTTCTAATAAGAAAATTCTTTTCATTGGAGAAAAGAAGGAAGAATGTGAGTTGATTGAGAAGCAATTTGGTCAGGCAGTCTTTGCCGTCAGACATTTTGCTGGTAATGAATTTGTGAAGAGGCCGAGTGATTATCTGATAATTGATGCAAGCCGTAGACTCCAAATTGTCTACCCAGCCAAAAATGGGAAAAAGAAGGACGAAAGGGTAACTGCATTCAAAAAAACTTTCAGACACCAGGTTCACAACGCTTTGCTTAATCGCATGGCGAAAAAAGTTGCTATCATAGTCGAGCACGGGGAATATTGGGCAACTGTCTTGGTTGCAGATCGACGTTTTCCAAAGTTGCGGTCAAAATTAGTTAGTTGCTGTTCGTATTATTACAAGGGACCGCAAGATGAAAAGGAGGAACACCTTAAGTTCGTAAATTCGTTTGAAAATGGTTGGACGGTTAAGGTCGGAAACCTTTTCTCTGAAAAGTTACCTCGCAGACTGACAATTAGGGCTGAAATCGATTACGGTCTAATTATCAGTGAAATAGAAAAGGAAAAAACAATGAAATAGCCCCGCGACATAATGAAAATGTCGCGGGGCTTTTAGTTGTGAAATACTTACCCAACTGTTTTTGGGAACGAGCCCAAAACGTGAACTTGGCCTTGGGTAACAGACATAATGTTGGCGATAATTTTTCTGCCAACGTCGTCGTCTTGATGGCAGTCGAACTCAAGGTAGTTAGCGTAGGTTCCGGACCGACCCAACGATACTGACTCGATCGAATAGAGGTTCGATCCGAGATCGGCAATCAGGTTTTAGAATATCCTAAGTGCACCGACTCTATCTGGGCAACCGACACGCAAGGGCGGTTTAATCTCGCCCAGTAACCTTTGATGGTGATTATTTGAAACAATATGAAAACGAGTTCGGTTATCCATATCGTCGTGAATGTCAGGCAAAACCTCAAGCGTCTCACCAAAAATGTTCGAGGCCGTTATTGAGGCAATTGCTCCCCAACTCGGATCGTTCTTTTCAATGATTTCTCGTACTGCTTTGGTATTGCTTTGTGATGCCACTCTGACGCTGATACCTAACTTTGTGAGCGTTTCGGCACATTGCCCAAGTGATTTGGTATGAGATACAACCTTTAACCCTTCGGTTTTAGTAACACCTGGCAAGGTAAGGAGGCATTGTCTGATCGGTATTTCAATTTCACCGACCACTGTTAGAAAATCCGTCTTGGTTTTGAGCCAGTATCCCTTAATGACCTCAGGGACGTAACCATCAATCGAATTCTCGATAGGCACAACCCCCAAAAAATCACCGTTACCCCTTTCGGCCTTATGTAGAACATCCAAGTTGTCTTCGCAGGCATCAAAACGTGCATGACCGTCACCATTTTGACAAACCAGCGTTTCAGCTGCTTCGAAGCCAAATGAGCCACGTTCAAGTGATAAATATTTCATTTTTAACGTTCTCCCTTCTTTTGAACTGATATTATGCCAAAAGGCAGAATAATCAAGTTGACAATATTATTGGTGATGATAGGATTATGCCCACGCGTAAAAGCGTCTTTTTCATTTATGGTCACGTCGGCTCTAAGAGGAACCATTATCAAATCGGCAATAAGTTACTTCTTCTAAGGCAATCTCGCGCCTTTAGAAGAGGAGAATTATAAGCCACAATTAATAAACTATAAGCATATGGCAGACTTTGATAGATCAAAGCCACACGTAAACGTTGGTACCATTGGCCACGTCGACCATGGGAAGACTACGCTTACGGCGGCTATTTTGAACGTTCTCCACAGAGCTGGTATGGACGTCAAACTTAGAGGAGTAGATCAAATTGACTCCGCTCCAGAAGAAAAGGCAAGAGGTATTACTATCGCCCTTTCACACAACGAGTATTCAACAGCTAAGCGTCACTACGCTCACATTGATGCTCCAGGACACGCCGACTACATTAAGAACATGATTACTGGTGCCGCTCAAATGGACGGTGCTATTCTTGTCGTTGCCGCAACTGATGGTGTTATGCCTCAGACTCGTGAGCACGTTCTTCTTGCAAAACAAGTTGGAGTACCAAAGATTATCGTTTTCCTTAACAAGTGCGATATGGTTCCTGATAAAGAACTTATTGACCTTGTTGAAGAGGAAGTTAGAGAGCTTCTAGAAAAGCAAGGTTTTGATAAGGACTGTCCTGTTATTAGAGGATCAGCTCTCAAGGCCCTTGAAGCTAAAACCAATGATGATGAATGGTCAAAGAAAGTTCTTGAACTTACTGACGCTCTCGATAATTACATCCCAGTTCCAATTCGTGAGACAGACAAACCATTCCTTATGCCAGTTGAAGACATCTTCTCAATTGAAGGACGAGGTACTGTTGTAACAGGCCGTATTGAAAGAGGAACTGTTAAGGTTGGTGAAGAAATTGAAGTTATCGGTCTTAAAGACACAGCTAAGACAGTTGTAACCGGTATTGAAATGTTCAATAAGTCTCTTCAGGAGGGTATTGCTGGAGACAACGCTGGTATTCTTCTTAGAGGTCTTAAGAAAGAAGATATTCACCGAGGACAGGTTTTGGCTAAACCAGGATCTGTAACACCTCATACTGAATTTGAGGCTGAAGTATATATCTTGAAGAAAGAGGAAGGTGGACGTCACACTCCATTCTTCACTGGATACAAACCACAGTTCTACATCAGAACTACAGACGTTACTGGAGAAGTAACTTTGAAGCCAGGAGTAGAAATGGTTATGCCAGGTGATACTGTAACTTTCATGGTAAAGCTCGTTGCCCCAGTCGCCCTTGAAGAAAAGCAAAGAATGGCTATTCGAGAAGGTGGTAAGACTGTCGGTGCCGGTGTTGTTACTAAAATCGTCAAATAAATTAAATCGTCCGCCTAGGTGGACATAACTCATGAAGACTGAAACAGCAAAGATAAAAAAGACGACGCCGAAGGCCAAAGCGAAAGCACCGGCTTTGAAACCAGAAGGTATTTCCAAACTGCGTATTCGCGTTAGGGCATATGAATCCAAAATCCTTGACGCGTCTGTAAAGCAGATCATGGACACGGCTTTACGGTTTGATGCTACTGTTTTGGGACCAGTTCCACTTCCAACTGAAATCAAGAAGTACACTGTTAACCGATCTTCTTTCATCTACAAAAATGCGCGAGAACAATTTGAGATGAGAACACACAAAAGATTGATTGATATTGTTAACCCTTCAGCTAAAGTAATCGAATCACTTACGAACCTAAGTCTTCCATCAGGTGTTGATATTGATGTGAAGATGATGTAAAACATCTACCATGAAATTTATCCTTGGAACAAAACAGAATATGACACAAGTCTTTAATGATAAAGGCGAAGTTTTGCCTGCAACAATTGTGTCAATCAGCCCTACGATTGTGACCCAGATAAAGTCCAAGGAAGTTGATGGTTATAGCGCTGTTCAAGTGGGATATGGAAAGAAGAGTCCTAAGAAAATTTCTAAATCAGTCAAAGGTCACACTAAAGAGCTTGGCAATTTCATGAACATTAAAGAATTTAGACTCGAAGGAGAAAATTCTTTTAAAGTTGGTGATACTGTCGGCATTGAGACATTCAAAGAGGGAGATGTGGTGACCGTATCAGCAATCTCAAAAGGAAAAGGCTTTCAGGGTGTGGTTAAACGCCATATGTTTGAAGGTGGTCCAAGAAGTCACGGTCAGAAACACTCAGAAAGAGAACCAGGTTCTATCGGAGGAGGTGGACGTGACGGTGGTCGTGTAGCGAAAGGTAAGCGCATGGCCGGCAGAATGGGAAGCGATCGAATTACTGTAAAGAATTTGAAAGTTATTCAAATTGATGCAGAAAACAAAGCTCTACTTGTTAGCGGAGCAATTCCAGGTCGCCGAGGTACTCTTGTTGAAATCAAATCTAATTAATTCCATGGAAACAAAAATCTACAACCAAGAAGGAAAGAATGCTGGAGAAATAACCTTACCAACTGAAATTTTTGGTTTGCCTTGGAATGCTGACCTTGTTCACCAAGTTGTTCACTCAATGCTTTCTTCACGCAGAACTCCTGTCGCTCACACGAAAACTCGTGGTGAGGTAAGAGGAGGAGGAAAGAAGCCATGGCAACAGAAGGGAACTGGACGTGCTCGTCACGGTTCAACTAGATCTCCGATTTGGGTAGGTGGAGGTGTTACACATGGTCCAAGAAATGATAAGAATTACGATCGTAAGGTTAACAGAAAGATGAAAGCAAAAGCTTTGTTTGTTCTTCTTTCTAAAAAACTTCGTGATGGTGAAATCCTTTTCATGGATAAAATCGCTTTTAAGGAACCAAAGGCAAAACAAGGGCTTGAAGTCATGAAGAACATGAGCTCAATCGCTGGTTTTGAGAAGATGGTCTCAAAAAGAAAGAACAGTGCTTACATCGCATTAGCTGAAAAGGAAGCAAAGGTTGTTAAAAGCTTCCAGAACTTCGGTAATGTTGAAGTAGCTTCAGTTAAAGATATTAATCCTGCTGACATTTTGAATTACAAATATTTAGTTATCACTAATCCAAAAGATTCCGTAGCTTTCCTATTGAATAAGATGGTAAATAAGAGCGCATAATAAATTTCCATGGCTACCAAAACCAAAACAACCGAAACAGTTAAAAAAGAAGTAATGCTTATAAAGCCTTACATTACTGAAAAGAGTAATGCATTAGTGGAAACTACAAATGTTTATACTTTTGAAGTTCTTACTGGTGCCAATAAGAAAAATATTGGTTTTGCAGTTCAGAAAATGTATAAAGTTACACCAACTAAAATTTCAATCGCTAAAAACCCAGCTAAGAAAGTTTTTGCGAGAGGAAAAGTTGGATCAAAGCCAGGAGTTACCAAGGCGTATGTGTATCTTAAGAAAGGGGATAAGATTGAATTCGTTTAATTTTTAATACTGATATGAAAAGCTATAAACCAACATCAAAATCACGCCGATCAATGACCACGATTTCATTCCGTGGAATTGTTACAGCCGATAAGCCACATAAATCTCTAACAGGAGGATTCAAAAGATCTGTTGGTAGAAACCATCACGGCAGAATTACTGTTCGACACAAAGGAGGTGGTCACAAGAGACTTTACCGAGATGTCGATTTTGTTTATGACAAAAAAGATATTCCAGCCAAGATTTTGACAGTTGAATATGACCCAAACAGATCTGGTTTTATTTCACTAGTTGCATATAAAGATGGAGAGAAGAGATACGTTCTTCTTCCAAAGACAGTTAAGGTTGGAGATAGCTTCCTTAGTTTCTGAAAAAGCAGAAGTTAAAGTTGGAAACAGACTTCCACTTAGAAATATTCCAGTTGGTGCTTTTGTATACAATGTTGAAATCAAACCAGGTGCTGGTGCTAGAATGGCGCGCGCCGCAGGTAACTTCGCTGAAATTGTTGCTCAAGACGGAGGCTATACTCAAATCAAGATGCCTTCAACAGAAATCAGAAAAATTATTGATACCTCTTGGGCATCCATCGGTGAAGTTTCAAAAGATGAAAACCGACTTCAGAATTACGGTAAGGCTGGAAAGAGTCGTTGGAAAGGTATTAGACCTACAGTTAGAGGTACTGCGATGAACCCAGTAGACCACCCACACGGAGGAGGAGAAGGACGACAGGGACGAGGACGAAGACGAGCCGTATCTATGTGGGGTAAGCCTACAGGAAAGGGTCAGAAGTCACGCCGATCAAAGAAATACTCAAATAAATTCATTATCTCAAGGCGAAAAGTGGGGAAGAATAAATAATCTAAACGAAAAACAGCTGGCGTTGCGCCAGCTGTTTTTTTGTGATATAATACTGAAAAACAGAAAGGACTACATTATGGCAAATAATTTGCCCAAACATCCGAGTCGGGAACAAGCCGCCGCAGATTATGCCGCAGATCTTTGGAATAAAAGAAAGAAAACTCTTATCAACGTGCCACAAGAAGTGCACGACAATGCCTTCAAGGCCTGTGTTCGTACAGCCACTGAACATTGGGGCGAAAATCGATTTGACGATGGTCGTGGTTTGAAATTCTATCGCACCGTCTACCGGTTGCTATCAAAGCGGTCGAACGATAAGCAGGCGAGGCTTAGGGAATCAACCTATCTTCCTCCTTCGCCGACGGCTGTCGTCAAAGAAGTTACTGCTTCAGTTTCGAAGGTTTCTCAACCGAAGACAGGCCAGCAGGTCATCCCTGCGGTCTTGTCCCAGGTTCGGAAATCTAAGGTCGAAAAGCCTCAAAAACGTTATCGGGAAGCGATTAATAAACCCGATATGGTTCAGGAGTTTCTTTCTCTATTTCCCGAAGTCCCTCGTTTGCATTGGGATTTTTAAAGGGAGAAATCAATTATTGCCCCGCGGTCCGTCCTTTGGACGCCGCGGGGCCTTTGTTTATATAGTTTCTCTATTAAGGCCGATTTGACACGTCTCTATACATTCTGTTAGTATCTACCAAAGCTCGAAAGAGCTTTTTATTTACTTATGTCACGATCACTAAAGAAAGGTCCATATGTCGAAGAAAGACTCCTCAAAAAAATTGAGGGGAAAAAGCCCTTGGAAACTGGGGTCATTAAGACATGGGCAAGACGAAGTCAGATTTCACCAGAAATGGTTGGTTTCACTTTTGGTGTTCACAACGGTAAAAATCATATTGAGGTTTTAGTTTCAGAAGATATGGTTGGACACAGACTAGGTGAATTTTCACCTTCAAAGAAATTCTTAAGACACGGAGGAAAAATGCAGAAGGAATTGGAAGCTGCTAAGAAGGAATCTGAAATTAATGCTGCTAAGGCCGCTAAAGCTACAACTGAAGCTTCCTCTACAGCCCCTAAGAAATAATAAATATCATGAAAGCCTCTCTTAACACACACCGACAGTCACCAAGAAAAGTTCGCATCGTTGCTGATCTTATTAGAGGCAAAAGCGTTGATAATGCAATTGCAGCTCTTAAATTTGCAGATAAGCGCGCTGCCCCTATTATTGAGAAACTTTTGAAATCAGCAGCTGACAATGCTAGAAATAATGATAATGTTGAATCTTCAGATTTGATTGTTAAGGCAGTTACTGTAAACAAAGGACCAACATTCAAAAGAATGATGCCAAGAGCACGAGGCTCAGGTTTTAGAATTAATAAAAGAACCAGCCATATTGATATTACTTTAGAAGCTAAGGCTCCAAAGGCGAAGGCTAAAAAATAAACCATGTCACACACCGTACATCCATATTCACATAGATTGGGAATCATCCGCGACTGGAAAAGCCGTTGGTTTGGTGTTAACCAGAAATATCGAGATAATTTAAAGGGTGATATTCTCATTAGACAATTTTTGGAGAAAAAACTTCGTGGTCAATACATTAGTTCTATTGAATTTGAAAGAAGTCAGAAGACTTTTAGAATAATTATCAAAACTTCGACGACCTGGCGTTATTATCGGCAGAAGTGGAGAAGGTGCCGTAAAACTTCGAAATGAAATTTTGAAAGAAATTCATCGCTTAGGACTAAACCAAAGAGAAGAACTCAAAGTAGATGTTGAGGAAGTTAGATCACCAGAAGCCAATGCCGCTATTGTTGCTCAAATGGTTGCTGAAGGACTTGAAAAGCGTTTGCCATTCCGAAGAGTTATGAAGCAGACGGTTGATAAGGTTATGGCTAATAGGGAAGTTAAGGGAGTTAGAATTTTCCTTGGAGGACGACTCGGTGGTGCTGAAATGGCCCGCAGTGAAGACCTTAAGAAAGGACGAGTTCCACTTCAGACTTTCCGTGCCGACATTGATTTTGCCAAATACGAAGCTAATATGACCTACGGTAATATTGGTATTAAGATTTGGATTTATAAGGGAGAGATTTTTGATAAATAATTACCATGCTTCTTCCTAAAAAAGTTAAATTTCGAAAATGGCAGACTGGCAGACGAAACCCAAAGAGGGTAGGTCAATCTGATCGTGGATCTACGCTTGCCTTCGGTTCTTATGGTCTTAAAGCTACTTCGTCTCATCGCATCAAATCAAATCAGTTAGAGGCTGCTAGAAAGGCAATGGCGAGACTTGTAAGTAAGACTGGTAAGATGTGGATTAGAATTTTCCCGGATAGACCTTTCACTGCAAAGCCACCAGAAGTTAAGCTTGGTAAAGGAAAAGGAGATCCACAGGGTTATTGCATTGAAGTCTGGCCAGGACGCATCATTTTTGAAGTTGATGGTATTGAAAGAGCTGTTGCGCTCGAAGCTTTGAGAAAGGCTGGAACCAAACTTCCAATTAAGACAAAGATTATCACTCGTACTCATTAATTATCATGGCTAAAACTACAGAAAAAAAACAAATAGCAGAAATAAAGAAAGCTAGAACTCTCAAGGGAGTTGTGGTGTCTGACAAGATGAAAGACACAGCTGTTGTTTTGGTACAAAACTACGTTAAGCATCCAAAGTACGAAAAATTCATGAAGAAGAGCAAGAAATACAAAGCTCATAATCCAGGAAATACAGTAAAAATTGGAGACCTAGTTGTTATTGCTGAATGCCGACCAATTTCAAAAGATAAACATTTCGTAATCGTTAAATAATATGATACAGCCAAGATCAATCGTGAATATAACTGATAATTCCGGCGCAAAGATTGGAAGAATTTTCAAAGTGCTCGGTGCTTCCAAGAAACGTTATGCTTCAATCGGTGAAGTCGTAGTACTTTCAGTACAAAAAGCTGAACCTCGAAAGGCAGTTAAGAAGAAAGACGTTCTCCATGCCGTTGTCGTTCGCCAGAAACAACCATTCCGAAGAAAAGATGGATCTTACATTCGTTTTGATGAGAACGCAGTTGTTATTATTGAAAAAGGAAAGTTGGAACCAATTGCAGGACGTATTTTCGGTCCAATTCCAAGAGAATTAGCTGAGCTCGGTTATCAGACAATCGCTTCAAAAGCACCTGAGGTTGTTTAAATTCGAAATACCAACATGAAAATCAAAAAAGGCGACAACATAATAGTGATTTCTGGAAAAGATAAAGGCAAGCAAGGAAAAGTTTCCGAAGCTTATCCTGCTGAGAATCGGATTCTTGTTCCAAATATAAATGTTCACAAGAAACACCAGAGGGCAACCAAAGGTGGTGAGAAAGGCAAGATTATTGATAAAGCTTTTCCAATTCATGTATCAAATGCGATGGTTCTTGATAGCGGTGGAAACAGAACACGAGTTGGATTTAAGAAAGTAGGGGATAAGAAAATAAGAGTTGCTAAAACTACTGGTGGAGAAATTAAACAATAAATAGTTTGTAATTAATACGATGAAAAAGACAATTTCAATCAAAGAAAAAATAAAAGATTCATACGGAGCCCTTAAGGCAGAATTTGGTTGGAAAAATATCATGCAAGCTCCAAAGGTTCTTAAGGTTGTCGTAAATTCCGGTACTGGATCAGTTAAAGATAAAAACAAAAAAATCTTAATTGGAGACAGACTTACAAAAATCACTGGCCAGAAGGCCGCAGAAAGAGGTGCTAAGCAATCAATTGCTAACTTCAAGGTTAGACAAGGTGATGTTGTTGGTTATCAGGTGACTCTAAGAGGGGACAGAATGCTTTCTTTCCTAGATAAGGTGGTTAACATCGCTCTTCCTAGAACTAAAGACTTTAGAGGTCTAAAGGCCAGTGCTATTGATGAAATGGGTAACTACACTCTTGGTATTAAGGAGCACACAGTATTTCCTGAAACTTCAGACGAAGATTTGAAAGATGTTTTTGGATTGAGCATGACTGTTGTAACTTCTTCAAAAAACGCTAAAGAAACTAAAGGCATTTTTGACCCATCTCGGTTTTCCTTTTAAGGTTGAGAAATAATCAATAATGAAAAGGGCCTCCGCCTTAGGCGGAGGCCCTTTTCATATTTGCTATAATAGTGCCATGAGAAAATTTGAAGCAATTGTAACCATCGTTTTAATAGTTATTGTCTTAGTTGCGGCCCTATTTTGGGAACACCGCAGTGTAAATGCCCCAGTTATGCCAATTGTTAAAGGTTTAACTTTGTCTGATATTCAAAATACCTCTTATGAGGGAACCGAACTTATAAATGGTAGTTCAACCCAAGATTTCTTTCATTATGATTTAAGTAGTTATGCTTTAGGAGACTTGAATAGAGATGGTCTTCAGGATGCAGCTGTAGTTGTTACTGTAACCGGCGCCGATTCATCCGATTTCCTATACGTAGTAATGGATTTGAATGGTATTGCTTCATCCACTCCTGTTTCTATCCCCATGAGACAAGGAGAGTCCTATGCTAGAAATATAAAAGTAGATTCAATCAGTAACGGTATTATTACTCTAGACCTTGATATTGCTTCACCTACCGATCCTCATTGTTGCCCTTCAATCCAAGCAACAAGGGAATACGCATTTGTCGGAAATACCCTCAGGGAAGTAATCCAATAGGACAATAATTTCCCCTAATAATCTGTATGATTATGGCGATTTGACTTTGAAAAGCCTGCCTGATAGGATGAAGGCCACGCTTTTTGAGAAAGCGTTTTCATTTTATGGCCAAGACATCAGTAAGAGCTAGAGCTCTAAAAAAGCCAAAATTTGCCTCCCGCGTCGTCCGACGTTGTTTTAGATGCGCTAGAAAGCGTGGATATATGAGGGATTTTGATATGTGTCGTATTTGTTTTAGAGAAGCTGCTAACGAAGGCCGAATTCCAGGCATCAAAAAATCATCATGGTAAAAGATTCAATCGCCAACCTAATAAGTAATCTTAAGAATGCTAACAAAGCTGGACATGAAACAGCTACTTTTCCATATTCCGCTATGAACCTTTCAATTCTAGAAATTCTTGCTAAAAACGGAATGGTTGGAGCAGTAGCAAGAAAAGGAAAGATGGGACCCCACTTGATCGAAGCGGGGCTTGTTTATGAAGGAAAACTTCCAAAGATTCAGGATGTTAAGAGAATCTCAACTTTTTCAAAGAGAATTTATAAAGGAGCCAAAGAATTAAAGCCAGTTAAAAGCGGTTTTGGTTTGTCAGTTGTATCAACCTCAAAAGGAATTATGACTGATAGCGAAGCTAGAAAGGCTAAGCTTGGAGGCGAAGTTTTATTTTCAATTTGGTAATTAAAAAATATGTCACGAATCGGCCGAAAACAAATTAAAATTCCTGAAAAGACTGAAATTACAATTTCAGCTGATGGCGTCGTTTCTGTGAAGGGACCAAAAGGAGAAATTTCAAAAAACTTTAAACCAGAAATTGAAATTAAGGTTGAAGGAGATATCGTTTCTCTTTTACCAAAGGCAGCAAGTCTTGAGAGTAGTGCTCTTTGGGGAACATATTCATCTCACATTCAAAATATGATTGCTGGGGTCAATAATCCTTTTGTGAAGAAGCTTATTCTTGAAGGTATTGGTTACAAAGGGGAAGTTGCCGGAGAAAATCTTAATTTGAGCCTTGGTTTGTCACATCCAGTAAAGATAAAAATTCCAAAGGGTATTACAGTCTTGATTGAAAAAGGAGTTTTCACTTTTACTGGATTTGATAAAGAAGTATTAACCAGCTTTGCTGCTGAAATCCGTTCACTCAAAAAGCCTGAACCATATAAAGGAAAGGGTTTTAGATATGATGGTGAAATCATCAAGAGAAAGCAGGGTAAGAAATCTGTTTAATCTATATTATTTTCATGAAAACAAACCTCAAAACAATCAAAAGAGAAATAAGACAGAAAAGAATCAGATCAAAAGTTTCTGGTACTGCAGAACGACCACGTCTTTCTGTTTTCAAATCGAATCGATATATTTCAGCTCAGCTCATTGATGATGATAAAGGTGTAACTATCGCTTCCTTTTCTTCAATCACACTTAAAGGAAAGAAAGATGGAAAGATAAGTCCTGCTTCAGCTGTTGGAACTGAGATCGCAAAAGCTGGTAAGGCTAAGGGCGTGAAGAAAGTTACATTTGATAGAGGTGGTTATATTTACACCGGTCAGATTAAGGAAGTAGCCGATTCTGCAAGATCTGGAGGATTAGATTTTTAATATTATTATGCAAGACGGTACAACAATACAACCAAATACAGAGCCTGAAAAAGTAGTTGAAGCTCCAGCTACTCCTTCAATTAATCCAGCCTCACCCTTCGTCCCTATTCCTCCAGAAAGAAGACAACTTTCAAAGGAAAAAGGTTTTGCTGGACGCGACCGAAGGAATGATAGAAAGCCAAGACGAGAGCCTCGTGCAAAACCAGAGTTCGACCAAAAGATTATCGACATTCGCCGTGTGGCGAGAGTGGTTTCTGGAGGACGAAGATTTAGTTTTGCTGTTTCTCTAGTTGCTGGGAATAGAAAGGGAATGGTTGGAGTTGGAATCGGTAAGGCGGGAGACACATCACTCGCAATTGAAAAAGCCTTCCGAAATGCTAAGAAGAAAATGATTAAAATCAATCTCAAAGAAAACATGGGTATTCCTCATGAGGTTGAAGCTAAGTATTCAAGTGCTGTGGTTATGATGATGCCAGCAAGAGGAAAGGGGATTGTTGCCGGTTCTTCTGTTAAGGATGTATTAGAACTTGCTGGAGTCCACGACGTTGTTGCCAAACTTAGATCTGGTAGTAAGAATCGTTTGAATAATGCCAAGGTTGCTGTTAAGGCTCTGTCGCTTCTTAGAAGCAAAGCAAAACCTGTAGTTCAGGCTCAAGTTTAATACCATGCAAACACACACACTAAAAAGAGTTCATAAGAACAAAACTAGCCAGCAAGTCGGACGAGGTGGTACTCGTGGTAAAACTTCTGGACGTGGTACCAAAGGACAGAATGCTCGATCTGGTCGCAAGAAAAGACCAGAACTTAGAGACATCATCAAGAAACTTCCAAAACTTAGAGGACGTGGAAAAAACAGTAATGTTGGTATTCAAACAAAACCAATTGCTTTGAACATTGGAGCTATTTCAAAAGCCTTCTCTGCTAATGACACTGTTACTACAAAGACTCTTCTCGAACGAGGTCTCATTACTTCTTATAAAGGCCGAGTACCTCAAGTGAAGATTTTGTCGAATGGAGAAGTAGACAAGGTTCTCATAATTTCTGGTTGCACAATCTCAAAGGTAGCTTTGGCTAAACTTGAGAAAGCTGGCGGCCAAGTTAAGTAACATGCAACGTTTTTTCGATAAATGTAAAGCAATTTTTGAAGACAAATCTCTTCGCAGGAGAATTCTTTTCATGCTCGCAATTCTCGTTGTTTTTAGACTCTTAGCGGCTATTCCAATTCCTAACATTGATGCCGAAAAACTTCGTGCTTTTATTTCAAATAACCAATTCATCGGGCTTCTAAACGTTTTCTCTGGCGGCGGTCTCTCAACCCTTTCTCTTGTAATGCTCGGCGTTGGACCTTTCATTACTGCAACTATCATCATGCAGCTTTTGACTTTGATGTCACCACAGCTTAAGAATTTGTATCAGCATGAAGGTGAAGCAGGGAGAAAGAAAGTTACACAATATTCAAGACTTCTAACAGTTCCATTGGCTATGGTTCAAGCTTTCGGTTTTATTATTCTTCTGGAGCGACAAAGCATTCTTCCAGCACTTACATTTTTCCCACTCATAACAGACATTATCGTTATCTGTGGTGGCTCAGTTCTCATGATGTGGCTCGGAGAACTTATTACTGAATTCGGTATTGGGAACGGTATCTCAGTTATCATCTTTGCTGGTATCGTGGCCAGACTCCCACAAAGCATTTCACAAACCCTCTTCACTTTTGATACTTCCCAAATTCCAATTTATCTAGGCTTCTTAGTTGCCGCCGCTTTAATCGTTTACGCTGTTGTTCTTGTCACTGAAGCTGAACGTCCTGTTTCCATAACCTATGCTAAGCAGGTGAGAGGAAATAGAATTTACGGAGGCGTTTCAACCTATCTTCCACTTAGATTAAACCAAGCTGGGGTTATTCCAATCATTTTTGCTCTCTCTATTCTTCTTTTCCCTCAACTTATCTTTAGTTTCTTGGAAAATGTTAGAAATGGTGTGGTAAGTAATGTTTCTAGATACATTGTTAATTTGATGGCCAATCAGCTATTTTATGGAGCTTGTTATTTCATTTTGGTTTTCTTGTTTACCTACTTCTATACAGCCGTTACTTTCGATCCTGAATCCATTTCAGAAAATCTTCAGAAAAATGGTGCGTTTATTCCAGGGGTTCGTCCAGGACAATCTACAGCGCTTCATTTGAGTAAAATTCTTCTTAGAATTACTTTTGTTGGAGCATTGTTTCTCGGTGTCATCGCTGTCATTCCGCTTATCTTACGCGCAGTAACCGGTATCACTTCACTGGCTATTGGCGGTACAGCACTTCTAATCGTCGTCTCTGTTGCACTTGATCTCATCAAACGTATTGATGCCCAGCTATCTGCTCGAGAATATTAGAAATATGAAAGAACAACCTTTAAGTTTTATTTTTATTGGTCCTTCTGGATCGGGTAAGGGGACTCAGGTAGGACTACTCAGAACATATCTAGAGAAAAAGGATACTTACCCAACTTTATATGTTGAGACGGGGGCACAATTTCGAGAGTTTATAAAAGGAGACTCCTTTTCAAGTAAGCTTTCAAACGAAGTATATAAAACCGGAGCTCGCCAGCCGGACTTTCTTGCTGTCTGGATCTGGGCAAGTTTTATTGTTGATAAAATCAAAAATGATGACCACATTATTTTTGATGGGACTCCAAGATCTATGCCGGAGGCCATAATACTTGATACGGCGGTCCGTTTTTACAATATCAAACCTTTTGTCGTCTATCTTAAATTATCCCGTCAGAGTTCGGAAAAGCGCCTATTAGCTAGGGGCAGGATGGACGATAGAACTGAAGCGGAAATCATTAAAAGACTAGATTGGTTTCAGACAGATGTCATGCCGGCTGTGGAACATTTCAGGACAAGTGACCTGTATCACTTTGTCGAATTAGATGGAGAAAAGACCATTGAAGAGATTCATAAAGACCTGGTTTCTCGAATTGAATCGGAGTATTCTAAATAGATGATTAGTATTAAAACTAAAGAAGAAATAGCGACTCTAAAAGAAGGCGGGGCAATTCTCGCTGATATTCTGGATGTTTTAAAAAATGAAGTTAGAGTTGGTGTTCCGTCCCTTCAGATAGAGGACTCAGTCAGAAAGATTTGTGGTGAAAAAAAAGTAATACCTTCCTTTTTGAATTATGCCTCAGTTGGTGAAAAACCATATCCTGCCGCTATTTGTATTTCGATCAACGATGAAATTGTTCATGGCTTTGCCAAGAAAGATAAAATTTTTAAAGAAGGAGATGTCGTTAAGCTAGACATGGGAATTATTTATAAAAAAATGTTTCTTGATAGTGCTATAACTTTCGGGGTAGGGAAAATCGACGATAAGGCTGAAAATCTTATAAGGGTTACTGAAGAAGTAATGTACAAAGCAATTGATGCTGTTAAGCCCGGAGTAAGAACGGGAGATATTGGTCAGGTTATCGAAGATTATGTTAAGCCAAAAGGGTTTTCCTTGTTAGTGGAACTAGGTGGACATGGCGTTGGATATGCCGTACACGAAGAACCATTTATTCCAAACTTCGGCAAAGCCGGTGAAGGTCCAATTCTAAAAGAAGGTATGGTTATCTGTATTGAGCCTATGGTAAATGAAGGTAGGGCAGATATTTTTGTTGATAAGAAGGACGGTCTAACTTTCAAAACAAAAGACGGCAAAAGAGCCGCTCACTTTGAACATACTATTGCTGTGACTGATTCTGGGTCTGAGATATTGACGAGGCGCTAGTTTTAGATGTCTCAGAGACGCTGACTACTCTTTCAATACTCATTCGGTGAATTAGTTCATTTCTGATTTCACTTGCTAGAGTGCTATCGATGATTGGTAGGGCACCTTCTGATGAGTCATTACTGTCGTCTGATCCAGAATCCTCATGTCCAGCAGTTAGAATAGCAATTCTTGAAACACCATACATTCTGTCAGTTAAGGTTTGTTCAATGTTAACATCTTGAATATGGTGATACGGGATTGAAACCTCCTTTGTGCTCAAGAATCCTTGTTTGATTGAGATAGCGTCATCACCGAGCATGAATTGATACGGGTAGTATTTTGCTCCGGCGGCAAGGAGAGCAATTATAAAAGCGATTATCCAAAGGAAAAAAAGTACAACTGTTACTATAATTAATCCATCCTGAGTCGTTTTCAATACCTGTGCATTTTGGGCGAGAAAAGTAATTGAATTTAAAGTATTGTTTAAAACTAATCCAACAGCAACAGCCCAGATTAAAAATATAATAATTCCAAAGGTACTATTTCGAATTGCCAAAACCCAAAATGTTTTTGTACCGAGCCTCTGATATTGGTTGAGTATTAACATATGCATATTATACCACGTGTAATCTTAAATTTAAGGTATAATTGATCTAATGGAAGCGGTCCCATCACAATTTAATTCTCCTGAACAAGAGCTGGCGTACCTACGCGAGCAGGTGGCAAGTAAGGAACTTGAACTTAAGAAGAATAAAGAAGAGGCTTATCGACCGAATGTTGTTAATGAAACGATTCAGGAATACAAGAAACAGATTCCGGAAGAAGTTTTGAGCAAAGATCTCCGTTTGAGTCACATGCATAAGGAAGCAATAGTCTTAGATCTAAAACCTGAACCACATGATAGACAGATTGAAGAGCTAATCGGTCTGCTTCAAGAAAAAGGGGTTTTAAATACAATTGCTATTATCGAAAGAATGAACAATCCTCATCTAGAGGACGATTTTCATCGTTTCTTGGTTCAATACATTAAACAAGGCTTACCAGCCCCAGGTCTTAAAGAGGGAGGTACTGAAGCAAAAGCTCTTGCTTATACACTTTACGAAGTTTCTTTGCCTGATATTAAAAAAGAGGAAGAAGAAAAGGAATTAAAACTTTTGGTTTCTTCAATGGAACAATTTTATTCTGGAATGCTTTCTGTAGAAATTGATTCAAAGAGAAGAAGTTACATGTCGATTGAACTTGCTGTTTCTGCTCATGATGAGGAGACGGTTTTTTATGCAGCGGTGCCAGATGATAAGAAGAATCTTTTTGAGAAACAAGTCTTGTCCATTTTTCCTCACGCCAAACTGATTGAGAAGAAAGATGATTACAATATTTTCAACGAAGATGGCGTTTCGGTCGGGTCATACCTGACCCAATCCCGAAACGCCATCTATCCAATCAAGACCTACGACCAATTTGATTATGATCCTTTGAATGTTGTTCTAAATACTTTTTCTAAACTCGATAGAGAGCACGAGGGGGCCTCAATTCAGCTTATATTCAGCCCTGCCGGCGATTATTATGTTAGCCGATACAAACACGCACTTAAGGAAATTACGAGTGGCGTGAAGCTAAAAAAAGCTATAGATATTCGCCATACTGTCTTCGGGGAGTTTATGAAGACGGGTAAAGAAATCATGTCAGAAACTGTTAAAGATATGTTTAAACCTTCCGGTAAGAAAGGTGAAGTTGAAAAAGAAAAACAACAGCCGATTGACGAATCAGCGGTTGAAAACATCAAGAAAAAAGTTGAGAGTCCAATTGTTGATGCCAATATTAGAATTGTGGTATCAGCCCAAAATCAAATTAGGGCCAATCAAGTTCTTTCCGATCTTGAATCAGCTTTCAATCAATTTGATAACCCACTTGGTAACGCTATTAAATTTGAAAGACAAACAAAAGGAAATCTTTCCAAATTATTTAAAGATTATTCGTATAGACTATTTTCAGATGAACATAAATTGCCACTAAGTATTAAGGAGGTGACAACGATGATTCATTTTCCTGGAGAAGCGATTAAATCATCACCCAATCTTAAGAGATCTAAAGCTGGTACCTCGGCGGCGCCACTCAATCTTTCTCATGATGGAATTTTGCTTGGTTACAATAAAGACCGAAATATTGAGACTAAGATTTTCATGGGCAAGGAAGACCGTTTGCGCCATTTTTATACAATCGGTCAAACTGGAACTGGTAAGACAAACTTCCTGAAAAATATGATTATTCAGGACATTCAAAATGGGGACGGTGTTTGTATGATTGACCCACACGGCTCTGATATTCAAGATGTTTTGGCTAACATTCCAAAAGAACGTTACGAAGATGTTATTTATTTTGACCCAAGCTACACCGGACGTCCGATGGCGCTTAACATGCTTGAGTATGATCCAGCTTTTCCAGAGCAAAAGACCTTCGTTGTTAACGAATTATTTAATATTTTCCAAAAATTGTACGGTGGAAACCCTGAATCAATGGGTCCAATGTTTGAACAGTATTTTAGAAATTCCACCATGCTTGTTATTGAGGACCCAGAAACAGGGAATACTCTGCTTGATGTCTCACGTGTAATGTCTAACAAATCTTTTAGAGATTTGAAACTTTCAAGATGTAAAAATCCAATTGTTGTTCAGTTCTGGAAAGAGATTGCTGAGAAGGCTGGGGGAGAAAGTTCACTTGCCAACATTGTTCCATATATCACTAGCAAATTTGATATATTCTTGGCTAACGACATCATGCGTCCGATTGTCGCTCAAGAACATTCGTCCTTTAATTTCCGAGACATTATGGATAATAAGAAAATTCTTTTGGTCAATTTGGCCAAAGGTAGGCTTGGCGATATTAACGCCAATCTTCTCGGTCTAATTTTGGTTGGTAAAATTCTAATGGCAGCTCTTTCAAGAGTTGACTCATTCGGTAAAGATTTACCGCCTTTCTATTTGTACATCGATGAATTCCAAAATATTACGACTAATTCGATTTCCACGATTCTGTCTGAGGCTCGAAAGTATAAATTAAGTTTGACCATTGCCCACCAATTCATTGCCCAGCTTGAAGACGATATTAGAGATTCAGTTTTTGGAAACGTCGGTTCAATTGCTTCATTCCGCGTCGGCGCCGAAGACGCGGAATATTTAGAGAAACAATTTGATCCAGTTTTTACTCGTTCAGATATTATGAATTTGGATAATTACAACGCTTACATAAAAATGCTCTCTGGCGGTGCTCCGGTTCGTCCATTCAACATTGTCACTCTCGTAGCTCCAAGAGGTAATCCAGACATCATTGCTAATCTAAAAGAACTTTCTTATCTAAAGTTTGGTAAAGACAAGGACGAAGTCCAAGAAACTATTATGGAGAAGTACAAAAAAGCCCCAGTTTCTGATAGAATCTAGAGACTTTTTATTATTAATATCTAAATATAGAAAATGGCAGAACAAAAACATCAGGATGAAAGAACGTTGATTATTATCAAGCCAGACGGCGTTCAGAGAAGTTTGATTGGAGAGATAATTCAGCGATATGAAAGAGTTGGTCTAAAACTTCTCGGAGTTAAGATGGTGGTGCCGACAGTTGATCATATTGAGAAACATTACACCCTTGATCCAAATTGGCGGAGAGTAACAGGTGAAAAAACAATCAAAGGGTATCAGGATAAGGGGATGACGCCTCCATCAATGGACCCATTAGAGATCACGGGCCGAATTTTGGAAGGTCTTAAGAAATATATTTCGAGTGGTCCTGTCATTGCTATGGTTTGGCAGGGAGCTCATGCTGTAAAGATTGTTAGAAAGATTACTGGAGGTACTGAACCCCTCACGTCTGACGTTGGATCTATTCGAGGAGACTTCGTTTTGGACTCATACCAACTTTCTGACACCGATGGAAGAGCAGTTAGAAACTTAGTGCACGCATCTGGTTCACCGGACGAAGCAAATATGGAAATCAATCACTGGTTTAAAGCAGATGAGCTAATTGATTACAGATTAATTCAAGACCAGATTCTCTATGACGTCAATTTGGATGGAATTCTTGAATAAATTTTTCCTGAAGAAGTAATGAAGTTTCGTTAAAAGGTCAAGACTTGCTTTTCTAATGGGAGGTATATAATTGGCAAAGGTTACTCGGGATATAATCTAGATTAATTTTATAGTCAGGGATCTCAAGTCATTCTAGACCTTGGTCCAGATTGCAGAGAACCCACCTAGCCTAAAGCTGGGTCTATATCTTCGAGTAATCGAATCAGTGCGCCCCCGCGAAGCTCCGAAGGAGCGAAGTGGGGGCGCTTTGATATAATAACCATATGAAAAGCGCACCTTTATTTAAATTACTCTTCAGTCTCTTGGTGGTTATTGCCTCTTTACATATTTTGTCTAGTTTCTTGTATTTATATTGGTCAATTCAATGGATTCATTTAATTATTCATTTCTTAAGCGGAATATTAGTTAGTCTTTCGGCTTTGTGTTTAATTTATGTTTCTGAATATGATTTTTTAAGAAAGAGGATTTCTGAAGCGCCGATAGCGACGTTCTTTGTCGCTATCGGCGCTTCACTTGTTGCAGGTATTCTCTGGGAGGTCTTTGAGCTAACTTTTGGTATAACTTTTCTTTCTGATCAGAACTACTTATCCCAAAATGGCTCCGAAGTAATTGCTGCTCTGTCTGGGGGACTCATTGGTTGGGCTTATTTTTCTTACAAACACCTCAATCATCGTGTATAATTAATCGATGAGTGAACAATCTAAAGTTAAACTGACATTTTGTGGAGGGGCTGGATCTGTAACTGGTGCAAATTTTCTATTGGAGGATGAATCAAAAAAAATATTGGTTGATTGTGGAATGGAACAGGGTACTAAGTATTGTATGGAAAAGAATGCAGATCCGTTTATTTACGACCCAGCCTCAATTGATATTCTTTTTATTACTCATGCTCATATTGATCACACCGGTCGTATTCCAAAATTAGTTAGAGATGGTTTTAAGGGAGTGATATATTCAACACCTGAAACAAAGAGCCTAGCACTTCCAATGCTCGAGGATAGTATGAAACTATTGGAAAAGGAAGCCGAGTATCATAAAGAAAAACCACTTTATACAAGTGATGATGTTCAAAAATCTTTTACCTTGTGGCAAACAATTCCATATCATGTATCGAAAGATATTGGAGATGGGTGGTCAGTTTACCTAAAAGATGCAGGCCACGTTCTAGGTTCATCAATGATTGAACTTTCAAAAAATGGAAAGAAGATTGTCTTTACAGGGGATTTGGGAAATACTCCAACTCCACTTTTGCGTGATACAGAACCTGTTACAGACGCTGATTACCTAGTTATGGAGAGCGTTTACGGAGATAGGAATCACGAGTCTCATGATGAAAGAATCGACAAGTTGGAGGATTATATTGAAGATACTGTCAAAAGAGGGGGGGTACTTATGATACCTGCTTTTTCACTTGAGAAGACACAAGTAATTCTTTACGAAATGAATAAATTGGTTGAAGAAAATAGAATACCATCAGTACCAGTCTATTTAGATTCACCACTAGCAATTAAAATTACGGAAATCTATCGAGAGATGTCTAAAGACTTTAATCCGGAAGCAAAGAAACTAGCCACAACTGATGATTTATTTGATTTCCCAAATTTACACGTAACAGTCACATCAGGTGAATCAAAAGCTATTCTTGAAGCCCCAAATCCAAAAGTCATTATGGCTGGGTCGGGAATGTCGAATGGCGGAAGAATTCTTCATCACGAGATTAATTATCTTGGTGACAGGAAAAACACCCTCCTTTTAATTGGTTACCAATCTGTGGGAACATTGGGCAGACAAATTGATGACGGAGCAAAACACGTTAAGATAATGGGCCAAGATATTGTAGTTGCGGCAACGGTTGTAAAGATTGATGGTTATTCTTCTCATAAAGATTCAGATCATCTATTTCAGTTTGTTGAGCAAATGGAAGCTAAAGTCAAAAAAATATTTGTGGTAATGGGTGAACCAAAATCGTCACTATTTTTGGTACAGCGTTTGCGTGATTATTTGGGTTTGAATGCGTATCATCCAAATGAAGGTGAAAGTGTTACTTTAGATTTTTAATATATAATATAAATACCAATGAGCGACGATAATGATAAAAAAATAAAGATCTGTGTTTCTGGTTCAGCTGAAATGGGTTTTCTAGCTCCAAATGATTATGAAATTGCCAAGGAGTTAGGAAGAGAAGTAATAAAACAGGGAGGCATTATTCTTACAGGGGCAACAACTGGATTTCCTCTTTGGTCCGCGATGGGGGCGAAGGAAGCTGGGGGAATTTCGCTAGGACTTTCACCAGCTTCAACCGAAGCTGAACACGTTAATGTATATCGCCTGCCAACAAAGTATTTAGATTTAATTATTTATACTGGATTCGGATATTCGGGTAGAAACCTGCTACTAACGCGTTCATCTGACGCTGTTATAGTTGGGCCTGGACGTATTGGTACGATTAATGAATTTACTATTGCCTATGAAGATTCTAAACCAATAGGAATTTTAAGAGGAGACTGGGATACTGATGAGGTCATAAAGGAAATTATGGACAAAAGTCACCGAACGAATGACCTAGTTGTTTTTGGAGACACACCCAAAGAAGTCGTCTCAAAAGTTATTGAATTATTTAAGAAACAAAAAAAGGAACATGAGTATGTCTACAAAAATGACGATCATATTGGGGGAACTAAGGGAGAGAGACTGCTTTAATACAAAAAGTTAACATAGAAAAAGGGCCCCAGCCTAAGGCTGGGGCCCTTTTAAGTTGTCTACCTATGCAACCACTTTCAGTAATCTGGAGAAAGTTTCCGGATTATTCTCAGCAAGATGAGCCAAAATTTTTCGGTCAATTACAACATTTTTCTTTTTCAATACCCCGATGAATTTACTGTATGAAAGGCCCGCTTCTTTTAGTGGAGCGCTCAATTTAACATTCCAGAGCTTTCTCATATCGTTCTTTTTGTCTTTTCGGTGGGCAAAAGCATAAACACCAGCGTGCATGAGAGCTTCATAAGCTGATTTCTCTTTTTTACTTCGTCCAAAACGATATCCTTTTGCTGCCTTTAGGATATTTCTTCTTGTTTTTAATGCATTAACTCCTTTTTTTACTCGTGACATATTATTTAAATTAGATATTTATCAAGAAACGGCTCTTGGATTTGTTGCTAATAGTGAAAGTGGTCGCTCTTTTCTTGTTTGTTTGGTTTCTTCGGCTTTCCTTGGCATTAAAATGATTCTGTCCTGGCTTTCGGGCAGTAATTTTACCGTTCTTACTTATCTTCAATCTTTTTGAATATGATTTGTTTGTTTTCATCTTAGAAGTTTTATTTTTTCTCAATTACTACAGTAAGACCTTTTAGACTTTTGGTTGGTGATTGTGCAATCGCGTATTCTTCAGTTATGAGCTTTAGAATTCTATCCATTCTCTCTTTCAAGAAATCCAAATTCATATACTTTGATCGGCCTGGGAGGAATAGGTCAATTTTGATTCGATGTCCTTCCTTAAGCCATGCTGAAGCTTTTTTGGCTTTGAGCTCCAAATCATGCTCACCAGTTGCAATCTTTACCTGAAGGGTTTTGACTTCAATAATATGAGTCTTAGCCTTGGCAGTCTTTTGTTTTTTGTTTTCTTCGTACTTGAATTTTCCGTAATCGGCGATCTTTGCTATCGGTGGAGTCGCTTTTGGCGATATCTCGATAAGATCAAGTTCAAATTCAGCCGCCTTTTTCAGGGCGTCCGTAAGGGCTAAAATTCCAAAATTTTCTCCCTTTGGACCGATCACCCTGAGTTCGGGTGATCTTATAGCATGGTTGATTCTGATTGATTCGCTTGCCAATTAGGTTTGTATTAAGAAATACCCGAGAACTATAGCATATATTCCGATTCCCGCAAGCTTCTATAGAAGCTTGCGGAATGGCCAGATTAAGGCTTCTAATAGCTTCTTTTTTAACGGTCTTTTGAGCCATTCATCTAATGTGAGTTCGATAGAGTGATTCATGTCTTCAAGAAAGCCTTTTTTAAGTAAGCTAACTAATTCCTGATTATCTCCGCAGATATTACCTTCAAAGTTGTACCAGAGACTTATCATATCTAAGTTCATACTGCCAACTGTTGCCCAGCCATCAATCACCGCTGTTTTACTATGAATAAACTTACCGTGACGATAAATTTTAATTCCAACTTTTAAACATTCTTCAAAATAAGTATGGCTTCCTCGATCGACTAAGTAGTGATTGGTTTCAAGCGGAATGATTAGCCGAACATCCACCCCGCGTCTGACCGCTGCCCGAAGACTTTTTATCAGACGGTTATCAGGGATAAAGTAGGGAGTAGTTAAGTAAGCAAAGTGATCGGCTCTTTGGATTGCCTTTATTAATTCTTTGTAAAGAAAATGTCGGCTAGGAATTGGAGAATTAGTAATAAAATTCAGACCATCCGAACCAATAGGAATTTTCTTTGATCTTCTTCGAATATCTTTTCTGGCTAATTGCCAATCGGCGTTAAAAACTCTGACCATTCTTGAAATGGTGATTGGATTATCAATTTCTATTTCAGTCTCAATCCAGTCTTTCATTTCTTCACCAACGCAAATACTTCCTGTAAAAGCAATTTTATAATCAATGATTATATTGCGACGGTGATTTCGGAAATACCAAAAACTTCTATGATTGCTACTTGGGGCGAAGGGGGATAACCAGTTGAAAAATTCAAGTTTTACTCCAGATTCGGTAAGTCTAGTTGCAAGTGGTGAATTAGCTAGGAAAAAACTTCCGACAGCATCAAATAGGCATCTAACTTCAACGCCGGACTTAGCCTTTTGAGTTAAGACATTTACAAAACGCTCTGATATTGAGTCGTTCTCCATCAAATATTGTTCAAATAGGATGGTCTTCTCAGCTTTTTCAAAAGCACTTAAGAGGACACCCCATATTTCCTCAGTTTCTCGATATAGTTTCATTAGGCTTATTTTATCAGAAATTGGCAACTTGCCAGCATTTGAAGGAGTATAATTTATAACTATAAACATGAGGTATTTTCTGAAGGGCTGTATTTGCATAATCATACTTGTCGTTGTTTTTTGCGCTGGAATTTACATCGGTAATTTAATATCTGCAAAAAAATATTCAGCTTTTTTGGACTCCATCCATCTGACTAGGGATAATAACCCTTCCTATCCGCTTGTTCACCCGATCACTAATCTTCAAATCCCTGACGCCTTATCTATTGGAGAATTTAAGCCACTCGCAAATAAAGTCCAAAGCATTTTTTCTAATAACAGCACCGTTCTTAAAAAGTATTCTGTCTATTTTAGAGATCTGAATACTGGTTTTTGGTTTGGCATAAATGAAACAGATCAGTATGACCCAGCAAGCATGCTCAAGGTTGCACTGGCAATGGGGGCTTATAAGGAAGCCGAAGACAATCCAAGTTTTCTAAATCAATCTGAGATATACACACAAACTTTGGCAGCACTGGATGCAACAAGTTCGTATGATCAACCATCTGAGCTCGTGGTGGGTGAGAGTTACACTGTATACGATTTAATCAAAAAGATGATTGTTGATTCTGATAATGGAGCAAAAGATATACTGGGTAATGTTGTTGACCCTGGAATTATGAATGATTTATATTCTGAACTCGGCATTACACCTCCAAATGATAGTACAGAGTTTACAGTTTCTGCTAGAAAATATTCGCAGTTCTTTAGGACTTTATATAATGGTACTTATTTGGATCAAGCTGATTCGAACCAGCTTTTGACTTTGCTTACTCAGACTACTTATTCCAAAGCATTGTCAGCGGGGGTACCAAATGGAGTCATGGTGGCTCATAAATATGGAGAACATGTTGTTTCGGATGACAATACCGTTGGATCTTTGGAGCTCCATGATTGCGGAATAGTATACGACACGAAAGATCCATACACTTTGTGTATTATGACGCAGGGTAAAGACGAAGTTGATTTAGATCAAGTTATCTCTTCCGTATCTCAAGCCGTATATCAAGAAGTCACCAGCGGTTATAAATAATTTCTTAATTTTCAGAAATTATCTGATCTGGATCGCTTAAAATCATTTCAGTCTGACCTTTGTAGTTTTCTAGCGTGCCCGTCAGTTTAATTCGATTATTTTTTAATCCAGATAAGTCCCCAAACTTTTGAATGTCTGAATTAAAAATTATTGCACTGAATGGGCAATTTTTAGTATTAGAGCAGAATTCTATGAAGGTAGCTCCTTTTTTTGATGCGTATGTTTTAAGTACATTTCCAGTGATTGTTACTTTTTCGCCAACGTGCTCGGGGGCTTGAGTGTAGTCATATATTTTAGTCTTGTCGGCGGTTTGGTTTGAAGTGACAACGTCGCTAATATTTTTAGTACTTGTAGATTGATTTATTTCCAAGACTTTTTTAATAATATTAAAATATTGATCGTGGAGATATTTATTGCTTCCGATTTCTAGTATTTCATCATTATTGACTGTTGCAGATTCAGTCCAGTTATAGCTACCAATGGCATATTCGGTATCGGTTACAATACCTTTTATATGCATGATGCCGTCAGTATGCTTTTGAGTTTCAACATTAATGCCAGCAGTTCTGAGTTTGTCTAAAATTATTGCTTCAGACGAGCTAGTACTTTGTACTAAATCGGTAATGCCCCAAACATCAACTCCACGTTTCTTGGCTTGAACTAGGGCATCAGCAATGTTACTTTTGGTAAAAGTGTAGATTGCAAAATAGATGTAGTGATTTGAATTATCAATAACATCTATAATCGCTTGATCATTTTGTCTTTTGTCTAAGCTGTAAAGAATAGTAAATTGGTGGTCAAAATAATATATAGTTAAGAAATAAGTACAAAAGATAATAGCAATAGCAATTGCCGAGTAAATAATTTTTCTTTTTGCAATTTCGCCACAAACTTCATGAATAAATTTCATGAAGATAATTATAGAGAGAGGAGATGAAGAAAAGATGAAGATATTTAACTACCGAATGGTTGTGTATCCTCCTTTAACTCCTTTTTTCGAAAGAACAATCTGCCAAAGCTGATTTATTCTTGATCTGAAACCGCCAGCACATGAAAGTAAGATAGAATTTCCACATCCTGTAGAATTCCTCGCTGTACTGACTTTTAATTTCAGGCCAATGCTTATCGAAATTTTCAAACCAAACCATCAGGGTCTTATCATAATCAGCGCTGAAGTTGTGCCAGTCTTCCATCACAAACAATCTTTCCATTGATTTACCAATTTGGGCTATTGAAGGTAGCATACTGTTCGGGAAAATATATTTCTCTATCCATGGGTCAGTAAATTTTAGTGATATGTTACAACCAATAGTGTGAAGGAGGAAAAATCCATCATCTTTGAGGCACCGTCTGGCGACTTCCATATATGTTCTATAATTTTTTTCGCCTACGTGTTCAAACATGCCGAGCGATACAATGTGATCGAATTGTCCTTTGGTGTCACGATAATCTTGGAGAAGTATTTCAACTGGTAATCCAAGACACAATTCTTTTGCCAGTTTAACTTGTTCTGCCGATACTGTAATTCCGATTACATGGGCACCATATTTTTCGGCAGCAAATTTAGCAAAACTGCCCCAACCACAGCCGATATCTAAAATGTGGTCTCCTTTTTTAAGTCCGATTTTTTTACAAACAAGATCAAGTTTAGCTTCTTGGGCCTCATCTAGATTTGAAGCCTCTTTCCAATAACCGCATGTATATACTAGGCGTTTGTCTAACATTCTTTCGAATAAGTCATTGCCGATATTGTAATGTTTTTCGGCTATTTCAAATGCTTTTGATTTTGAGCCCAAATTTCCGAAGTAGGCTCTGACAAAAAGTAGTAGATGAGATGGTGTAATTTTTAAAGAATCTAAAATATTGGAACTAAAAATCCTGGATATCATCTCATCAATGGCTTGGCAATCCCAAAGACCGGCCATGTAAGTTTCACCGAACGCTAGGCTTCCTCCTGAGAGAACTGCATCATAAACATCCTCATTGTGAATTTGGATGTCCCATGGCCGGTCTCCATTAATCTTAATATCTGCTGGCTCTAGTAGATCTTGAATCGTTTGTTTACTGGTTTTCATAACTAAAATTTAGCACAGATTAAATGAATATATCAATGGAGTTATAACCTGTAATGTAAATTATTAATCCGCGTCGTAAAGATTAAAGTCGAGATAAAGTGACTTTTTTTATTAATTTAATAATAAAATATTATGCAATTATCGTGCAAAGATATTAATCCTAATACCGAATGTAGTTTTGAAGCCCATGGAAATACCGAGACTGACGTTGCTAGAAAAATGGTGACCCATGTAAAATCTAATCATGCGGGTGATGTTAAGGGAATGAGTGATGATGAAATGTTAAAAATGTTTGAAGCAAAGGTTCACGAATAAAAATTTATGCGGAAAAGAGCCCTCCGAAGTTTTTGTTTCAGAGGGCCTTTTGCTTTAATTAACATTAAAACTTAGAAAACGACAATGTCTGTTCCAGCCAAGACCGCAAGTTTGTAGATTGATTCTCCTCTGAAGAAAGTCATCATCAAGATAAGGGACAAGCCTGCGGTTGCCCATTTTGAGACATGAGCCGAGGGCAACGGTGATGTGCGAAGTGTGCAGATCTTCTACAAGATATGCTTCGTCTTCCCTTAAACCTAAGAGTGCTTCTAGCATGGCCCCTCCTATTTTGTTATTTTGAAATTGCAGTGTTTGGTTGATGTACAAATAAGCCTGATTTTGAGACGAATAGTTTCTTCTTGTATTACAAATAAATATTTAGTTTCTGTATAAAAAATCAGCCCCGCGCATATAGAAATGCGCGGGGCTTGAGTGAGGAGACTACAGATGACCAATTTCGTAAGGCCGAATGTCCTTCCAGTTGCTTTGTCCAAACTGCTTGGTTTGGAGTTGAAGCACTGTGGAGAAGGTTGAATTTCTCACAGTGAGAGCGGTCCTTTCATCGGAATACCTCCAGAGGTTTCGAACTTCCTCAGGATTATTCCCCTCCCAGACCGGTTTGACGGGCCCCTTGTCCTTCGCAAGCTGGCCGTTAACATAGACCAGATTGACCAGGCGGTAGCGAGGGGCCTCGGCAATCATTTTCTTCACATCGGCGAGTTGGCCTTCCAGTGCAAACTTGAAGATCGCCGGTCCCTTTTCGCCGTTACCCTTGTCGATGACAATGAGTCTGGTCCCGACTTTCGGCGGTGGCATGTGGGGATTAGCTTCTTCAATTTTGCCGCCGCAATTCGCAACGAGTTCCAGTTTGTTCTTCGGATTAGTTTTGGGGCTGAAACTGGTAGCAAGAGCCGGCTGTGAAAAAAGTGGCTAAGTATCAACTCCGTCGATGCGCGCGAATCCATAACCTTCGCCAGGCAAATACTTTCTGCCGTGAGTTGTTTCCGGTCCAGTTGGACCCTTGAAACTGGTCACAATCGCGTAGATGAGGCCGGGCTTTTCGGTAATCGGCTTGGGGTGGTATGCAGTCCTCTCTGGCGTAGTTTTAACTTCGGGAATTGCAATGGTATTCATCTGATTATCTCCTGTTGATTTTAAAGAACTCATTTAACAACAAACCGCGTTGCGGAGTGTCTAAATAAGTGAAGCAATAAGGGGGACATACCCTCTATCACTTTTGTCGTATTATAACATAGTAGTATGCATATTGTCAATTAAGTTAATTTTATCAATATTATGGGCGTATTGTATGTTGTGTTATATTTTGTCACATGAATTCATATCATTTTTGGCATAACTGCGTTTTATGTGGAAAGGACTTTCCGCCAGATAGATTTCTCTATACTTGTCCTTCGTGCGGTGGGCTCTTATTAGTCGTCAGGGATGAAAAATATATAAAAGAAACTATAGGTACTGGGGAAAAAATAAAGAATCATTTTGATGATCTTCGTTTTGGTAAGCAAAGGAGAGAGTATCCAAATAATTCAGGAGTCTGGCTTTGGAGAGAATTTATTTTGCCAGGATTTTCCGAGTCGGCAATAATCTCGCTACAAGAAGGACAGACAGATTTGTTTGAAATTCCAGATTGGTTGAAAGAGGAAATTGGTTTGAACAATCTTTATATAAAACTTGAAGGTCAATCTCCCTCAGAAAGTTTTAAGGACAGAGGAATGCCGGTCGCTATCTCCGATGCTCTTCGTTTGCAACAAGAATATCCAAAACTCGGGATTGTTGGTGTCTCGTGTGCCTCAACAGGGGATACTTCTGCTGCGGCGGCAATCTATTCGGCATACAGACGCGATAAACTAACTTGTTTGGTACTTTTACCGTTTGAAAAAATTTCTGATCCACAACTTTTCCAGGCAATGGCTCACGGAGCTGAAGTGAGAGCCATCAAACACCCAGATGGTTTTGATGGTTGTATGAAATTAATTCAAGAGTTTACTCTGAAACATCCAGAATTAGTTTTGGTGAATAGTAAAAATGATATGCGTATAGTCGGGCAGGAAACGATTGGTCTTGAAATACTTCAAGACCTTTCTTGGAAGGCTCCAGATTGGATTTCAATTCCAGCAGGGAATGGGGGAAACCTTACAGCGCTTCTTAATAGTCTTGTTAGAGCTAAGGAATTTGGAATGATTGACCGTTTACCTAAAATTATTGTCGGACAAACTGCTGCTGCTGATACTTTAGTCAGGTGGCAGGAAAGTGAATACGAAAAGTATGAGCCAAAAGAATATAAAGAGACAATTGCGAGTGCGATGAATATAAATGATCCTGTAAGTTTCCCTAGAATTAAAAAATTGTTTACCCAATTTGATATTCATTTTTATAGAGTTTCGGAAAATGACATTCAAAGAACTTGGGCTGAATTTACTCGAGCTGGTGCAAACATTTGTCCTCAATCCGCTGTTGTCTTAAATGCCGTATTGCAAGCGAAAGAAGCTGGTCTTGTTAAAAAAGAAGATGTTGTTGTCTCAATTTCGACCGCATCATCAATAAAATTCGCTGAAGCGGGTATTGTTCATCATAAGAATGGCAAGAAGGAAGATTTTGTAAACCCATATCTAGTTATCGAAGGAAACGTGGAAGCCTTAGAAAAAAGTTTATGAAAAAAGGAGAGGATTATACCGGCGTAACCATTGTTTATCTTTGTCATGACGGCAAAGGTAATGTGCTTCTAAATAAGAGAAGTATTAATTGTCGTGATGAGCACGGTGCTTGGGATTGCGGTGGTGGGGGACTGGAATTTGGAGATACAGTTGAAGACACACTTAAGAAAGAAATTGCTGAGGAATTTTGTACTGATGTATTGAGTTATGAATTTTTAGGATACAGAGATGTTCACCGAGAACTTAATGGAAAGAAAACACATTGGATAGCCCTCGATTTTAAAGTGTTGGTTGATAGAGAAAAAGCTAAAAATGGGGAACCTCACAAATTTGATGCAGTTCAGTGGTTTTCACTAAAAAATATTCCAACACCTCTTCATTCACAAGTTCCAAAATTTTTCGATTTATATAAGGCTAGACTCTAATTAAAGGGTCCTAGAAAGGTTCTTTTATTGTGGGGTCTTTAGGTTTAGAACTAAATGGTAACAACATCCCGTAAGTTACGTCTATTTTAGTGTAGCTTCTTAATAATTAAATAATAACTAACATGATTTTTCTGATTCTAGTACTGGGTTTACTTTTAGGAGTAGCGTCAATTGTTTTTGCTTTACAAAATGTTGCTGTAATTACTGTTACTTTTTTCACTTGGCAAATACAAGGATCGTTATCCTTTATACTCCTATCAGCGATTGCTGCGGGAGTGATTATTTGTCTTCTCATTAGTATTCCCGAAGTAATTAATAGCTATGTAGAATTTTCTGTACTAAAGAAAATTAATAAAAAGCTTGAAGATGAGAATGCAAGTTATAAAAGAATTGTTGGGGATTTTTCAAAAATATCAACAACAAAAATTGTTGAGTCCTCAAACCCGACAATTACAAGTTCTACGACTACTCTATCTTAATTTTTAAAAGTAGGCGGAATCGGTCACGAGTTACTAAATTAAGTGCTTGTTTCTGAAAGCGAAGCCAGAACTAGATTTTAATATATTTTTCAAAATCCAATGCTTTTGCTTTATCTATAAACGCACAATACCAAATCATAATATATGGTTGCTTAGTTTTTGAATAACGTGAAGTCCCACAGTTATGTTCAGCCAACCTCTTTTTAACATTTTCCGTAACTCCAACATACATACTACTGTCTTTTTGACTTCTCAGTATGTAGACGAAAAACATCTTTAAATTATACTGCGGCCCTGCTCCGCCAAGGCTACGCAGGACCACTGCTTCGCTTTTCATAAAGATTTCATATAAACAAAAAACACCCCTTAAGGTGTCCTTTGTGCTTGCACTGCGTAGCTTGAACGTAGTGAAAGCGAAGCAGTGGAGAGCCTTTTGAGGAGTTAGAACTAAGAATATAAAAAGAAAACCGCCCCAACAAGACTGCCATTGAGGCGATAATCTTGTGAGGCGGTAGGTCAGACGGTGACCGTTGCTTCGGTAGAAACCAGGTAGAAGTCGAGCCAGTTCCCTGGGGCTGCATTTGTTGGGCAGAAATTGGGATCGACAAACTCGTCAATTGGAACGAAACATTGTCCGTCCCATCCTGGCGAAACACAATGAAAGAGGACGTGTGTGTTCTCATCATTGAATGCCTTGTCGTCGATCCTGATTTCCGTCTGCGTATATGGCAGGCGACCAAGATTATTACTGTTCTCATGGATCGGAACTGAGGTCCGGATTTCCATGTGAATGAGCATTGCTCCAGGTACCAGGTCTTCTCGAGTCACTTGACGGTATTTATGACCGTCAGTGAACCGTTTTAAAAGATCGGGAATATTGATCATAGAAAGCTATCCTTTCGTGGTTTAAAGTTCGTTAAGACGATAGCATATTATATACTTTTAGTCAAGCCCTCGTAAACTGAATTCTCATTCTAAATGCAACAAAGTTTGCAGGCTAATTGCAACACTAGGTTCGAACTTCCATTCATATCAGAATCGAAAAAGTTCGAACCTAATCCGAGGCTGTAATAAAAAACCTTTTAAAATCTTGATTATTTTTACGAATGGAGAGGTCTTTGAGGAGTTAGAACTTGGTTTACGTTGCAATTTCGCAATGTATATAGGTGTTGCAACGTTGCGACGATAGGTTCTAACAGCCGGAGCGATGGGGAGTCTGTAAGAAATATTTCAGAAGTTCTAACTTCCGCTCATTTCAGGATCAAAAAAGTTCGAACCTAAACGAAGGCTGTAACAAAAAGCCTTTTAAACTCTTGCGAATTTTTACGAATGGGGTACGGGCCAGACTGTTAGAACTTCATCATAAAAACAGAAAACCCACCATCTCGCGACAGGGATTTCCTGAGTTGAGCTAGTGGGCTAATTAACTGCGCTGTTGTGAAGAGACTTCTAGTTCGACATACGCCAGGATGAGAGAGAGAATAAAACCAAGTATTCCTAGACAGATGCAGAATCTCATCGCATCCATCACAACACACAGGTACGTTGTTTTCTCGGCCAATGTATCGAGTTCGAAGGTTGGTGACAATTGATCTCCAACGAAACAAAGAATGTTAGCAATGATCCAGAAAAACAGCGACACTAACAGACACCAACTGAAATATTGCGGCTTATCTTTCTTTAACAGAATTGGTTTTCATGACCTACCTTTCTAGCGACTTTCATCGCTGGTAAGATTTATTAAATTATTCCGAGGTTAAATTTTCGTCGTACAACGATTAATGACTAGCCCGACAAGTGCCGACATGACACAAACAATGGCCAGCCAGAGGTTGAAGTGGGCAAGAAACAGCACAGTAAAACCATGCGCGCTAGTGAAGTAGTTGTACCACTGCCAATTTGGGACTGTGGTGCGTATCCACCAATTCATCGCCAAATCAATTCTCACGGCGAAGAAGACCTACCAACCAGAAGTTAAAACCAACAATAAAACTGAGAATGAACTTAAACATGTTTACCTCCTTAAAGGTATTCTTTCTTGAAACACAGTGCTCCAAGATTTCAATCAAGATCATAGCATAAGTGCCCAAAAAAAGCAAGCCCGCGGGGGAAACATTCAATGTGTAAATGCAACACCTAGGTTCGAACTTCATTCTATCTCAGACCACAAAAAGTTCGAACCTAAACCGAGGCTGTAATAAAAAACCCTTTAGAATCTTGATTATTTTTACGAATGGAGAGGTCTTTGAGAAGTTAAGAACTAAGCGATTAAATTCAAATAATAGTAACCGACAACAACTATTCCGAGTGGGACAATATAACTAATTGCCGGACTTACAAAATTTGTCAGAGAGAATTGATAAAATTCAGCTAAGAAAAGTGTAAATGAAGAAACAAATGCGAGGGTATAAAGATATACGCCCCATTTACGCATCATCCAATAACCAGCTACGGCAATAAGCCCGACAATCTGAATTAAGAAAGATATTCCCGTGTACCCATAATTCATGTGAGCATTTGTTGAGGAGGCAACAGATGCGACTAAAGAAATTGTTTGTAGTATTGAATCAGCGGTAGCTATAAGAAGATAGAGACAAACAACAGTTATGATGATTGGCCTATTGTTACTATTCAAAATGTTTTGGGTAGCGACCTGGGATTGGGGCACGGTAATCGATTGGGAGGTATTTTGACTCGCTGTAAGTGGAGCAAGGTTGTTATCAATAGCATTGAAAATCTCATCAATAACCGTTTGATTATTTCCGCCTTTAATCAAGACATCACTAATGTCTGCTTTTGATTTACCAAGAGCTAAATTACTTTTAACGAAATTATATAATCCGAGATCAACCATGTTTTTATAGTGATTAAATTAATATAGAAGTTTGACTTGGATTGATTATATCAGATTCAGTATAGGTTGTATGTTCGAACTTAGCTTAATCTCAGACCTCAAAAAGTTCGAACCTAAACCAAGGCTGTAATAAAAAACCTTTTAAAATCTTAGATTATTTTTACGAATGGAGAGGTCTTTGAGGAGTTAGAACTTGACGTCTTGGTTCGTTTGGAATTCAACTGGGCTTCTGCCTAGTTGAATTCTAGGTATTTACCTCCTCCAACTATTTCAATTTTTTCATCAACTATCTTTAACGCACATTGATCATCTAATGCATAAATTTTTTCTGGTAAAGTCTTAGCAACCCCTTTAATTTTTTCTTCCATACGTGTTGGGAAGAATGGAGAATTTAGGTGAGGTAGAAAATAAAAATCAACGTAATTCAATCCATCCATAGGCTTTTCTTCCATATCATCACCATAGATTATTTGAGATAACTTCAAAGCCAAATCTGGGCTAGTAATCATGCTTCCAGCACTTAGACCCACATAAACTTTTGTTTTAAGTAATTCTGGCAGAATCTTTATCAGACCAGATTTGTTAATCCAATTCATAAGATGATATGTATTGCCACCTCCAAAAAAGATAACGTCAGATTCTTCAATTTGGGGTCTCCAAATGTCCTCAGCAACGGCAGAAATATCGGTTATGGCAATGGATTTAAAGTTTTGATTTTTAATATTTATGAGGTCATTAATAAACCAATCCTTGTCTCCCGTCTCAACATTTGAAGCTGTAGGAATAAAGATTAAAGATATTTCCTGTGGTCTTTTACCAACTAAATCAAAAAGAGCTTTGGCTATTGGTTTATTTGTAATTCCGCCTGAAGTTAAAAGTAATTTCATATATTTATATTATCATGTGTTGGTTATTTAGTACGATATCTTAACAAGGTGGTTTTAGGCTATTTTTTACGTTGCAATTTTGTAATGTATATAGGGGTTGCGAAGTTGCGACAATAAGTTTGACTTCAGTAGAACCTAGTGCTAGTTTTGACTCAAAACCAACACCTGAAAGGAGGTGAGTGATGCAAAAAATCACTACTGCTAGAAGAGCCAGCAGAGCCGAAAGATATACCTATCTGCATGGTAAGTGTTACCAGTTGGCTTTAGCTCTTCATTGTGGTCTCGGTTGGCCGCTGGTGGCATTTTGGCAATATGAGATGTTCATGAACCTTAAAACTGGTGCAGGTGAATGGATAATTGCACACGTCGGTGTCAGGAGTCCTGATGGCAAAATTCTGGATATACGCGGATTACTGACTGAAAAAAAGGTCCAGAAAGTTTGGATGGAGTGAACTTAGGATCAAACCTTTGGCCGAGAAAAGGATTATCCGCGAATTACGTTCTAATTTCCCTGACGCGGCTGGTTTTAACAGGGCTCATAAATTAGCAAGGGAACTCTGGCCACAATTGCCCTGGAGGAAGAGAACATTAATATCAGAAGACCTTCGTCCTCTAGTTTGTATCTGAAAGTCATAGCTATCAAACACACAGTATGGTTGATTCCTACTGGTGTGTTTTTTTATACATTTCCCTCCACAACCACTTTCCGAACATCGTTTCAAGTTCGGAGCAGTAATTGACTAAAATTCAGAAAAGGAGAACGCAGTTTTAAACAACGAAAGGAAAGATCTCATGCACAATGAAAAATACTGGACGGTAGCAGAAATTATGGAGCTCGAAAGGGTCAATGAATTTAACGAATTAGCTCGGAAATCGGTCTCATTGTTCTCGACCGGATGAGCAAGGAAGGTAAGACCATCGTTCAAATATGTGGGCCGATGAGTACTGGTGGTCTTGGTTCTCTCAAAAAGAATATGGATTACTTCCAGTATGCCGTTCGCTATGCTTTTTCCGGCAAGGAATTTTGGTATTTGATCAAACCCCATTCCAGGCGGCAATGATACGGATATGTAGACTTTAAAGAAGGTGACCCATATCCTCAAGAGTTACTCGATCTCTTTTACGGCACCCTTTTTAAATCAGGTTTAATCTCAAAGGTGCTCTTTCTTCCCGACTGGGAGACTTCAAGAGGAGCCGTCTGGGAGAGGGAACTTGCAATCAAGCTTGGGATTGAGGCTGAGGAGTATCCAATTGGATGGCTTGTTTCCTGTTAGTACTTTGTCAAAGAATAATTTTTTACAGACCTAAAACACCGCATGGTTCTATACCCAGCGGTGTTTTTTATTCACCTCCCTCCACAATCACTTTCCGAACATCGCCCCAAGTTTGGAGCAGAGTAATTTTACCTAAGAAAAAACGGCAGAATTTTTTGGGTTCTGCCGTTGCTATTGATATTGATTTCCTAAAGTACAAGTTTACCCGAATCGATATCTTGTCTGATGGCGATTAAGCATGTCTCGAAATCTCCTTCAACAAGTCTACCACCAGATAATTCCATGCCACCTTCCATCATCAGGTTTATGGCTGTCGGAAAATCATCCGTGAGATAACCTTCTTTATCGATATACATACCGCTCTCGTGCTTCACACAGACATAATCAGCTGCTGTGCGTTCACCTAGGTTGGTGAACTTACTAATGTAGCCGTAGGATATTTTGCCCAGAGCGTTACCGAAACCGAGTTCGTAGGCAGTACCATCATCCATACAGATTCCACGGAAGGGATTACAATTGGCGACAATGATGTCACATAAACGTACTTGCTCTTGATTAGCTTTGCAGATTTTTATTGCTGCTGCTCTATTATGTTTGGTAATACCGAGGTTATTATCCATTGGATGGATTTGTAGAATAACCATATTGACGACATAGTTCACGCTGTATCTCAGCATGTTCAGCACCATTCACCAAGAAGACCTCTGGCCCAGCCAAGTAGAGTTTTGGACTTTTGTTCATATAGTTTTCCTTTCATAGGGCATACTAACAGAGACATTTTTAGATAGCAATATAATAATAAGTTAAGGTCCTAACAGCCCTGCATACCGCCTGCCTGCCGGGAGGCAGGGCAGGCAGGCGGAGCGATGGGGAGCATGTGAATATCGTGAACTTTGCTGGTATACTCATATCAAAAGGGGGAAACATCATGAATCGTAAATGTGTTCTATGTATTCAATCAATATCTGAGTGTATGGGTTTTGTGGTGGCAGGAGATTTTATCAAAGCTACAGCAAAACAAATTCCTTGGATTGAAGTGCGCGAAGTTTGCGGCAGGTGTGTCCTCAAAGAAGGTGTACTTGATAAAATATCATATCTCAACTAGTATTTTTATGAGCGCCAAAGTACAAAGATGTCAGGATTCATTACTAGGGTGTTGAACCATTGAACTCGGCGTTTTTTCTTTTCCTCCGACGGAGGTGAAAGCACTGTGTAATGAATTGCTCGGATTGGGGTTTGAAATATAACCCCGGTCTTTTTCTTTTTATACACCCTCCACAACAACTTTCCGAACGTCGTCCCAAGTTCGGAGCAGAGTTGACTAAAATCATAAAAAGGATAATCTGGTTTCAAACAACCTTAACCAAAGGAAAATCTTTGAATACAAAACGTTTAGCCTACCACGCAGCATTAGCAAGTTTTCTCTTCGGGTGTTTTATCTACAGCCTTCTCCTTACCCTAAAGGATTGGGGCTTTCTAATGGAATGCTCTCGTGTATCTTCGGGACAGTTTGCCTCTTTTACACCTTTAAGACCATCTATGTAGTGGTCTTCGAAGCGATCAGAGATGCCAAGCTGTCCGAGAAGAAATAACGACAATGTTTTACCCTCACAAAACTCCCACGAGTTTATGTGGGGGTTTTGTTTTATACCCTCTCCACCACAACAACTTTCCGAACATCGTCCCAAGTTCGGAGCCTAGTTGACTCTATCAAGACCTAATAGTAACACCCTTGAACTTATAACGTCTCTTCTACTGTAGTCCTCTTAATAAAATAAAATTATGAAATAAATATGAAGAAAAGATAAAATCTTTATGAATTTTTTATGAAGTTGTCGGTATAATGCTTAAATATGCCTCTTTTCTCAAAAAAATGCCCAGTCTGCGGTCACACTATTTGGAGCAATAGCTTAAGAGTAATACTGACTTGTATCAATTGTGGAGCGAAACTCATATTTTGGGAGCTTTAATTATCTATTGTTCTGCTCTAAGTTGTGCGCTTAATTTGTTTAAGTCAGTATTTGCCTGATTCATATATAGTGCTGCTTTATTGAAGTAAGTTCCAGAATTAGTTACCCCATTCGCATTTTGATCATTGATGGCGGTTATAAGAAGACTTTCTCCAGTAGCATAATTTTCTAAAGCCTCATTTACTAGGGTAGTCATAGAAACCATATCTGGGGGGATATTTTTACTCAACCCCTTCATTCCTACTTGTGCTTGATTTGTATCATTTTGTGCTTGTTGAAGATCAGCTAGGGCATTGGGGTCATCATTAACTTGCAACGCTGTACCAATCATCTGTAGCTCTGAGCCTACAGCTGTCGTATACGGGGTAACATTTTCTGTCATCAGTCGAACATATTCAACATCTGTAAGTGTTGTCGGTTCAATCGGGGTTGATGTCAGTTGGTTTGAAACTGGAGTAGATTGGACTGTTTTAGTACTGTTACTATTAGTAATGTGTGAATTTGAATTAGAAGCATGGTTGGCGACACTACTTGGAATATTAATTTGATTACTTGTTAGTTGTGGATTTGCTAAGGAAGAACAAATAAAACCTAAAGCTATAAAAAGACCAAAAAAGAGAAAAAAGAAAAAATATCTGTTTTTTTGAAGTCATTCTTTTGGGGTGATTATTCTGTTAAAACTAGTAATCATTGCATTGAATCGAATTTGTAAAAGTTTGTAAATCATTGGCCAACAAAACTAACCTGTTTTTCAAATGAGTATTCCATTTGGAGTTTCAGTAAATTCCCAAGAGGATTATTGATACAGAACTCAGGCTTACTCTTCTTTCCCTCATAATCCTTATCTACAAAAAAAGAATATTTTCTATTTTCCCATGCCAGAGATGGGACTAGTAGAAAGGTGGGCTCCTCCTTATCTTTAAAAATTAGTAATGATAAATATAAATTTTCTCTTAATTTAAAAACTTCCTTTCGCATAAATATTTTAGAGGCGGTACGTATAGATTTAACTTGTATATCGTAATAGCGGTTATCTTTATTTCTAATTACAAAATCAATTCCTTTGTCATCAACTTCAGCGGTGTAGACGTCAAAGCCATGCTTGGTGAATTCCATCTTTGCCAAGTATTCTCCGTATTTTCCGAGTTGTAGACGATTTAATTTTGACCAGTCCATTTTTTTACAACAAAAAGCCCACCACGGGTAGGAGCCTAAGCTCCTCATATCAGTTTCCCGATATGGCGAGTAAAGCAACCCCATGATGGGTTTTTTATGCTCTACTCGACTTTCTCCTTAACCGGTTGTTATGTGCAATTCTATTCCCCTAGTATCTAATAAGCAAAAATGGTTAGAACCTCTTTTAGCCAACAAAAATAAGCTCAAATTGGATTTTTCGAGCTTAAAAGTCTATATTTCTGTTAGAGGCCTAAATTCTTCGGTTAGAACCTCTCGAAAGCTATATTCTTAAATGTAGAATCTTTGTTTTAAAGCAAAAATTCCTATGATGTGGAGATGGGCGGAATCGAACCGCCGTGCAGAAAGTTATCGATTATGAGTCTACGATACATAGAAAATTTCTTTCCGATTGCTCGGATTTAAGCATGTGGTGTATGAAAAATTCAAAACCACCACATGCCGATTTTCTTTGTTTTGGTCTTGAAGCGAAACAATTCAAAACCTATCCCGATATATTACGCCTTAGCCAGTAGCTCGGGAGCCTAGCTGGTAAGACGTCGCTTAGGCTTTAGCGTAAGCGAATTGGAAATCGTTAGCCGTAAAATACGGAGAAACGAATCCTACTAAGTTTTTTGCACTTAGAGTTTTCCGAAAGTTTAAAGAGTTATCGGAGCTCTGCATCGCACATAAACGAAAGGCTAACTGTCTAAGCCGATCATCCCCAATTTGTGAAACAAATTGCCCCGCGGAGCTCCGTAAGGAGCGAAGTGGGGCAGAGTTCAGTTTTCAAAGGTCTCTTCGCAAGTCTCTCTCTACATCACGACGTTTGATAGTCTCTCTCTTGTCATATTTTTTCTTACCACGAGCAATTGCAATTTCGAGTTTAACCTTGCTATTTTTATTATACATCGAAATTGGCACTATTGTCAAACCTTTAGTTTCTTCAGCTTCGGACAATCTTAGCAATTCTTTTTTTGTAAGCAGCAATCTTCTTCGGCGATCTTGTTTGTAATCATCTGGTGTATTCTTCGGCTGATAAGGGGGGATGGTTGCACTTAAAAGGAAAGCCTCACCACCGCGGACGGTGATGTGAGATCCTTCAAGTGAAGCCTGACCTTTCTGGATGGACTTTACCTCAAAGCCCAAAAGCTCAATACCAGCTTCAAATTTCTCAAGAAGCTCGTAGTTAAAGGAGGCTTTTTTGTTGTAGACTAGGTTAGCCATAGCGAAATCATATCATATAGTCTAGGCAATTCTTTTTGTGTATACTTGAACCCATCATGGCAAAATTCAATCCTTTAAATAGTAATCAGAATAAGAATCCTAAGAAATCACGAGGCCCGAAGAGAAACCTTTTGAATAATATTAGCGGTATAGTTTTAATCTTTGTTGCTCTAATTGGTCTGTATTTGTTGGTATCAGGGAACGGAAATATTACTGGAACGACAGCTCCTCAGACGATTGGCTTGAATGATTTGGCTAATGATATTTCGGCTGGCAAGGTTAAGGAAATAAAAGTTAATGGCAGTGAATTGGACATTACCTACAATGATGGAACTGATAAGACGGCCCAAAAAGAAACCGAATCATCACTTACAGATACGTTGAGTCATTATGGAATTCCTCCAGCAAAACTTGATGCAGTCCAAATTCTCGTTGTAAATCAGTCTGGTTTTGAATATTGGTTTTCAAATCTGGCGCCGGTTGTGATTCCAGTAATACTCTTAATGTTATTTTTGTGGCTTATGGCAAGGCAGGTGAGGGGCGCCGGCATGCAGGCGTTCACTTTCGGGCAATCGAGAGCAAGGTTAACGTCGCCGGAAGATAAGGTGTCGAGGGTTACCTTTAAGGATGTTGCCGGCGCCAAGGAAGCCAAGGAAGAGCTTTTGGAAATTGTTGATTTTTTACGTAATCCTAAAAAGTTTTTGGAAATTGGAGCTCGGGTACCAAAAGGAATTCTCCTTATGGGTGCACCAGGTACTGGAAAAACTCTTCTAGCTCGAGCGGTCGCTGGAGAAGCGGCGGTAGCATTCTTTTCAATCTCTGGATCAGAATTCGTGGAAATGTTCGTAGGTGTCGGAGCATCCAGAGTAAGAGACTTATTTAAATTAGCGAAAAGTGCTGCGCCCGCAATTATTTTTATAGATGAAATTGATGCCGTTGGTAGAGTTCGTGGAACCGGAGTGGGTGGTGGAAATGATGAAAGGGAACAGACTCTGAACCAAATTCTAGTTGAGATGGATGGTTTTGAACCAAATGAAAAAGTTATTGTCATGGCAGCTACAAACAGACCTGACGTTTTGGATCCAGCGCTACTTCGCCCTGGACGTTTTGATAGACGAGTTACGATTGACCTTCCGGATAGGGATGATAGAGAAGCAATTCTTAAAGTTCATGCTAGGTCAAAACCTTTGGCAGAAGATGTGAATCTTAAAGTTATTGCAGAACGAACGCCTGGTTTTTCTGGTGCCGATCTTTATTCTCTTATGAATGAGGGCGCGATTCTCGCGGCGCGCGAGAATCGCGCCAAGGTTGCTCAATTTGATCTCATCCGATCAATTGAGAAAGTTATGTTGGGCCCTGAACGAAAGAGTCACCTTCTTGGTGCACGAGAAAAGAAACTTACTGCTTATCATGAAGCCGGTCACGCAATTTTGGCTTCAGTTCTTCCATATGCTGATCCAGTTCACAAAGTTTCAATTATTTCTCGAGGACGTGCCGCTGGTTACACTTTGAAACTTCCGATTGAAGATAAAAAAATGCAATCCAAAAAAGAATTCCTAGATGATATTGCTGTCTCTCTTGGTGGCTATGTTGTAGAAAAATTAATTTTCGATGATTTAACAACTGGTTCCTCAAATGATTTACAGGTGGCCACCGCTTTAGCTCGAGATATGGTTACTAAATATGGTATGTCCGATAAAATTGGTCCAGTTGCCCTAGAACTCGGTGGAGCAATTGTGACGAATCGAGGCCGGGTAATGGAGGAAAGAGAATACTCTGAAGATAGTGGTAAGCAGATTGATATTGAAGTTTCAAAAATTATGAATGAGGCCTATGATAAGGCACTAAGCTTAGTTAAAACACACCGAAAGGCACTTGATGCTATTACGGATACTTTGTTTGAAAAGGAAACAATTGAACGAGAAGACTTTGAAAAAATTCTAATTGCGAATGGCATTATGCCAAAGAAAAAGCAGGAGATTGAATAAAAATATGCGCGTGCTAGGGCTCGAACCTAGGACCGGGCGTGTATAAGACGCCTGCTCTACCAACTGAGCTACACGCGCAAAGATAATTGAAAGTTTATACTATCTCGGTAATTCTTCAAGGAGCTCGTTTGAATTGTAGAATGACGCCGCCAAAGAACCAAAACTCCAAGTACTTGAGGCTATATCTATTTCCGCACCACCTACTTGTGGATTCGCATTTGGGTTGGAGTGAGCGAAACCAATATTATAGAGAGTAGAAATAACTCCAATATTATTACTTATATCGAATCCAGCATTCATCCACTGTGTTTCAACTTCCTTTATATAAAGAGCGGCATATAGATAATCATAATAATAATCGTGATCGTCGGTTAATCGATTGAAGCGCTCAGTGTTTACATCGGTTGTACTGAAATCCAAAAGATGTTCGTAAGATTGACCAGGATAATATTGTGAGGTTGGGTCTTTCAAATTATTTTCAACAGCTATAGCTGTATCTTCTTTAAACCCCAAAATTCCCAGTGAAAATTGAGATTGAGTGCCAAGAATTTTAAGAGGTGCAAAAAATTCTTTATAAACTTCGCGTTCGCTGGTGTATAGGCGAAGTTGTTCTGCGACTAATTGAGCGGCAATCAGTCTTGGTGGAACGCCAGTTACATTTGAGACGTGAATTATGAGACCGGTGTCCTTAGTCATTGCCTCAGACAAAGTTGTCCACTCTGGAATACCTTCCCAAGTTGAAGCGTTTAGATTATCAGTTGAGCTGGCAACAATGCTTGTAGTCGTTCCTGAAGCTTGGAAAGCTTGGTTTTGATTATCGACAATACCTTGAGTATCAGTTAGGTGAAGTAAGACGGCTAGATAACCAAGAGTTAAGAAAAGCCCGATTAGGGCGAAGATGATGACAATTATGTATAAAACTTTAATTAAAATATTTTTCATTACCGGCAGATAGTAACATGAGCAAATGCTTATTCAAAATGAATCTCTTTTTTGGCAGTTACGATTTTAGATAGGATGGGGTAGGTGGTTAAATCGAGGTCGGATTCAAGCAGGCGGCGCGCCTCCAGGCGCGCCGCCTCCACCATTTTCAAATTCTTAAGCGCTTCCATGGCAATATCCGACACGCCCCACTGTGAGTCTCCTGAAAGTTCGCCAGAACCTCGAGTTGCCAAATCAAATTCCGAAAGTTCAAAACCATTTTTAGCGACTACAAAATTATTCAATCTCTTTATGGTCTTCTCTGCTTTAGTTTCTGCAAACACATAACAATACGACTGATAATTGCTTCTGATAACTCGGCCTCTAAGTTGATGAAGTTGAGAAAGGCCAAATCTCTCGGCGCCCTCTATAACAATGACGGTAGCATTTGGAACATTAACCCCAACCTCAACCACTGATGTCGAGACAAGGATATTTATCTTGCCAGCTTCAAAGTCCTCCATTATTTTTTCTTTTTCTTTTGGATTAATTTTCCCGTGAAGAGCAACAATCTTGTATTCTGGAAAAACGTCTTTCTTTAATCTCACTGACTCGGCCTTAACGGATTTGGCGTTAACTGTGATTTGTTTGTCTGGGTCTGGCTCATTTATTCTCGGACAAATTACAAAGCATTGCCTGCCAGATTGAATTTCCTTTCTAATTTTTTCATACGTTTCTTTTCTTCTTCCGGTCGTAACGATTTCAGTAATAACTTTCTTACGACCTAACGGCATTTCATCTAGTAGGGTTAAATCAAGGTCTCCATATAGAGTAAGCGCTAATGTGCGGGGGATAGGCGTAGCTGTCATTGATAGAAGGTGGGGAACAATCTTGTCCTTTCTAGTTAATTTCTGTCTTTGATTAGTTCCAAATCGATGTTGTTCATCAATCACAACTAATCCAAGGTTTTTGAAAGTGACAGATTTTTGAATCAGGGCATGAGTGCCGATTAATACAGCAATATCTCCTGATGCTACCCATTTCAAAAGTTGTGTTCGAGAAATTTCGGTTGAGCCAGTTGGATTTATTTTAGAAGGAAATTTACGACAGCCAGAACCAGTCATGAGCCCAATTGAAAGTCCTAAATGGAAAAAGTATTTAATGAACGACTCAAAGTGTTGTCTGGCCAAAATTTCAGTTGGGGCCATGTAGGCAATTTGTAAATGACCGAATTTATTTCCGGCCGGGGAGGAAGCCGCCGCGGCGTACGCCGCGGCGGCCGCAACTGCAGTTTTTCCTGATCCCACATCTCCTTCAAGTAATCTAGACATCGGTTGTCCGCTTTTAAAATCTCTGAAAATGTCATTGATGGCTTTGTATTGTGACTCAGTTGGTGTGAAGGGAAATCGTCCAACAAAATCATCGACATCTTCCTCCTTCGGGTTAATGACAAAAGTTGTGTTGTTTTTATATAGAATTTTTTCTCTAATTTTCTGAAGCTGGATTAGAAATATTTCTTCAAATGAAAATCTTTTTCTGGCAGATAGGGCATCGTTTTGGTTTTTAGGAGCATGGACCCAAATGAGTGCCGTCTTTATTCCTGGCAAATTATATTTTCTCAAAATATCTTCAGGAATTGATTCTTCCATCTGATCTAGGACTCCGCTTTTAAAAATTTTTTGAAGAGTGTGATACATCCAATTTGAACTCACGCCTCGGCTTTCTGGATAGACAGGGTATAAAGTATGCTCATTATCAGATGCACCAAAAAGTGAATCCCCAACAGCAGTTGGGAGTTTAACAACAGTTTCAATTTTTGGATTTGAAAGATTGAGAGTCCCTTTTCTTTCTGTTACTTTTCCTTCAACTTTGACTGAAGCTCCTTCTTGAATCATCTTGGCAATGTATGGTTGGTTAAACCAGACAATTTTAATTGATCCAGTATCATCAGTGATTGTTGCTTCGGCCATCGTCATCCGGCTTTTAAAAGCCTTCTTTAATGAAAGGTGGGAAATTGTGCCCCAAAAAATTACTTCTTTGCCATCCTCGGCAGAAGCAATGTTCATCACCTCTGCGGTGTCTCCATATCGAGTGGGGAAGTGATAGAGGATATCGCGAACAGTTTGAATTTGTAATTTAGCTAAAGCTTTTTTATGGTCGAGAGATATTCGAAAATGTTCTTCGAGTAAATCAGTGGGAAGCATGGCGGCGAGGAAAGTAAATTATTGAAAGGGAGATTGCTGAACAGGCTAGGGGAACTGATTCAACATCAGCACCAAAGGTTCCAACGTGCCAAATTAAGCTCCAGATTACGCCGAGTGATATTAGAAGACTCGGAATAAATATACGATTTCCAGAAATTATCCAAATGGCAACTAGAACTCCTAAGATTGCTGAATAAGTCAGAAATGTTGTTGATGGGTTTGTGGTGCTGAAGAAGTAGGTGCAGGAATTCCAAATAAACACAAAAGCTACACCCAAGCGAAGCACCAGTGATACTAAGTTTTGTCGTGACATACGGCGGTGTACTCGGGTATGGTGCCCACACCTCGAGGCCTTGTAAGGGTATTATAGCATAGTTAGGCGAGCAGAATTGAGGTAAGTGGGTCGGCCTCTGATTTTACCGTATGCCAGTCTCTTTGAGGATCTGCCCAACCAAGTAAAAGCTGAGTCCATAAACGATAACCAAAACTATCTTAAACCAATCATTAGCAAAGATGTCTGGCCCAAAGATCAGTGTGATCAAGAAGATAATCCCCCAATAGATATAACTGTAAAGCACACTGCCCAACATTGTCCATCGTCTCGTCATAAAATACTCAAATATCGCAAGGAGTAATATAAATGCGAGGAATCCGATTACGAGCCCCCCGTGTTCCATTAGAAGCTGGATCACAGCAGACCATATCATCTGGTAGGCCTGCTTCTGGCTTTGGTCAATCATGTTCAAAAACCAAGGTATAAGCTCTTTTACGAACTCTGGGCCAAATGGTGTGCTGGTGGCGTTCATGGACCACAGGCTATCAGAAGCTTATTGAAAGATAAAGACGGGTGAGACAAATGAGACAATACAGCGTGTCTCACACCCGTGTCTTATTTGCTCTTCGGAGACTCCAAAGAGATTCAAACTGAACTGGACTTTTGAACTAAAAGTTATAGTCTATACTCATGAATTTTTTCACTCAAATCTGGCCACGACTTCTTAGTTTGATAGGCTTTATCAACCAGTCACCATTTGCGGCCTCTTTTGTAGGAGATTTCTTGCTGGGTTAATCGTCTTGTACTGTACCCCTTTCTTTAGACACCAACCTTGTATGAGATTATCTTAGCATTTGCCGCCTCAAGCGCAAACTGTACCGGTGACATCCTAAGAGCAGAGTGAATTCTGGTGTTGTTGTACTGCCAAACTGTCTGATAAATCTCAAACACCAACTCTCCCAAGGTTTTGAATCTTTCGGGATCTCCAAGATCAATTTTGAATTTGTCGTAAAAAGATTCCTGATAACCATTTTCCCATGGACAACCAGGTGCTGAACGAGAGATGGTAATGCCAACTGTTTCCAACGCTTCCACAAAGACCTCTGAATCGTACTCACTGCCATTATCGCTGTGGAATATCACTGGTCTTGGATTACTATGGATGGCGTTCATGAAAGCAGAGAGGACCAGTTGGACAGTGTGATTGGTGTAGACCGATAGACCGACCACCTTTCTAGTGAAGAGGTCTAGGACGGTAGCAACGTAGACAATTTTTCCTTTGAATTTTAGTCTAGTGAAGTCAGTAACCCAGATATGGTTTTCATACTGTGGGTAAGTGGTGAGAAGATAGTTTGGATATTTTACCTTGATATTCTTGGTCCTTTTCCATTTTTTAACATGTCTGCGGTACGGCCTGATACCAAAGAGACGCATCACTCGACTGATGCGTTTTTTGTTCATTCGAAGATGAATAGCTAACCTGCGATGTCCGTAGCTCGGATGCTCTCGTAACACTTCCTCCATCTGGCACTTGAGTTGCCAGTCTTGGTCAGGTTTCTTTGGTTTGTAGTAGAGGCTAGCTCTGGAGACACCAAGCTCTCTGGCCCGAATAGCTTTGGGTGTTTCTCCACTCATCGTCACTTCTTTTTTTGGGTTTCAGAAAGCTTCAGGGTAATTTCACCCACCAGTTGAAACAGCTGTGCATTTTCTTTCTTTAGTCTGATGATTTCTGACAGTGATGGGTTACCCTCCACTCTCTTGGCAATCCAAGCGTAGATAGTACCTTCAGCTATGCCATGGTCTTTAGCTGCTTGGACTACGCTTACTCCGTCATTTTTAATACGATTGATAATCTGGTCCTTCACTTCCCTAGATATTGTTTTTCCTCTCATATTGTTTGTATATTAGCTTCTAATTATACAAGATTAGTGTCTAAAATTTGGGGTAC
>CAWITU010000002.1:0-279057 GCA_963839205.1 uncultured bacterium
ATTGTCTCACCAAGAAGACCATTAGGCTTCCATCCAACGAGTTTGGTAATAATCCCGGAGTAACTCAAAGATGGTTTAGTGAGCTGATCGACAAATTTCATCGCTTCTGGATTTTGCAGAATCTGCCGAATGTTTGGCCCCCATTTCCCCATAATCAAGTCAGTGAAAAAGGTTCCACCATTACACCGATAACCGTGTTCCAGAAAGCCGATGACAGCGAGACCGGGGCGAGAGTTTTCCCGGTGATTAGGGCTTTACTATCAGCCAGCCCCAAACATGCCCTCCCCAAGTCACGACAAGTTGTTCCTTGGAATTGATATCACAAAAGGCGGTAACGCTATTTGTCATGACCGCAGTTTCACCTGTTATGTTAACCAGATGTGATTGTCGGAGCGCTTCACCGTAACCAAGAAAAATCGCTTCCATGATAGCAAAGTTATTTTCATTGATATTCCGGACATTAATCTCGTTGCTCATGATTGCTGGGAAACGACCGCTGCGCGCTAAATCATCGGCGGTCATCGTGATAATTTCCCAACCAAAATTACGCCACGCCTCAAGCTTGTTGCTTAAGGTTAAAAATTGTCCTTTTCCACCAGCTCCATCATTCTCGACGGCGCCAATCATCCCCCAATTTACAACTTCTTCACCACTATCACTAAGTTGGAGTTTTTCCAACATGGCCCGGAGAATTTCTGGCCGCCAAATATATCCAACAGGTCCCCGGAAATTTCCGGGTTGGTGCGGAACAATCAGAACGGCAGGGCAGTTTTTATAGCTATCAATGTTAACTTGATGGGCTAGCGCAGAAGCGCGGTCCCCAGGGTTAATAACTTCCAATTCATAATTCGATGCGTTAATTGACATAGATCTAATCCTCACTTTCTCAAGCAATACCCTACAGGAATGACCCCAAAAATACTAGTAGCCCTATCATATTTACTTATATTGTTCTCGATTAATATCTGGTATACCTGCCTCAGTAAGAATTTGGCGTGACTGAATAATTTGTTCTGCATTTAGACCATCTACAACATCAGTGCCCTCACCATCAACCTCTGTCTTTATGATATTTTCAGCTGTTCCTTGTTGAATTCCCACAGCCAACATCCCAAGTGTGCGCTGAAAAGCAAGATTGGTAGCGAGCTTTGTTTTTATAGTCTGAGATATGGCCTTATAACTATTACGAATAGCTAAAACTGAAGCACCCAAAAGTGTTCCCGCCTCAGCAACACGTGGCAAATAGTCCATATAGACCTTAGCCCCTTCTCCCGATTCTGAATTCCCTATCATATTTATAAATTCTTGGACAGGACCATTTAAATCCATATCAGCAAAAACGCCAGCCGCAACAATCCCTGATATAACCGCCCCCTTTACATATTTACTTGGACGAGTGAGATTTTCCTTAATATATTTTTGAAGATCAGCCTTAATTGTCTCGGCAAGTGTTGGGCCATTAAAAGTGTCCTCAAATCCATCTTCTCTTATATACGTGCGCTTTGATAGTTCCTCCTTGATTTGTGTCATTCTCTCCGCAAGAGTCAACTTTTCTTGGGCTATTTCTATACCCTCTTGTGCTTTGATACCCTCCTCGGGTGTCATTGGTAATCGTCCCATACCTTCGAAATTATCACCTTCATTTGTTTTCATAGGTTTATATCCTTCCATTTCAGTAAATTATTTTTCTTCTAATTGCTTATCAGTTGGCATTGATTGAAGAGTTGTAACAAATTCTCCAAATAAACCATTAACTGTTTTTAAATAATTAACCATTTCATTGTTTGTAGCTGAGCCATCCTTTACTTTTTTAGTAAGAAGGTCTAATTCTTTAGTGTTTAGCGGTTCATTCATAAAATAACTATACTGAAAAACTTAAACATTGTAAAACAGGTGTGTAATGTGGTGCGCCCAGTTGGAATCGAACCAACGACCCTCTGCTTAAAAGGCAGGTGCTCTACCGACTGAGCTATGGGCGCATGTTTATATTCTATCCTTCAAAAACCTTCTACCAAACCCCATCTTGAAGTACTTCTCCCTTGCAATTGCTTTTTCCTTACTAAGGCAAGCTTCATAATAAAGTAGTATCAAGGGCCTTCTATCTTTTGTTGCTGGCACTCTGCCCAAATTATGTTTTCTCACTCTTTCTTTTAAATCATCACTCCAACCTATATAAAGTTTGGAATCCTTTTGACTCAATAAGACATAAGTATAAAACATATTTGTTTTGCACTAAAGGAACAGCTAGTCGACTGACTGAGCTACCTGCCCGCCACTGGCTTCGCCAGCAGGCGATGGCAGGCGGGTGGGCGCAAAAGATAGGGAAATTTATACCATACTTTTAATTATTTTGCATTTATTTAGAGGCTTAAAATAAACTGCTCGAGAGCGCTTTGAAGTTCGTAGGCTCCACGATGGGCTTCGTGATAAATCTCAACTAATTTTGACGAAAGATTTCTGAGTTCTTTTTCAGAATAATTCTTTGAGAAACCTTTTGCTTTAGAGTACACAAAAGGTTTGAGCCCAGAGGCGGCGGCCGAATCGGCCGCCGCCGCCAAATTCATTGATTTAACCTGCCAAAAAAGAGTACCGTGAATTTCTTCTGGTACTGATCCATTCTTCATTGCTTGAAGATATAGCATCCACAAATTTTTCTTATCTCTCTTCCCTAAGGCGTCAGACAATCCAAATATATTAAATTCCTTTTTTACTACTTCGTCTTTTTCAGACTCTTGTATTTTCTCAGATTTTTTTTCTATCAATTTCAATGAGTCCTTATCCAGTTTTTGTTCAATGAAGATAAATATATGCTCCGAGGAAGATATCTCGTCTAGCTTTGAAATAATTCTTTCTTTTGCTTCATCATTTTCAAAAACATGATCAAAAAGCACAATGTACTTTGCTTCAAAAAGACCTTTTCCTTCAATAAAATTATCTAGTTCTGCTTCATTCCAATTATCCGATTCAATTTTATAGAAAGAAGCATTTGGTTTTCTCTTCAAAAGACTGTCCTTAAGTGCAGTCGCTTTTTCTCTCGTTTTTTGTCGATCTTGTCCGTAAAAAAAATAAATCATAGTTGTTTCATAACTTGCCAGCTTGGTCCAACTTTTGCTTCTGCTTTCATCACAATTCCTTCTGTCTCACTAAGCGGCACCACATCTTCCATTACTTTTTTAATTTTAGTAGCGATACTTTCTAATACATCATCTTGTACTTCATATAATAATTCATCATGAACCTGAAGTAGTGGATAAACTTTTTCCTCTAATTTTTCTTTAACCAAAAATTCGTCCACTTTAATCATGGCTAATTTAACTATGTCAGCCCCAGTCCCTTGGACTGGGGCGTTTATTGCCATTCTTTCAGCCATCGCTTTTATAAAAGGTAATTTCGATTTAAGACCCGGAAAATATCTTCTCCTACCAAATAATGTTTCGGTATATCCCCTTCTCATAGCCTCTCCTTTTACATTATCCAAATATTCAGCAAGCCCAGAAAACGTTTTAAAGTAATCATCATAAAATTTTTGAGCAGTTGCTCTATCTGATCCCAAATTAGTACGCAAAGCATTAACTCCCATACCATAAATAATTCCAAAATTTATAACCTTAGCTTGTCTTCTCATTTCTTTATCAACCTTATCAAGTGGAACCCCAAAAACTTCAGAGGCAACTGCCGTATGAATATCCTCGCCTTCTTTAAATATAGAAATTAGTTTTTTATCTTTCGAAAGAAAAGCGGCAATACGAAGTTCCATTTGAGAATAATCCAATGATAAGAGCGAAAATCCTTTTTCGGCAATAAAAGCCTTACGAATATTTCGGCCAAGTTCACTTTTGATTGGAATATTTTGTAAATTTGGATTTTGTGAAGCCATTCGTCCGGTAGTGGAACCAGTTTGAATTAGAGTGGTATGAAGTCTCCCGTCTTTTGCGACGAGATCTGGAATTGAATCAATATAAGTAGTTAAAAGTTTTGAAAGCTCACGATATTTGAGTACTTCTTTGATTATTGGGTGAAGATCAGTCATCTTTTCTAACTCTGATTCTTTGGTTGATTTTGCGCCACCACCAGTTTTCTTCTGGTTCTTAACCTTAAGCCCCATTTTTTCAAACAAAATTACTCCGAGCTGTTTTGGTGAAGAGACATTAAATTTCTCCCCGGACATCTCCCAAATCTTTTCTTCAATACTTGAAAGTTCCTTATGATATTCCTTGGAAAGCCTTTTCAGTTCTGCGGTATCTACCTTTATTCCCCTCTTTTCAATTTTTCCAATTACAGAAATCAGGGGTAATTCAATTTTTTCAAAAACCTTTTCCAAATCTCTTTTTTTAAGCTCGGCAAAAATAATTTCTGAGGCTTTAGTAAAGTCCTCAATCTTTGCAAAACTAGTTATGTCCTCTAGGGTCGGATTCGTTATTTCTGAATTAATAATCCAAAGAGCTACTGCTGTTTTTTTAAATTCTATTTCATCAATTTTCTGTACTTCTTTTACAGATTCTTTCTCAAGCGAAAATTCTTTCTGACTAATCCCTTGGGCTTCAAAAAAAATCTGATCGAGTCTGGCCGATAGGCTTCTAAAATCTAAGTCAGCGAAAAATTTTTTAACCTCGTCCTTTGAAAAAGTTTCTTTCCAAGTTTTTTCTGGTAAATCAAAATCAATTGGAGCGTCTCGACGAATGGTCGCAAGCATTTTAGAAAATTCCGCCTCTTCCTCACCATCTTGAAGTAATTTAATTATTCTATCTGTTAAACCTTCTTTTTTAAATTCATCTGGATTCTTTTTCAAAATGTTGTACATACTTTCTATCGTCCCAAATTTTTGAAGAAGGGTTGATGCGGTCTTTTCACCAATCCCAGCAATGCCAATTATGTTATCTGACGGGTCGCCACGTAGTCCTTTAAAATCAGGAAGTAGTTTTGGTGGAAAACCAAAACGATCAACAACCGCTTTTTCGTCATACATAACTGTGTCATTAATTCCCTTTTTCAAAGTGTAAGCTTTGACTCTATCGCCATCTACCAATTGAAGTGTGTCCATATCTCCGGACGCAATAATAATTTCAATATCATTATTGTCTTTCAACTTTTCAACAATCGTTCCCAACATGTCGTCAGCCTCAAACCCTGGCTTGTCATACATTGGAATATTAAAAGATTTAAAAACATCTCTTGATTTAATTATTTGGGAAATAAGTTCCGGATCAGCCTTTTTTCTACCAGCTTTGTATTCAGCATAAGCCTCGTGCCTATATGTAGGTTCCGGTAAATCATAACAAGCGGCTAAATAGTCTGGTTTCAAATCATGAATAATTCGAAGGAGCATGGAAGATAGCCCATATAAACCTCCGGTTGCTTCTCCTTTGCTTGAGACAAAATCAGGAAGGGCGTGATACGCCCGGTGAAGAATTGCATGAGCATCAAAAAGAATTAGTCTTTTTCTATTTGATTGTGATTTCTCTTTCTTTGTCATTAATATGAGTGAAATAAATTAATGCGGCATCTTTCGGTAAAATTCCTTTAACTTTTTCTGGCCATTCAATAAAAATAATATTTTTCGGATTTTCTGCGATTTCTTTAAATCCTAGTTTCAAAAGTTCTTCGGCGCTTTCAAGTCGGTATGCATCAATGTGAATTAAATGTTCAAAATTTTCTGTTTTAATCTTATAGATTTTTTCGATTACAAACGTTGGGCTCTGAACAGTATCTGTCACCCCGAGTGATTTGGCAACTGCCTTAACAAAAGCCGTTTTACCGGCTCCAAGATTACCGGACAAACCAACAATAATTGCTCCATTGTGTTTTTTCTTCAAAATATCTTTCACAAATTCTTTAGCTATTTTTTCAGTTTCTTTTGGGCTTTTCGATACAAGTTTCATTCAACAATTATAACATCCAGACAAACAAAAAAGGCGCAGAATGAGTAAATCATTCTGCGCCCCATAACATAATCGTCAGCGTTAGTGAGCCTGGTGCGAGTTCGCACTCCCGCCACGACTTCCACCACTAGAGTAACAGGTGGTGGTTGTCCTTGTCGGGCAATACGTCTGCCTCTGCTGAGTTGAGCAGTACGTCTGCTGCCGTTGGGGAGTGTACTGTTGCCGATACCCCCCACGATTGTACCCACCACCAAAGATAAGCCAGATCGGCGGCAGACTGCAGTACGGCGTTCCCTGAGCCCAACTATCGTACCAAATCCTTCCAGATGGCTGGGGTTGGCAAGACTGACTACCTCCACTGACAACATTGCTGTTGTAGTTGTCATTATTATTTACAACGTTTACCGCTGGCGATTCGGTAGATGCCGGTGTCTGTACGACAGGCTCAGGTGTCGGAGCAGGAGGCGTAGGCGGCTGAACAACAACTTGTTCCTCAACCAAATCCACCGGATTTCCGCAATCCGCTTTGTACCGCGGAACTAAATTTCCGTCTGGTCCGTACTCACAAGCCAACACAACATCCGGCTTGAAACACATAACTCTGGCCTGATCCAGTTCCCGGACAATAGTTGTAAAACTTGGCATTGTCCAAGCACAACTCCGCGACCGTTTTGAGCACGTAGTGATTACTCTCGAACGTCTTGATGCAGCGCCGCGCGTTTCTGCTCCGGCGTCCAGTTAGCCGAGATGGTCGGGAAGGCCCGATCAAAGTGGTGATGAACCACCGGCTCGTGCACCTGTTGAACATTGGTCTGGACCACAACGGAACCCGTCGCGTCCGGAATACCGACAACCTGCGCCGACACTGATATCTGACTGACGATTAAGCTGACAAAGAGCGCGAGAAGCGCTCCAAGGAATTTTTTCATAACGGTATCTCCTGGGTTTGCCTTTTTCTAACACCTACACCAGTAGACGAGAGAAAGGAGGCGTTTCTTACTGCTTCTAACGTTTGCCAAGAGTATATCACAATTGCAGTAAAAGTCAAGGGTCAAATACCCTCTTTTCCTATAGGTCAAAACTCAAAAAAGGGCTATACTTAGCGCATGGTTGAGTTTAATGAAGACAAACAAAATTTAAGAGTTCAGGCTTTACGCAAACAAGAAGAGGAAGAGTTGGCTCAAATCCTTTCTCAAAAGTACGGTATTCCCTATATTGACCTTACTGGCATTCCAATTAACACCGATGCTCTCAGATTAATCCCAGAGGAAGAAGCGAGAAAAAATCAGATGGCTGGTTTTAATATTGTTGGTAAAAAAGTTCAAGTTGCTGTCTTTGCTCCTCAAAAACAAGAGGTCCAAGAATCTATCAAAGCTCTTGAGGCTAAAGGTTTTACAATTATTCCTTTTATAACTAGCACGGGTAGCTTAGAAAAAGCCTGGGGAAGATATGCGGAAATTTCTTTTGCTGCCGAAACCAAAGCTGGCTCACTTGATATTTCAACCGAAGAGATTGAATCGTTTTTAAATGAAGTTAAATCAATTGACGACGTCGGTCGTCTGATAAAAGATGCTCTCGCCCTGAAACGCGCTTACCGAACCTCCAGAATTTTAAGCATTATCATGGCCGGATCACTTGCAACTAAAGCTTCCGACATCCACATAGAACCAGAAGAAGGTTTTACTAGATTACGTTATCGATTGGACGGTGTGCTTATTGAAGCATTAGATTTTGATAAAGATACCTACAATTTATTGCTCTCACGTATTAAACTTCTTTCTAATTTAAAATTAAATATCAAGGAAAACGCTCAAGACGGGCGCTTCAGCGTAAAAATTAAAGACAAAGACATTGAAATTAGAACTTCCCTTCTACCTGGTGCATATGGCGAATCAATCGTTATGCGTATTCTTGATCCAAAATCTATTTCGGTCCCTATGGAAGACCTTGGAATGCCACCTAAACTTTTGGCCATCATCCAACATGAAATTCAAAAGCCGAACGGTATGCTTTTGACTACCGGCCCTACTGGATCAGGTAAAACCACTTCTTTGTATGCTTTCTTAAAAAAAATTTATTCTCCAGAAGTTAAAATTATTACTATTGAAGACCCTATTGAATACCATTTACCCGGAATTGTTCAAACCCAGGTGGACATAAAGAGAGATTATACTTTTGCGAACGGTCTTCGTGCGGTGCTTAGACAGGACCCTGACGTGCTTATGGTTGGTGAAATTCGAGACTCAGATACTGCAGAAACTGCAATTAATGCTTCACTTACTGGACACTTAGTGTTCTCAACACTTCACACCAATGACGCCCCAGGAGCTTTCCCCCGCTTGATTGACCTTGGTGTTAACTCAAAAGTTTTAACGTCCGCAATTAGTATTACGATGGCTCAACGATTAGTTAGAAAGATTTGTAAAAGTTGTATATATCAAATAGAACTTCCAAAAGAGAGATTGGAAATTGTAAAAAGAATTATTGCTTCAATGCCCGAAGATGAAAAACCTAAATCAGATTTGAAATTCTTCTCAGGTAAAGGATGTGAGGCTTGTAATAAAATTGGATACGCAGGGAGAATTGGTATTTATGAAGGAGTGTTAACCGACGCTAATATTGAAAAGGTTGTTGAATCAAATCCAAGTGAAAGAGAGATCCGACTAGCTGCGAGACCTCAAGGAATTATGACCATGACACAAGATGGAATTCAAAAAGTTTTGGCAGGCATAACTTCTCTAGATGAACTAGAAAGAGTGGTTGATTTGGAGGCTGATCTTTACTATAGTGATGATAAACCAGCTGAGAAAGTAGGGATTCAGGAAACAAATCTCTAAGCAACGCTTTCAATGAATTAAAAGTTTGATGAACCTTTGAGGATAATTCCAGCATAAAACGAGTCTACCCAGAATGTCCTTTAAGATTCACCAATGTGATACCCTTGCGGGTACCGAATTGCTTAGAGATTTGTGTCTTGAATATGAGTTACTTTCAAAGGTAGCTTAGCATAACTTTATCTAAATGTCAAGCGATATAAAAAAAGTGGAACAAAAAGAAGGAATTACCCCTGACGAGGTTTTTCTTGATCAGACCCTTCGCCCTTCCAAATGGGACGACTACATTGGTCAAAAAAATATTAAAGAAAACTTAAGAATTCTTTTGGGTGCTGCTATGGAGCGCAATCACCCACCGGAACACGTATTATTTTATGGGCCCCCAGGTCTCGGCAAAACAACGCTCGCCCACCTCATCGCCAAAGAAATATCTGCTCAAATAAAAGTTACTTCAGGGCCTGCAATTGAAAAAGTTGGAGACCTCGCCTCAATTCTTACCAATCTTTCAAAAGGAGACATTCTTTTTATTGATGAAATTCATAGACTTAACAAAACTATTGAGGAAGTCCTCTACCCTGCTATGGAATCGGGTCAGCTTGATATTATTATTGGCAAAGGTCCATCCGCTAGAACGATCCAACTTGAGTTACCTTCGTTTACTTTGATTGCGGCGACGACGAGGATTTCGCTTTTGTCGTCGCCGCTTAGATCCCGTTTTTCCGGCGGCGTCTTCCGACTGGAATTCTATACACCAAACGAAATTAAAGAAATTGTTAAGCGCTCCTCAAAAATATTAGGTGTTGAGATTCCGGAAGACGCCGCCTCCCTAATCGCCTCGCGCAGTCGTTTTACACCAAGAACTGCCAACTATCTCCTCAAACGAGTTCGCGACTTTGTTCAAATGAAGAAAGTTCCTCTAACTAAAGAAGCGGCAGATGAGGCTTTAAAACTTTTAAGCGTTGATTCTCTTGGTCTAACCTCGTCAGACAGAATAATTCTTGAAACCCTAATTAAGAAATTTGGTGGAGGGCCTGTAGGACTTAACACCCTTGCTTCGTCTCTATCAGAAGAGGAATCGACAATTGAGGAGTTTAATGAGCCATATCTGCTTCAATTAGGTCTTATCGAAAGGACACCACGAGGAAGATTGGCAACTTCCCTTGCCTACAAACACTTAGGGATTGAATTGCCCGAGAATTTGCAAGGAAAACTTCTTTAATTTATCCTATGATTAATTAATTAACACATCATGTCAGGACATAATAAATTTTCAAAAATTAAACACCAAAAAGCAGCCACCGACGCCAAGAAGAGCAAGGTTTTTTCTAAGTATTCCAGACTAATCACCGCAGAATCAAAAAAGGTTAAAGGCGATATGACTTCGCCAACTCTGATTTTTATTATTGAAAAGGCTCGAAAAGAAAATATGCCAAAGGACGTAATAGAAAGAGCGGTAAAAAAAGGTACGGACATTAGTGTTGGTAGTATGGAAGCAATTACATATGAGGCTTACGGCCCAGGCGGTTCCGCTTTAATTATTGAGGCTTTAACTGACAATCGAAACAAAGCGGCACAAGAGGTTAAACATATTTTGTCCAAAAATGGTGCGTCTATAGCAAACCCGGGCGCTGCTTCGTGGGCATTTGAAAAAGTTAATCGTGAATGGGCTCCAAAAACTACTCTAGATTTATCAGATGAAGATTTGGAAATTCTAACTGCCCTCGTTGACGAACTTGAAGATAACGACGAAGTTCAAGCGGTTTACACTAACGTTGAATAAACAAAAGGCCTTCGGCGCGACAATCGCCGAAGGCCCAACAAAATATTCACTAAGCGAAATGAACCACTCCTCAGGGAATTCTTCCACCTTAATATTGAATTCAGATGCCACTTCCCTTTCCCATTTTGTTCCGATTGATGTTTCCCAATCTGGCAGAAACATGAAGGTTGAGAAGTACCCAGTCGCAAAAATTCTTCATTTAACATCCGAGCCCTGATTCTATCTTCCACCAAAAGTTGTGTGTTTGTCATAAGATCAGCTACCTTTCTTTTTTTGAGATACTACACAAACTCTTTGATATAATCAACAGATGAAAATAATTGCAGTTGACCCCGGATACGAAAGAGTTGGAATTGCTATTCTTGAGAAAAATAAAAGTGGAGAAGTGGTTCTCTATTCAGACTGTTTCAAAACCAAGGCAAATTTACCTTTTGAAAAAAGGCTTTTAGAGATTGGTAGCGAAATAAAAAAATTAATTAAAGAATACAAACCAAACGCTCTTTCTATTGAAACTCTCTTTTTCAACAGTAACCAAAAGACAGTCATGAAAGTTTCTGAAGCTCGAGGTGCTATTTTATACGAAGCAGTCTCAAATGGTCTTAAAATAAAAGAATACACTCCCCTTCAAATTAAAGTGGCAGTTAGTGGTGATGGCCGAGCTGATAAAAAACAAATGATTCGGATGGTTGATCTATTAATTAAGAAAACAAAAGAAATTAAATACGACGATGAATATGATGCAATAGCGGCAGGACTAACCTACTTTGCGTCCGAAAAGTACCTTTTAAAATAAGGATATCCACAACTTTAGACTTTCTCGCTTGCACTCTATACAGAATCTGATACAACTATGACATTAGTAGTTAAATGTTTTTATTTATGGATATTGATGACCCAATGTTAGATCCTCTAGAAGAGGAAAAAGACCCAGAAACCGCAACCGGAGACGGTTTAGGTGATGATGATGACGAAGAGGAGGGTGCCAAAGGCGTCGCCTCAGTTTGGGATGTTGGAGACGATATGGTTGAGGGTGTTATATAACCCTAATCTTGAGAAATCGTTTCTTACCGACTCTTAAATTTAAATCTGACACAACCGAGAAATTCCTATCAAGGATTTTCTCGGTTGTTTCTATATTTTCTATTGCCCCTTCTTTAATGAGGCGAGCAAAGTCTGATTTTGATGCAGTAACAGAATTTTCAAGAAGAACATCTGAGAGCATCATTCCTTTTTTAACTTGAACTTCTTCGGCGGTATCTGGAATACCGCCTTTCTTAAAGGCGGCTTCAAATTGGGAAGCCGCCTCTTCTGCTTTCTCTTTGTTGTGGTAAATAGAAACGATTTCAAGAGCTAATCTTTCTTTAATTTTCTTTGGATTCTCCCCTTTTTTAATTTCTTCTTCAATCTTTTTAATTTCTTCAATTGAAATATCTGTGCAAAGCAAAAAATACTTAATAATTAATTCATCTTTTATTGAAAGTACTTTTCCAAACATATCTAACGGCTCATCATCAATATTAATAACATTCCCCCAACTTGTAGACATTTTTCTACCATCAGTTCCTTCGAGCATTGAGGTGACTAAGATATCCTGCTCGTCCATTCCATAAAACTTCTGAATTGTTCTCCCAGCCTTCACGTTAAAGAGCTGATCAAAGCCCCCAATTTCAACATCGGCCTTAACAGCCACAGAATCATACCCCTGCATAAGTGGATACATAAATTCTAGAAGAGAAACCTCTTCTCCATTTTCAAGACGTGTTTTAAAATTTCTTCTACTAGACATCTGCAAAACCGAGAAACTGTCGGCTAGTTCGGTTACCTCTTTTAACGTTAATTTTGAAAGCCAAACACTATTGTAAACAATTTCCGCTTTTGAAATATCAATAATCTTACCGAGATGCTTTTCATAATCTTTTAAATTTTTCTCAATATCCTCTACAGAAAGGGTTGGGCGTTTTTCTAATTTATCAGAGGCATCTCCAATCTGGGCAGTGAAGTCTCCAACTATTAAAACAATGTGGTGTCCTAAATCTTGAAATTGTCTTAATTTTTTTAGAGGAATTGCTCTTCCAATATGAATTTTTGGTCCTGTTGGGTCAATGCCGAATTTAATTCGGAGTTTTTTCCCACTCAAAAGTTTTTCTTCTAGTGTTTTTTTAACTATTATTTCTTCTACACCACGATTCAGGAGTTCAGAGATTTTTTCCTTCATCCACATACTTTACCACAACTATGATAAAATGTATTAAATGAAAAAAGCCGTTATATTTCTAGACAATTTGTCAATAAAAATCGTAAAAGAGGTGTCACGCTTCTTTAGACGATTAAAACATAAAAGCTTTAGAAATCAGGTTATAAAAGAAACTGCCTGGGTTCTTTTGGCTCTGTTCTTCTTTTTGGCTGGATTTATTACAATCTGGGCGGTAAATCTAAAAATCCCTGATCTCCAGTCTTTTGACGAGACTCAGACTGTTGGTCAATCAACCAAAATATATGACTCAACTGGCCAAGTACTTCTATATAATTTAAATCAGGACACCAAACGAACAGTTGTTCCGTTTGAACAAATTTCTCCGAATGTTAAAGAGGCCACTATAGCTATTGAGGATAGAAATTTCTATCAAAATCCAGGAATAGATATTATGGCGATAGTGAGATCAATGTTTACAGACATCACAACCCTACATTTTAGTGAGGGGGGATCAACCATTACACAGCAAGTTGTAAAAAATCTTCTCCTGACCCAAGACAAAACAATTACTAGAAAATTAAAAGAAGTTGTTTTGTCTCTCAAACTTGGGCAAGAACTTAGTAAAGACCAGATTCTTAATATGTACTTAAATAGTGCACCTTATGGTGGAAATATTTATGGAGTTGAAGAAGCTAGTGAAGAATATTTTGGTATTTCAGCAAATAATTTAGATATCGCCCAAGCTGCCTATCTTGCCGCTCTACCTAATGCCCCAACCTACTATTCCCCGTATGGAGCCCATGTGAGTGACCTACAAACTAGAAAAAATTTGGTTCTACAAGCAATGCTCCAAACTAATTACATTACTCAAGATCAATACAATAGCGCTGTTGCTGAACAGGTTACTTTTTTACCTCAAGTTACAAATAGCATAAAGGCTCCCCATTTTGTAATGTACATCAAACAATATCTTGAGGAAAAATATGGTGACGATGTTATTAATAAAGGTTTGAAAGTTATTACCACTCTTGATTACCCTCTTCAAGAAGAAATTGAAAGTGTTGCAAAACCGTACGCTCTCCAAAACGAAAAAGAATTCAACGCCAGCAACATCGCCGCGGTCGCCATTGACCCCACAAACGGCCAGATTCGAGCCATGGTAGGTTCTCGCGATTTTTTTGACACATCTATTGATGGAGAGTTCAATGTCGCGACCGCTTACCGCCAACCAGGTTCTTCATTTAAACCAATCGTTTATTCAGAAGCTTTTATAAAAGGTTACACTCCAGACACTGTTGTTTTTGACCTTCCAACCCAATTCTCAACAACTTGTTCCCCAAATGGAACAATCCTTGTTCCTGGCGGAAGCTGTTACGCCCCACAAAATGATGATGGCACCTTCGCTGGCCCTATTACTTTTAGAGACGCTTTGGCTCAATCAAGAAACGTCCCAGCTATTCAAGTTCTTTATTTGGCCGGTATTCAAGATTCACTTAATTTGGCTAAAAGCATGGGTATTACGAGTTTAAGTACTGCTGATCATTATGGACTCACCCTAGTTCTTGGAGGTGGTGAAGTTTCGCTTCTCCAATTGACCAATGCCTATGGGACTTTCGCTACTGGTGGTTACACAAATCCAACTAGCGGTATTCTTGAGGTAACCGATAACCAAGGAAATATTCTTGAACAGTTCGCAACTTCAACTGACCAAGTAATTCCAGCGCAGGTGGCATATCAAATTTCTGACATATTGTCTGACAACGTTGCTCGAACGCCGGCTTTCGGTGCAAATTCTCCACTTTATTTTCCTGAAAGAGATGTAGCTGTTAAAACAGGTACCACGAACGATTACCGTGACGCATGGGTCATTGGATACACTCCGCATATTGTTATCGGCGCATGGGCAGGTAACAACGATAACACCCCTATGGCCAAACAGATCTCCCGATATTTAATTGTTCCGTTCTGGAATCAAATAATGAGTTTCGAATTGCCTAGAGTTCCAGTTGAAACATTTCCAAAACCTCTTCCAATAGATCCTAATACCAAATCAGAATTAAAGGGTCTTTGGGAAGGCTATGACGTGAATGGAAATCCGAATGTTCACTCAATTTTGTATTGGGTTGATAAGAGTGACCCAACAGGACTACCACCAGCAAACCCAGCTGACGACCCACAATTTAATTTATGGGAGTATCCTATTAGACTCTGGCTTCAAACTCACACCGTCCCTTCTGTTAACTTACCTAACACTTCTTCAACCCCCATCTAACCTTAGAGGATATCTTCTACCACCAAATCTTTTATCTGATCTTTAATTTTATCTAAAATAACGTCCTTTCTAAAGAGGACTTCGTTTTTTTCAATCGGAACTATCACTAATATTATCTTTCTATTCCTCACTGCAACCGCTTCTGGTTCTAAAATAATTCCAGTAGTTTCCTCAATAATTTTAGAAATAGTTCTTAAATTATCTTTTGGATTTTTAAATTTTTTAAATTTCTCTAAGAGATCTCCAATTTTTCTCATCTTATTTATTCATCGGCATCACGATATACGAAAAGGTGTTGTCTGAAACCCCGCGAATTAGAAGTGGTTTGTTTAAGCCGTTAAATGAAAGTGAGAGGCTGTCAGAGTTAATTGATTGAAAAACATCAGCGATATTTTTGTAGTTGAAATTAATATCAACATCTTCACCAGTTAAACTTCCTGGTACTAGGTTTGAACTTTCACCGACATCGGCGTTTTTGGTCTTAATTTCAAAACTCTTTTCTTTTGGATGAACTTGAATAGTGATTTTATTAAATTTGTCAGCAAATACATTAGCAATTTTTAAAGTATCAATAAAATCTTGCTTTAAAATAATGGCTTCAGTTTCAGCCCCTTTTGGTATAAGTGGTTTGTAATCTGGGAAAACCCCATCAATAACCCTTGAAGTTATATAAGTATTTTTAAATGCAAAAGCGATTTGGTTTTTATCAATTAAAACATTAACCTCATCCCCTATCGCCCCCTCAATAACTCTAACAATCTCAACAGCGTTCTTTGAAGGAATTAAAATAGGTTGAAAATCCAGACTTTCTTTTGTTTTTACTTTTTTCTCTGCTAGTCTGAATGCATCGGTAGCAACAAAGACTAAATTATTTTCGGCTGAATAAACATAAATACTGGACAATTCTGGTTTCAGACTAGAGATTGAGGCACTGTACCAAACTGATTTAAAACCACTTGCCAAATCTGTCGCTGGAAGAGTTATTGGGGTAGGAGAATCTGTTTTAGGAATAAGAGGAAAATCTTGGTGAGGTAGACACTTAATCAAAGTGCTATGACTCTTTGTTGAGACGTTTATGTTTCCTGAAACTTCTTGAAGAGTAATATTTCCATCACCTTTCATGTTTGAAATAAAACCATTTAGAAAAGAGGCTGGGACCGCCAAAACCCCCTCCTTTTCAACCTTAGCCACAATACTGATTTCAATCCCCACATCAAGGTTTGTTGCTCTAATTACCAGAGCTCCTTTTTTTGCTTCTAAGTACAAACATTTTAGAATTGGGGTGTTGTTATTTTTTGAAGCAATTTTCTCTGCATAACTCACAGCTTTTCCTATTTCTTCTTTTCTACATTCGAGTTTCATATTTGTGTGTATCTTCTTATATATAAAATTATTATTACTATTATGGTTGTGGATATGTGGAAATCTTTTTCTGTGAACTTATATATAGGTGTCTCAAGAAGTTATTTTTTTGACTATGTTGGTAATTTCCTCACTTACATCCCACACATTTTTATTTATTTTATTTCTCTACATTCTATCAACACCACACACACCAATTATCCACATCATATCAATGCCCTAATTTGATTAAGTTCTTGAAGTAATCTTCCATTAACCTTTAATTCATTTCTTATTTTTTCACAAGAATGAATAACCGTTGTGTGGTCACGGTCCCCCAACTTATGACCAATTGAAGGGTAAGAAACATTAAAATCTTCTCGAAGAATATACATAGCAAGCTGTCTTGGCTTCACAACTTCTTTACGTCTACTCTTATCATAGATAATTCCCTCTTCAAGGTTATAAAAATTAGCGACAATTTTAACTAAGTTTTCAACCGAAATATTCTTTACTGGCTTTGCAGCATTCTTCATCATATTTTTAATATCTGTAATGTCCACTACTCGACCACGTAATTGGACTTGGCACATTATTGAGTTAAGAATCCCCTCTAATTCTCTTATATTGCCATCTATGGAGGACGCTAAGTAATCTATGACCTGATTCTCCAATTCTAGATTATTAAGTCTGGCTTTTGATTTTAGGATAGCTATGCGTGATTCTAGATCTGGTTTAGGAATATCAACAATCATACCGGCCACAAATCTTGATTTGAGTCTTTCCTCAAGTCCGGGAATATAATTTGGGTGTTTGTCTGAAGAAAAGATGATTTGTTTATTGTTTTCATATAAAACATTAAAAAGATGAAACAATTCTTCCTGAGTTTTTTCTGTATTTGATAAAAATTGGATATCGTCCATGATTAACACATCATACTTTCGGTATTTCTCTTTAAAATTATTAGTTTTGGTCATGCCCATGTTAACTGCGTTGATGTAATCTTGGGTAAATCTCTCACAGGTAACATAAAATACCCTCTTTTCCCTATTATTAGCTTTAATATGATTACCAACTGCTTGAATTAAATGAGTTTTGCCTCGGCCAGTGTCCCCATAAATAAAAAGTGGATTGTAAACTACAGGTTTCTTGATAATTGCTTGGGACGCGGCGTAAGCCAACTCATTGAAAGGACCAACAACAAAATTTTCAAAGGTATATCGTGGGTTTAGGTTGTCTTCTTTATTGATGAGGTCTCCTAGAGGTAACTCTTTGTTCAACTGTTCCAATGGTTTTGATAGTGGTGTTGGAATTTTCTTTCTATCACCATCATCAGTCTTAGCAATGATGTAATCAACAGATCTAACACCTTCAGAAAGGGTGCGAAGTGATTTTAAAATGAATTTATGATACTTTTCCCTAACCCAATCTCTAACAAAAGGGTTTGGGACTGAGATAACAACCATTCCCTCATCATTCTTAACCAATGCAGTTTCACTAAACCACATATTTAGGGCAGTCTTTGAAAAATTAATTTCAACTTCCAGTAAGACATTATCCCAAAGAGTTTTACTATCCATGATGAGGGTATTATATACTCGCTTTGTTTTTGTAAAACTTGCGCAAAGTTTACAACTATGTTGATAAGTTGTGGATAGTTATTAACGTTGGCACTTATTATTGTTTGTGTTATAGTCTTCCCATGTCATTCACATATAAACCAAAAAAACGAAAGAGAAGCAGAAGTCACGGTTTTCTCAAAAGACAGAATACTCCAGGTGGTAAGAAGACCATCGTCAGAAGAATGAGAAAAGGTAGAAAGAAACTCACTGTTTAAGATGATTCCAACTAAAAATAGGATAGGTAAAACTAACTTTGATAAAATAATGCAAAGTAGTAAAGTTGTGTCCTCTCCCCACTTCTCTCTTCGAGTATCCAGAACTGACATTTCAAGAGAACCACTTGTAGCGGTGGTTGTTTCAAAAAAAATATCTAACAAAGCTGTGACTCGAAATTTTATAAAAAGAAGAGTCAGGTCAATTTTGGAAGAAATTCTTGATATACTTAACCCTCAAGTAAGGTTAATTATTTTTCCAAAAAAAGGGGCTGATATAATTTTGTTCGCTTCTTTTAAAAAAGAGTTACTTGATCTAATAAAACCATGTATTTCCTAAAACTTATATTTTATACTCCCCTCTACAACGCTTTGGTCTTTTTAATCCAGCACGTTCCATCTGCTGACCTTGGGTTTGCAGTGATTGTTTTAACTATTTTAGTTCGTTTAATTATTGCTCCACTTAATCTAAATGTTATTAAGACTCAAGTTAAACTTCGAGCGCTTGAACCGGAACTCGCTGCGCTTCGAAAGAAATATGAAGGAGACAAAACTAAAGAAGCTGAAGCCCTCTTTGCGTTTTATCGAGAGAATCATGTAAATCCTTTTGGTGGAATTTTACCTCTACTTATTCAAACACCAATTCTTATCTCTTTATATTTTATTTTTAGAAGTTCTGGACTTCCCCACATAGATGGAACTCTTTTGTATCCTTTTGTTCATTTACCAAGCATGGTAAATGTTCAATTTTTGAATATCATCAATATTATTCAAAAAAGCCTTGTTTTAGCGGCTTTTGTGGCTATAACCCAGATTATTCAAGTACGTTTTTCGATTCCAGCCATGCCAAAAGTTGAGGGAAAATCTTCATTTCAAAACGATTTAGCCAAAAGTATGAATCTTCAGATGAGATACACCTTACCTCTTATGACCGCCTATATTTCCTACATAACCTCTGGAGCTGTGGCTCTTTATTTTATAACAAGCAATCTTTTCTCTATAGCCCAAGAAATTTATGTTAGAAAAACTATAAGGAAGAAGAGCTAGCATTCAACTGAAGTCCCCAAAGACTCAAATCTCTTTTATTCATGAATGTAAGATAATCTTCTTTGCTATCAAGAGATAGATTGATTGCATCAATATCTCCATTAGAAATTTGTCTAAGTGGGGCTAAGTCTTTTGTTACTCCTGTTTTGGTATTAATCATCCAAATAGAATCAGAAAAAGAAACTATCCCTTGGTACCACTGATCAGGGTATGTTGCCCGTGGTATAGAATCTGGTACAGCACAGTAAACTACGGAGTTATTTAACTGACTCCAAACACATTTTTCCGGAAGAGTTTTTAATGTAATTGGAGTGGTGTTTTCGTTTGAAATATTTAGTAAGCCAGAATTAAAAGTTTGAGCATCTGTATTGCTGTCAGAATAAAAGCCAAGTTTTAAATCTGGTGAAACTGACATGGTCAGTCCAGCGATATCCCCAAGAATTTTATTTAATGAATTTGTTTGGGTATTGAAAAGATATGAATAGCCATTTACTCCACCAGAGGCTTTCGTTGTAAATACTAATGTATTAGTCGATGGCCATAGAACCTGCCACTCATTTATGGGTGAGCTCCACACAGGACTCTGTTTGGTACCATCAACATTAGCTATAACCCCAGCACCTGAAGATTTAAAAAGGAAGAAAAACTTATTTTGTAGAGGAGATGGAACTATTTCTGATATGTCTTTTGAAAGAAGAGAGGCCGTTAGAGTATCAAAACTTGTTGTAGCGGTTGATGTTGAAGTAGGGGGAGCTATAAGGTGGGCATAATAAGTCGAAATGGTGTCTGTGTCCTCGTTTTCAATTGTCTGGATAAGTAAAGAATTTCCAGTATTATCAAAATAGGCGTTGTAAACTTTCGGGAAGGTTGTGTTTGAAATCCTATCAACTACCCAGCTGCTAGTAGCAGTTTCGTATATATTACCAGTGGCTCTATCTATATAACGTATGAATGTCTCAAGATTTTTATGAGTGACTATTTTTGTGCTACTAGTTGAGACTGTTGAAGTAGAAATTACGGTTCTATCAATAAATGTCTCTCCCCCAACAGGCGCAGTACTTATTTCGCGAAGGGTTGGTATGGGTGTATTTATGTTTTGAGTTGAACTTCCTGTTCCAGAATTTCCGAATTTGAGTTTGAGTTTGAGTTTTGGTTTGAACCCGAACTGCCAAGAAACGAATTTGCTGAATTTCCATTAAAAGGAGAAGCCACTGATTGTTGTTGAAGATAATAATAAAAACCATATAACCCAAAACCAAGGATGATTATTATTGCAATTGTTATCAATGTGAGATTACTTTTGGACATGATTATATTTTACACTAATTTGCAGAAGGAGTTCCTATTGTTATTGAACCACTTTGTAAGGGGGGGAATGCATTTGAACTCGGAGTAATATTTAAACCGGTACCAGATTGATTAGTATTCACATCTAAACCCGTTATATCAAATAAATTTGGACCAAGGGTTGTTCCCGATGGTGTTACAGTCATATGAATAATTTGATGCATTAGGGGCTAATGGGGCTGTGACAGTTATTGGTGACATCGCTGCGGGTGATGCCGTACTCAGCGCCCCGGTGAGTATCAACCGACTGGGGATTGATAGTTGTTTTTAGTATCTTCGGATCAATCGTATACAAAATTAGATACGAACATAAAGCCAAGAGTAGTCCCCACAGAGCTGACTGAATCCTCTCCTTCCTTCTGACTTCCCCGATATGGCATCTGTAGACATATATTGAATACCTCCAATTACAATCATGATAACCGCTAGACCGCAGGCGACGCCAAGGCCCGCGTAGAAGACACTGTTCAGGTAGGAGCTAAGGTCGGTTTGAGTATTAGCCGCTTCAGTACCTATAGCTTGGAGGGGTTGATATCCCTGGGCAAAGCTGGTAGTTGGTAGTAAGAATAGGATGTTTGATATTAAAAATAAGATATATTTTTTAATCATATTTATTACTAATTGACAGTAATCGTTAAACTACCTGATTTAGAACTGTTTCCATTACCAGGCGACCAGGCTCCTATAGCCTGTTGCTGCCGCCAGAGAAATTTCTCCATATGCAGGACCGTGGTCTCCGACGATTGCATTTACAGACAGCCCTGTCGCGCTGTTAGTTATAGTTACTGGGGTACCTAAAGGTATTGAACTATCGCTTGGTACAACAATATAATAACTAGTATTAGCATCTAGACCACCAAGAGAGGTTGCTGATTGATATGTTGGGTCATTAAATGGGGGTGGGTTTGTTCCGTCAGTATCGATAGCTATCCCGTTAGTTGTTATAACAGTCTGTGGATTACCATCTGGACCATCAACTGTTTCATAAGTACCACCGCTTCCAGCGTAATTAATTCCATCTACATTTGTTACGCCCGGATTATACGGCGGTGCCGATGTATTCAATGTACCCGAGGTGTCTGTAGATTGAAGAGTCAAAGTCGTATTCAATATCGTCGGATCAATCGTATACAAAATTAGATACGAACACAAAGCCAAGAGTAGTCCCCACAAAGCTGACTGAATCCTTTCCTTTCCCTCCTCTTTCCCCGATATGGCATCAGTAGACATATATTGAATACCTCCAATTACAATCATGATAACCGCTAACCCGCAAGCGACGCCAAGGCCCGCGTAGAAGACACTGTTCAGGTAGGAGCTAAGGTCGGTGGTTGAAACGGATGCAGGCTCAGTGCCTATTTGTTGGAGTACTGTATAGTTTTGGGCTAACAATATTGTAAAAATAGGAAACATTAGAAGAAGTTTTTGACTTGGTTAAATGTGAGTGAAAATTGGTTTGAAGCACTTTCTAGAAAATTGGAAACGCTCCCTAAGGCATAGAGATATGGAAGCATTTCCGTTTTGGTTATTTTGATTTCTAAAAATCATTTCATCTTGAGAAGTTGGAACAGAGATATTGCTTCCATTAAGTTGCCATGTATAGGTAATATCTGGGTCAGTCCTTGTGAGTATTACCAAAAAAATAAGGAAAAGCTTCGAACTTTACTTCTTGATCTCCAAGATTGTAGGAATTATTTATAGCTTTATTAAATAAAATTCCATATAAAGGATTGTCTTCATAAACCAAAGCTTGCTCCGGCGAAGTTCCTAAAGTGATAAATTTTGAAGCTGATAGAGAACCATCGGTAGAAGTGACATCAACTCGGATAAGTATAGGATTAATTATAATGAGTTCCTTGGACAGTTAAAACATTTTTTCCATAGCCTGATTTATCTCCCAATACCGTAGTATCTTGGCTCCAAGTATAAATTAGTTTTTTTGGATTCACTGGATTTCCATTTGAATCAATAAAACCAGGCATCGCCACAAAAGAAACAGTACCTACTGGAGGGAAAAGTGCTTTCCCTTCATAGAAAGGTGGCACATAAGAATTGGCTTGCCAGATAATATCTAAATCTTCTGGAGTAATTGGGATATCTTTGGTCACAGAAGTTACCATCAGGGGTCTGTATTTGAGCAGATACATCACTTAATTGACCTTTACCGCCAACAGTAAAGGTGTAAGTCTTATCTCCTATTCCCGTTTGAACAACTTTTCCATTAACTGACCAAGTTATAGATGAAGAATCAATATTGGATGTATAGTCTGCCAAGGCAATTGTGACAGTATCGTATGGGGCAGGTATTTCTGGGTCAGTAGTGACAGTTACTTCCACCTTGAGAAAGTTGTGGAAATTGCTATCGATAAAGCTTGGTCAGTAGAATTAGTTGATTGAGCGAAGGAAAGACTTGGAATAAATATTAAGGTAAATACTATAAGAGACAAGCCTTTTTTCATGTCTTTATTATACAACGTCTTCACCCATGGCTCTAGCAGCCTTATCCATGTTTTTCTTTAATATTTTTCCAACTAAAGATTTTTTCAGAGCCTCTTCTTCAAGCTTAGTGAATAGAACAACCAAACCTATATCTAATGTCCAAAGTGATATTATACCTCCTGTTAATACTTCAATAGCAAAACCACCAAAAAATGAAACAGCAGTTCTTGTGCCTGATAAATTTATTCCTCGCATTTTAAAAAAAATATAAAAGAGGAATTCCGCTGACCAATCAATCGCTTCATTAGCAATTTCACCCAAAACATATTCACCAGCCAATGCATCAATACTGTATTCTAAAACATCAAGACAAACACAAACAACCATTAAAGGTATCCAAACACTGTTTGGTAATTTGCTGTCAGGTAATTTAGTTTGTCTTTTATTTTCTAGATCCTGTCTTTTTTGCCAGGAGGGATTTTCTTTTAATTCTGGCGATTCGTAAGCCATGAAATTATTTGTTTAAATCTTTCTGCTCATTTTCTAATTTAGTTTGTTTGAAAGCTAGTATTTGGTGTGGATCAGAAGTAATAATTTGATCTTCAGTATAGGAAGCAATAATTTTGATGGCGACATGTTTTAGACCAGCAAAGAATATTCCCTCTCCTACATCTGATTCAAGAAGAAGATATTTTTCTTCATCTGTTAGGTTAAAGGTTCTTTGAACTTCATCAATTGAAGATGGGGATTGTTTAAGTAGAATTTGAATTGAGGAGTTTGTAATAATTGGAAGACCATATGGAGATTTTAGGAAGTCCTCAACGTCTTGAGTAATTGTGGCGAGCCCCAAATAATATTTTCTTCCTCTTTTTGCAAGGCTCAAAAGAAATGAGGCAGTATCTTCTGATTTCATCATCCACCAAGCTTCATCAATAACAAGTAATCTTTTTTTCAATTCTTTTCTAATAGCATTCCAAATAAAATGCATGACGATGTACATGGCAATTGGTTTTAATTCATCTTCCATATCACGAACTGAAAAGACTACGAATTTTTTGTTGATATCCACGTTTGTTGGCCTATTGATGAAACCAGCCCAAGTTCCTTTTGTATATTTTTCTAAACGTTGTACCAATGATTCCCCTCCTTCCATTCCAGCTAGAACTAATTCAAAGTCGGACATAAGTGGTGGTGCAACCTCAGCAAAATTTGATTCTGGAGTAATGTCTTTTAGAGCATATGTTTCGGTAATAGCTCGGTCAACAATTGAATCTTCTTCAGGAGTTAAGTCCTCCTAACATGATTCGGAATAGACCAACCAGGTTAACAATGTTTGAGCGCAAAACATCGGCGGGCGATTCGTCTTCTCTGGCAGTAGGTAGGTCAAACGGATTAATGTGGTGTTCGGAGGTAAGCGAAATATTGAAGTATCGCCCGCCGGCTGCTTCAGCAAGATATTCGTATTCTTTTTCTGGGTCAATGACAATAACATCAGTATCAAACATGAGAGATCGTAAAATTTCTAGTTTGGTTGCGTATGATTTACCAGATCCAGCTTTAGCAAAAGTCACAGAGTTGTAGTTTTCCAAGAGAAAATCTATCAAAAAGAATTAAACTTGAATTGTGTCGGTTAACTCCGTAAAGAATTCCTTTGTCGGATGTAAGGTCAAATGAAGTAAAAGGAAAAATACTAGAAAGTGGTGAAGAATTTAGTTTTGAATGCACATCCAAGCTCATCTGATGCAATTGGCATAACACTTCTAAAACCTTGTTCTTGTTGAAAAAGAGCTGGTTTTACATAAACTAATTTAGCTTCAAGAATTGATTTGATTTCAGATTCAATTTTATCAAGTTCTCCTTGGCTGTCAGCATAAACAGAAATATATAATCCAACATCAAAGATTCTCTCTTGGGCTTGTTGTAAATCGTCTCGAAGTTTTTCAAGATCTTGGTAAGCAGTGTCTAATACGGGATCTCTAACTAACCCCTTCTCTTCTCTCATATGAATTTGACTTTGAACTTCAGCCACTTTCTTTTGAAATTGTCGAAGAATTGTCGCTGTATCAATTGGATGAATGAATATAGAAATATCAAAGATTTTATCAAGATTGATTATTGGAGCAAACCAGCTTTCTGATAGAAATCTTGGGTATGAAATGATAAAAAATGTTCTGACAATTTTATCTCCAAAACTAAGTTCTCTAGGAGTAATCTTTAATGCCGATGGAGCAATAATATCTTTCAATTCCAAAATACCTGCATCATAAATATCCTGTGGAAGAATAGAGGTTATTGGTGTAGTTTTGGACTCTTGTTTTTTAAAAAAATCGCTTATTTTCATATTATTGGTTTTGATCAAGCGGGATAGGTTTATCTACATCCCCTGGATTAAATATTTTATAATAGAGTTCAACTAGTTCTTCTGTACCAAGCTCAACAACTCTAATTCCACAACGAACTAGTCCTTGTTCAACAACGCTAATTCTTTGATCAAGTTGAGTTTTATTATCGTCAAAATTTTGGTTTTTTTCATCTGCTTCAGATTTCTTATCTTTTTTCTTGAACAAACTAGCTCCAGGAATTTGAGAGGTGTTTTGGAGGGCTGCTGGAGAATATGGTACGACAATGAAAAAACTTTTAGTCATAATATTGACGGTTTCAGTGAAACTTTTGATGAATTCAATATATTCTTTGATTTGAATTTTCATCAAATCCCCCATTTGTTCCTTCTGTCTTTCTTCAAGAAGAGCGATGTATGGGCGAATATCTAATCTTCTTGATTCAACAAAAATTTGAATTGAAAAATTAAGAGAGTTTAGAAAATTTTGAAATTGTAGAATAATTCCTTGCTGTTCATCCGAGCTTTTTAGAGCAAAGTTTAAAGATGAAGCCATGACTATTGCTCTAAGCGAATTATCTTTCATCACAACTACCCCATCATGTATTTCTTTGATGGGAATAAAGTCTTGGGTTGCTTTTGAAGTTTGAGCGGCTGTGGCCATATTTAAATAATTATAACCTATTTGTGCTTCGTGGAATTGGTGCAACTTCTTTTGAGTAGGCTGTTTCGTTAATATCCAGACTCCAACTTAAATCTTTTAATTTACTTTCAGAAAGTTTTGGTACAGCGATATTAGCATTTCCAGCCAAACCACTTTGTTGGGTGTTTGCCTCGGGCTTTCTTTTCAGATTTTTTCCAAAGATAGAGTTTGCTACCCAAGAAAATATTTAACCCCAGCCTCTAGAACCTCAATAAAAGGTTTACTATTAATTTTGTACATTGCGAGAGCAACACCAAAAGCTACTGCAACAGCCATAAATGGAATGGCTAATATAAGTGGTAAGAATTTGTAGAAAATAAAAGCTAGGCCTACACCGCCACCTAAATAAATGAATTGTTTGAAGGTAAAGGGACCAAAAATCTTATCTTCAACTTCAATAAATTGAGGAACTTGGTATCTCACCTTTTAAGTATATCACTTTTAATTCATTGGCTCCCTGTAGGGATCAACAGTGTATGATTTTGTAGATGGTTCTGCGTTTGGTTTAACAACAATTTCTTCTTTAGCAGAGCTAACAATCGAATTTAGTTTATTTTGAACAATACCTATTGTTTTCACGTTATCTTTGGCTGGAGTTCCTGTCTGTATAGGAGTAGTAGCATTAATCTCTGGTGGTAGTTTAATTGGGGCATTAATTTCAGTGATAACATCTTGAGGAAGAGCCTCAACTTTCGGTTTTGTTTCAGGTTGGTTGTCCAGTACATTTATTGATGGTGTGGCTATCGGTGGGATGATTGGTTTTGTCTCTTGAGTAATTGGGTGAATAGTCTCAGTTGGGTTCTCTATCTCATTTAGTATTTGTTCTGGAGTTGGATTTGCTTCAGGAACTTTGTTTTCGGCAGGAATTGGGTTGATTTGTGTTGGTGGAACAACATTTTCATTGTCATTTTTGTATACTTCTTCAAGATATTGTCTAATTGGGACGAAGATTTTTAAATTTATTTCCTCAGTAATTTGATTAGCTTGAATAGGGTTTATTTTTAAATTGTCCTGTAAGTTTCTGGCATAGTTATCTGGGCTTTCCAAACCAAGCATCACCAACAAAGTTTCGTCCTCTAATAATGCCCCTTGATCAATGTGTAATTTCTTTTCCTTAACAATTTCCTGAAGAGTCGGTCGTAGGTTCGATGAAGTAATTGCATCCTGTAGACCCTTTGGTAATGACGAGAATCTCTCTTCTATTTTGTTTTTTACGTTTTGATCCATTGTTTAAGATTTATGTTCCCCTCCCCCACCTCCACTTCCCCCCACGTCGTCTTTTTCCTTTTTCGATTCACCCCCCTTTTTGCCCGCAAAATCTTTAAGTTCATCAAGCAACCTGTCTTCTTTAGATTTCCTAAGTTCTTTTCTTATATTTAATGCCGCTTCTTTGGAGGCTTGAGAATGGGCGGTAGAAGTTGAGCAATCTTGGTTTTTCTAATTGTTTTGAGTAGTTAAGCTGTCTAGTTTTTCCTTGGTCTCTAATTATTTTTATCTTATTATCTGCTTGATTAAGCTGTTGATCAAATTCTTTTTGTTTTGTTTCAATAGTATTTTTTGTTCGGTCATTAATTTCCTTAATCTTGTCGTCAAAAGCACTCAATCTTTGTGCTATTGGTTGTTTTGTTTTTGTTATCACATCACCCTCTATCTTCAAAGATTCTATTTTGTTTTGATACTCAGCCCGCTTGTATGGATTTGTTTCTAGCGCACCCATACTTTTATTGTGCTCAAGTTCCTCCTTGATCTCAGACAATCTTTGATTCATCTTCTTTTCTTCCTCAAGGTCTTTTTTATATTCACTGCCCTCTGAGCCCTCATTTAATGTTTTAAGTTCTAATTTACCTTTTTCTTCAATTTCTCTCTTTCCTTTCTTTTCAAACGTATCCTTATTATCATTAATTTCTTTCTTTCTTTCCTCGGTGGTGTCAATTTCTTTCTGTTCGTTGTAAGTTTGTTTTCCAATTTCTTTACTAAATTCTAATTTGGCTTTCTCATTATCTGATAGGGCTTTTCTGTATCCACCATCTTTTGCCTTTCCAAGGTCTCCTAGTGAACCAGTTATAGCGCCAGTTACAGAACCCGCACGCGCGTCAAAACTAGATTTCGCAACCTTGGAGGTTCCTTTATACAAGAATCTAGTAAATGCATTGTTTGCTGCACCCTCTTTGAGAAGTGCGCTTTTACTTTCTGCCCATGTTTCCGACTGTATTTCTTCCAATCATGGCAGTTCCTCCAAATACTGTTCTTCCTGCAAGTTTGGTTCCTGCATTTACTGCTCCCGATACGGCCGCTCCACCACTCGAGGCCATTGATTTTGAAATAACAAGTGAAGTAATAAGGAATCCCATTGCGATAACTAAATGGAAAATAAATCCTGTTGCACAGGCCCAGTCTAATGCCCCGCCAGAAATGGTGCTTAGGAACCCAACCGCTCCATTTTGACCACTACACCCACTTCCGTTATTGAAATTATTTGAGCCAATGATTTGCAGTGTTACCCACATTAAAGCAAAGAAAACTACTGGAAATATACTCTGGTCAAATAAAGTTTTCCACCACTTCTCAGCAATCATAGAATTAGTTTTGGGTAGGATCATGCTCGCAAAAGCAACCGGCGAGACAATTATCAAGAAAACAAGAACAACATACCTCACAATAAATAGTACACAAGCTATGAGTAGAACCACCCCGACAAATAAAAGAAGTCCTGACATTAATATCGATTGAATAAATGCTTGAACATAATTAGTATTGTTAAATTGGATTGTGGACTGATTAACAGAAGTGCCGGTGGTTGTCTTTCCGCCAAGGAAAGACGAAAGGCCAAGATTTGAAAGAAAGGCGGTTGCTATTCCTCCTGATGGGTCAAATCCTACCAAGGTGGCGCCAACTGAACCCTGTGCAGGAGTTTCAATTGCATTCAAAAAAGTTAAAGTTAAAATATTTGTCCCATCAATAATTACTTCAGTGAAAAATAAACTGAAGTTGATTAATAAGGCAATAACAATAACCATACTTAAGATTTTTTTAGTATTAAAACTCTCAAGTCTCAAGATTAGGGCAATAGAAATATACAGGAGAATAAAGATGAAAAAGATATTTGAAAGGTCTCTGAATGTAGACCACGTTGTATTGACAATCGGCCCTAGGTCGCTGGCACCTAAATGTGTTGCTAGATTGGCTACTGTATAGCCGACTACAAAATTAAGTAAAAAGGCAATTATTGTGACAACCATACCAACTATCGCAAAAACAGCTAAGGCTATCGCTTGAAATAATGAACAAACTATTCCAGCTGGGTCTGGAACAACTAGCCAGACCGCGGACTGGCACCCTGCACTTTTGGTGGAGTTGCCACTTCCTGTTGTGCCAGTGGTTTGGGAGGCGGCGGCTACGCGGTACGGCGGCGGCAACGGCGGTAGATCCAAACGAAGGTGTTGTAGCGTTACTTGTACTATTTGATCCAGTTTGAGATGAATCGAGTGATGATCCATTAGGTAAAAGAGTAGTATCGTAAGGATTAGTACCTGTTTCGCTACTCCCGCCAGTACCCACATCAAGTGTCGGAGTTGAACCTAGGTCTGAAGATGCCCCAGTAGTGTCACTACCAGTAGTATTTACTGGGTTACCGTTTGCATCAAAAATTTGGGCAAAAACAGTAAAAGGTGATACAAACGAGGCTGTAATTAATATCCCCAAAACTAATTTTTTATATTCTTTCTTCATTATTAATATCAACTATGATTTGCTAAGAATTTGACCGACAGCTTTTTGAATCAGGGCTTGCACCAATACATTTACCACCTGGTCGAATTTTTGCGCTGCGACCAATCGTAGATTAGGAAGATTTAGAGTTGTCTCTGGTGTTGAATATTTAATTAGACTTCCTGGGAGTGGTGATAGCACAATTGGTATCCGTTGAGAGCTCTCAAAACCAAATTGATTACTCCCTTGTCCAGTTGACAATTAGTTTGATTAAGAGTCCCATTGATTTCGCTGGAGTTGTTGTTGTTGTAGTTCTTTTGCTTGATCAATTTGCCTCTGTGCTATCTGACTATTTATGATTGAAGAACTAAGATAATTATTCCCCGGATTAGCAAAACCAGCTCCAAAAGCATTAAGATTAAAGGAATTTGGGTCTCCATAATAAAACCCTTGAGTAGTTTGTCCCACCACTTAAATAATTTACAATATTATTATTAATTCCTTCGCTACTATTGTTGTATTGAGCCATTATCCCTTGTAATATTTGTTGTTGAAATTGTTTTACACCAGGATCTGATATACCATTATTAGCTTTCTGAAAGGCACTAGCAAAACCAAGTGTCTGTTGGTCGGCGATATTGGTGAAGAATTGTTGTGGGTTATTTACGAAAGCTGGGTTACCATTAAAACCACTCTTAATCCAATTAATAGTGCTATTTCCTATAGCTTGAATCAAAGCGTTACCAATACAAAATGCCACAGCATCCCAGCTCGGTAATGAAATGGATATAGGAAGACCGAAAAGTGAAATTACTGTTCCTGTATGTGCTGCTGTAGCAACTGAACTCTGGGCATTTAAAGTACCTTCATCTTGGCTAGGTACTGCCTTTATATTAAGGGCAGATGAAATAGCGTTAGAAAGGGTATTTATCCCTTGGTTAACTACGGACTGAATAGCTTTTGAGAGAAATAATCCAACTGAACAACCGCTAGCTTGAAGTGCGATATCGCCAGGATTCGGTGCTGCGGTAGTGCTTTGTCCATCTGATCCAGCTTGAGTCCTTGAGATTTAGTGAAGTTGGGTTGTCGGATCAATTGTGTTTGCGTTATTTGCAGTAGTATTAAATTGGTTAAGTTGTAGACCGTTGCGTTGAGTTGACGGTACCTACGGTTGAAGTTGGATTTAGTTGAAGATCAGAATTTGGTAATTGTGAGGATAGTGTAGCGGTTTGAGCAAAAACCGCTAAAGGAGAAATAAATAAGCAAGTGACTAAGTACGGCTGAGATTATTTTAATTTTATTTCTTTGCATTTTATTATTGGTTCCAAATAAAACCAGCTTCCTTTGCACTAAAAATTATACCATTTTGGGCGAAATATGTTGAAAAGGCTGTCATGGTAGAAGTTGAGCTATTTTGTATGTTATTAGCATTTTGCATTGCAACTACAGCTTTTAGTGGGTCAGCTTGATAATCATTTAATTCTCTAAGATCCACCGCTAAATCATGGTAATTATTTATTGTTTGTAAATCAGTTGAAACAAAATCATTTGGAGTTGCGATTTGAATAAGTTGACTAGCTATGGCGTCATATTGGTCTGCTATAGCATTTACATCCCCACTATACTTCTTAGGATTATTAGCTATGAGAGTTAGATTAGTGATTTCTATTTGGGCAAAAGCATTACCATAATTTCTAATAGCAGTTTTATCAGTTGGATTAAATGTCTTTATGTCGCTAATTGAATACATTTCTGGCTGGCCAATGGTGCTGATCTCCGTAGAAAATGAATCAACTAAGGCATTTTGTGTGTCTGTTGCATCAAGACCAGTTTGATCAAGATTCACATAACTGGAAAATGCTGTTTTAGCGAATCTGTCAGTTAGAGTGTCAGTCGCATTAAAATCATCTCCAGTAAAAGCGGTGTCGGGATTAAATAGGAAAAGTGTTGAACTGCTTGAGTCCACAGAAAGTGGCTGGGTTGAATTATCATACGTTAATTCTCCAGCAATTTGATTTTTTGATGGAAAATATTTTATATAAATAGAGCCGCCAATAACCAAGATGGCAACTAGAATTAAAGAAATTATTTTTTTACTTGGAGAGTGCATTTACTTGTAGAAATTATATAAAATATCGTGATACAATACAATTAATGAAGACTAACATCTCTTTAGTTTTAGCGGTTTTATTCTCTCTTGTTGCAACGAGCGTTTATGCTTCGACAAATTCATTTAATTTCTCTAGAAATTTAAGTCTTGGTTCGTCAGGAAGTGACGTTCAACAGCTTCAAATTATTCTTAATCAAAATTCTGCAACTAAAATAGCACTCTCCGGCCCAGGTTCTCCAGGCCAGGAGTCAACTTATTTTGGTAATTTAACCAAACAGGCAGTTATCAAATTTCAAAATCTATATTCTTCTAAAATCCTTATCCCATCAGACCTTACGACAGGTAATGGCTTCGTTGGAGCTTTAACTAGAAGCGTTTTAAATTCCCTTTCACAAGTTTCAACTAATGTGCCAGCTATTTCAGCGACAACAAATAGTCTTGTTCTAACAAATATAACGACTTCTCCTGTAAATAATCAAAATAATTCAACAACTACAGCTTCAACCACCCCAACAGTTTTTGTTTTTTCAGTCAGTCCTTATCAAGTGAAACCTGGAGGTACTATTCTTATAAATGGTTTTGACTTTAGCACCAGTTCGAATAAGCATATATTTGGATAATAATTTGGTTGGAACTATTTCTTCAACCTCAACAACCGAACTCAATTTTCAAATTCCCCAAAAAATTTCGCCAGAATACATACACAATTAGAGTAACCAATAATTTGGGAGATAGTAGTAATGATTTTCAACCTGTTAGATTTATTGTTACTAATTCTCCCTTCCAGCTCCGCGAATTTCTTCAATTTCTCCATCAAGCGATTAATGCTTCATCAACTATTACAATTACTGGTACTGGTTTTACATCAAAATGGAAATGCTATTTTCACTCCCTTTGGAGATAATTACTTCTTTAATTTCTAACGGGACAACACTCCAATTTACTTTTGCTAGCTCTTCAATCAAACGGTTTTAAATGCTGTTCCTCAGGCTAAAGGTTCAACTTTTCAGATACCAATATATGTTTCAAATATGAATGGGACGAGTAATTTAGAAATGATAAATTTTCAAATCCAATGAAAAAAATTTTACTCTCATTTATATTGATTTATTTCTTTATTTGGCCCGATAATTGTTTCGGCCCAGATCAATCATCAGAAGTACCTTTTGGTGGGCCACTTCTTTTTACTATTACTGTGGCTGTAGTGGAAATATATTAAATTTTATTTTTAATGATGAAACGCTTACACCAATAACTTTAGTATTTCAGCCAGGATTATCTATTTTATATTCTTATTACAATATTACTTACTCCTGGCACACAGGAACTTGGAGATTATATTCCGGGAGCTGGTCAGTGTTGGATTCCGATTGGTAACGGAAATTGTGCTTACATTCCTTCTTTGGTGCCTATGGTAATTTGCCAGGAACTGGTACAACATTAGTGCCAACTCTCTAGAATTTTTCTCCAATCTTCTAAGGTTATATCTTCCGCTCTGACTTTAAGGTCAATATTATTTTTTTTAAATATTTCTTCTAGTTTTGTTTTAGGATAATCTCTTGGAAAGATTTCCAATTAGCATTTTGCGTTTGCTGGAAAAGCCAAGCTTGATTAGTTCGAAAAACTTTTTTTTGTCTATTTTGTTTTCGGTAAAAAAGTTTTTTGAGATGTTTCCAATCTGAATTATCGCCGAGTCAACTTTAGGACTCGGCGAGAAGAATCTTTTTGAAATAGTCTCAATGTATTTTGGTTTTCCATATGCTTTTACGCTTATTGAGAGAATGCTTTCCTTATTATCTCTAGCAACAATTCTCTGAGCCACTTCTTTTTGAACAAGGACAACCATTGTGATGGTTGATTATCTGATTCAAGAAATTTTCTAAAATTGCCCCAGTTATGTAATAAGGAATATTTGCTACCAACTTATACTTGCCAGTATTTTCTAGAAAATCCAAATTAGATTTCAAGAATATCATCGTGAACTAAGATTAATTTTTTGTCCTTAATTTCTCTTGAGAATTTTTCTTGAAGAACTGGCATCAATTCGTTGTCTTTTTCAACCGCAATAACTTGCGCCGCCTCTTTAAGTAAGAACTTCGGTTAAAGTGCCATATCCAGGCCCTATTTCCAGAACAATATCGTCATTGACAATTGAGGCGGCGCCAGCAATTTTCTCCAATGCCCAGCTTGGATTTAAGAAAATTTTGACCTAATGATTTTTTAGCTTTCATTTTTTTGTAATATTGAAATTAAAAATCTATAAAAATTGCTTTAGCTCCTGTTGGTCTTTCTTCTGCCTCCAGTAAATTATCTGGCAATGTCAGTTAGAAATTGAGATGGAGTGTTTACTTGTTTACTGCCGTATATTGTTCTCATTTCTGTGTAGGAAAGAAATAATTTTTTCTTGGCTCGAGTTAAAGCAACATAAAAAAGTCTTCTCTCCTCCTCCGCTTCTTCTTCGGTCAAATTATCATCATCTTTTTCGTGCGGAAATAATCCCTCCTCGAGTCCGGTAATAAAAACATATTCAAATTCTAGTCCTTTTGAGGCATGCACTGTCATTAATTTTACCGCCCTCTCATTTTTAATCATACTGTCTTGATCGGTCGCGAGCGCGGCATCAGTCAAAAGCGCCGAAATTCCTTCTTCTGGTTCTAAAATATCATAACGGGTCGCCAAAGTTGCCAATTCTTTCATGTTTTCAATCTTATCTTCGTCCTCTTCTTTACCATGTTTATATAAATTTTCTGAACCTGTTTCACGAATAATAAATTTAATTGTTTCAGATGGTTTATTTTCTTTTGCAAATCAGCAATTTTTTGTAATAACTTTCGGAAAGACATAACTCTTTCAAGAGTCGCTTCTGGCAGAGTTCCTTCAAGTCCAGAAAATATTTTTAATAGACTAACTTTTCCAATTCCTCTAGCTGGGGAATTAATAATTCTTTTTATGTCGGCATTTGATTCTGGATTAAGAGCAGCTCGAAGATATGATAGTACATCTTTAACCTCTTTTCTTTCAAAGAATCTGGTTCCCAAAAGTTGATAAGGAATATTTTTTAAAAGAAAAGATTCTTCAATCACGCGTGATTGAAAGTTTGCACGATAAAGTACCGCAATTTCATTTGCTCTGACACCACTTTGAATAAGTTCACGAGCCTTTCCAGAAATGAAATTGGCTTCATCAGCTTCGTCATATCCTTGAAAAAAGGTAATTTTTTCACCCTCAATATTTCTGGTAAATAGATTTTTATCTTTTCGGTGAACATTTTTTGAGATAATTTGGTTCGCTGCAGTTAAGATTGTTTGAGTGGATCTGTAATTTTCTTCCAGAAGAATGACTTTGGCATCTGGGTAATCCTTTTCAAAATTTAGAATATTTTTAATATTTGCTCCTCGCCAGCTATAAATAGTTTGGTCAATATCTCCAACTACTGCAATATTTTTATATTTTTCTGCTAATTTTTTGGCAATCCGATATTGAACTTCGTTTGTATCTTGATATTCGTCAATGTGAATGTATTTCCAAGTTTCCTGATATCTTTCCAAAACTTCTTTATCTGATTCTAGAAGGAGCATTGTCTTGAGGAGAAGATCATCAAAGTCCAATGCTTTTTCTTCTTTAAGAATTCTTTCATAACCGTGCCAAATTTTTGCCGTAACATCAGTGATGTAATCACCTCCTTTTTCTTCTTCGTAACGGCTAGCTGTAAAACCGTTTCCTTTTTCTCTGGAAATTGTTCCGAGAATTCTATTGGCTTCAAATTGTTTTGGGTCGTACCCCGCTTCAGTCGTCGCTTCTTTGACAGCTCGTTTTGAATCGCCCCGGTCATAAATAGAGAAATGTTTTGGAAGTCCAAGTTTGGCAGCGTTGTCTTTAAGAATATGAACTCCTAAAGAGTGGAAGGTGCTCATGAACGGCCTCTCTAAGATACTGACTGGCCTGTTCAGTTCCTTATCTTCCGAAATGGCTTTCTCAACTCTCTCTTTCATTTCTTTAGCGGCTTTGTTGGTGAAGGTTATGGCCAGAATATTTGAGGGGGTTACACCATCATGAATCAGGTTCAGGATGCGATGTGTGATAGTTTTGGTCTTGCCGGCGCCTGCGCCGGCAAGAATTAGAAGCGGCCCTCGTGTAGTGAGGGCCGCTTCCCTCTGTTTTTCATTTAATCCAATAAGATGAGCTTGTTTTTGATCCATTGGGCCTACTATAGCACACCACATCTTTATCCCCATTGGGCTTTGACAAGGGTCAGCATAAGTCTATGATAGAAGTATACCTACAGTAGACATAGATTTAATGGCTCTACTAGGCCATTTTACTGAATTCCAGAATTATCATTATTTTAAGGCTTATTTTAGAATTTTTCTCCAAATATCGACAATTAATACCTATATTTATCGTTTTTACGGCTTTATCTACGCCTGTTTTTGCTTATGCTGGGGTCTTTTCAATTTTTTCTAATCTGTTTATTAATCCAACCGATGCTCAAGTGCAGAATGGGACATTGTCGGCAAATGTTGATTCTGAAACAGTTCCTTTGCTTCAAGCTGCAGTTAATAGTGATCCAAATCCAGATAAACAAAATGCTGTCGTCACAATTGCCGATAATGCCTTAGTTGATTCTTCCGGTCCAGAAGGAACCGCTTCGGATATAGATGGGGCTTCTAGTACTTCAGATCAGATTTCTATTTATGTTGTAAGAAGTGGAGATTCGTTAAGTTCAATTGCCTCAATGTTTGGCGTTACTTCGAATACTATTCGGTGGGCCAACGATATTCCAGCAGGAACATCTATTCAGGAAGGTCAAACCCTAGTTATTCTCCCAGTTTCTGGTGTTGAACATACTGTTAAGAAAGGTGAAACACTCCAATCTATTGCTAAATCATATAAGGGGGATGTGAACGAAATTGCTCAGTTTAACAACATCGCTGATAATTCTAGTCTTGCTGTTGGGGACACTCTAATTATCCCTGATGGTGAGTCTACAGTTGTCAGTCAAACTCCTAGTTCTTCATCAAAAAAATCAAACACCTCAAATTCTGTAATCGGTAACTCTTCTGAAGGTGGAATTGTGACGGGTGGATCTTTGAGTGAGGTAATCTTGGATACGTTGTCTTCAAGAGAGGAAGTTGATACGACTGGATATTTCACATGGCCAATTAAAAATGCAATTGAGACTCAAGGACTCCACGGACATAACGCTGTTGATCTCGCAGCCGCATATGGTAGCCCAATCCTAGCCGCCGCTTCTGGAAAAGTTATAGTGAGCCGTAACTCAGGTTGGAATGGAGGCTATGGTAGTTATATTGTTATCAGTCATTCTAATGGAACACAAACTTTGTACGCTCACCTTAGTAAAAATTATGCTTCTGTGGGCCAGGAAGTAACACAAGGCCAAAAAATTGGTGCTGAAGGAGAAACAGGGCTTGCAACGGGCCCGCATCTTCACTTCGAAGTTCGTGGTGGCAATAATCCTTTTATTTAGGATTCACTTTTCTTCGGTCTATACTGTAGGGCTTCTAATAAGTGTTTATCTTCTACTTTTTCCTTTTTATCTAAATCGGCTATTGTTCGTCCGAGTTTAATAATTCTGTGATACGAACGTGCTGATAAGTCTAATTTGGTAGCAAAATTATTTAATGTTTCCAGTGCTCCTTTTTCCAAATTAGCTAATTTTATTATTTCTTTAACCGGGATTTCACTATTTAAATGAATATTTGATGGCAGGTGTTTAAGACGGATTCTCTGAATCTCTCTGGCTTGTCTAACGCGCTCGACAACCGAGAAACTTTTTTCACTTTGGTTGTCGAGCGCTAGTTTCTGGTGATCAACAACCGGCGCCTCTATCCACATATCAATTCTATCCATTATTGGCCCAGATATTTTACGATTATAGTGACTGAGTTCTCTGATACTACAAACGCATGATTTGTTTTTAACTCCCTGATTGCCACAGGGACACGGATTCATTGTGGCAATCAAAATAAACTGTGCAGGAAAATGCGAAGAACTTTTTACTCTTGAAATAGTAATCATCCGGTCCTCTAGCGGTTGGCGAAGGGATTCAATAACTCGTTTTTCAAATTCTGGGAATTCATCTAAAAACAAAATCCCTCTGTGGGCTAAAGTAATTTCTCCAGGCTTTGGGTTTGTACCTCCTCCGACCATGGCAACGTATGAAACGCTATGGTGCGGAGATCTAATGGGAGGTTTAACGATTAGACTTTCTTTAAGAGAGCCTGCAACTGAATGAATACTGGTAACTTCAAGAATTTCTTCAAAGCTCAAGGGCGGCAGGAGGCCTTTGAAAGCTTTTGCTAACATGGTCTTGCCAGTACCGGGCGGACCGAAAAGAACAATGTTGTGGCCTCCTGCCGCTGCTATTTCTAATCCCCTTTTAGCCATTTCTTGGCCTTTGATGTCTGATAGATCAATTTCATTTGGTTCTTTGGTAATAATTATTTTTGTTGGAGGCGCGGCCACCATGGGTGGCCGCGCCTCACTTTTCTCCCCTTTTATATTTACATGATTAATAACTTCTTCTAATGTGTTTGCTCCAAATATTGAAATATCTCTAATGAGGGCTGCTTCCTCGGTGTTTTCTTTTGGTAAAAATATTTCTTTGAATCCAGCGCGTTTTGCCTCAATCACCTGTGGCAAAACGCCCCTAATCTTCTGTAGTGTACCGTCTAGTGATAACTCCCCAATAAAAATTCTTTTATCAGCTTTAAATGAAATCTCTTTTGATGCTAGTAGATATGCCATCGCAATTGCTAAATCAAAAATTGGACCCTCTTTTTTAAGATCTGCTGGAGCCAAAGAAACAATTATCTTTTGGTTTTTACTTTTTGGTGATGAAAAGCCGCTGTTTTTAATTGCAGATGAAACTCTGTCTCGAGACTCCTCAACTGCTTTATCAGGAAGCCCTACAATAGAAAAAGCGTGGAGACCTTTTGAAAGATCCACCTCCACGCTTATGATCTGAGCCTTAAGAAGTGAATGTTGGGCACTCCAAACTTTAGCAAAACTCATTCATCAAGTATGACAAAGAGTGATGAATTTTCTATTAATTATTTATGAAATAAGTATGAGGAAAAATTAAGATGAGTGTTCTATGCAGGTTGTCGCTGATGGGCTAGCTTCGAGACGATCTTCTGGAATAGTTTTTCCACAAACATCGCACACTCCGTAAGTTCCATCTTCTATTTTTTTAAGAGCATTATTTACGTCGAACAATTGTATTTCTAATTGTTTGAGAATTGCGGTGTTTCCTTCATAACTCTCTATTTGGTCAGCGACTTCGTTTCTATCTGCATTTAAAATGTCCAATTTATCTGGTGTAGCTTCCCAATCAGCTGGATTTCCGGGGTTTATTTTACCAACTGTCTTTAATTCTTCTTCCAACTTCTTTTTCTCAACTTCAAGTTTTTGTTTAAAATGTTGAATATTTTCCATATTTATATTATATCAGAAAGTTTTTAGTGAACTAGTTGATTCTTTAGGAGCCTATCTACGACTTCAGTAAACGTATCAATGTTATCAGTAATGATGATAGTGTTTTGATCTAAGAAAGAATAGAAGAAAAGAGAATTTCCTCCTCCGTCTATGAAGACCCTCACGTCTTTGTTATCTATGACTTTGTCAGCCCAATGTCTTGTATTAAGTGTGGTTTTGGTTGAAGTTGCTGTCGAACTTGAAGTCTGAGCTTCAGTTAAACCAAAGATTCCCTCCATGTCATTTTCCATGGCTGGCTCATAATCTAACATCCCAGAGTAAGCATTATCGTACGAAGATGTTGTGAGGATAATAAATGGATTATTAGCTTGGAATGAATGAAGGCCAAAGAAAAACTGAGGGTCAAGTGATCGAACTAATTCATTCGGTATATTTGAATTCAACGCGCCCATGAAATCATTGAATGTCATTACTCCTTGGATTTTGCTTGATGAAGCAACAAAAACTAATTTTTTTATAGTCCCTAACGGCAAATTTGAATTTTTTTCGTTTTGAATAGCATTGAATACATCTTGTCTGTTTGAATTAGTTAGATCAATATTTTCGGAATATTCAAAGTGAATAACATCTGTTACAACAGGCGTGGCTGTAACATTTTTGGGTGTAATTTGGTTGATGTAGTAGAAAAGACCAACAGCACCTCCACCGATTAATACAAGAAAGACGCTTATAGAAATTAGAATAATATTTCTTCTTGATGTTGGAGATCTTTCCTCGTCAATTTCTTTATTTTCTTCTCTCTTTTTATTTTCGGCCAACGCCATTTTGACAATGGAGACATTGTCCTTATGTATAGCATCAGCTACGTCTTGTTTATACGTCTTTATTCTTTTGAGAATCGTACTCTCTTTTTTTGGTTCGTTCTTATTCTCTAAAATCATATTCTAATTTTACTCCTGTTTAGACTTTAATGAAATTGGGATCAGCTTGTTTAATTGAAAGATTGATTCTTCCTCGGTCATCTACCTCTTTTACAACCACTGGAACCTTGTCTCCCTCTTTTAAATATTTGGAAACTTGATCAATTCTTGTTGGAGAAATTTCGGAAATATGAACTAAACCTTCAGTGTTGTAACCAATTCTAACAAATGCCCCGAAATCTAGGATTTTTACAACTTCTCCTTCAAATCTTTCTCCCTTTTTGTATTCGTGTGTCATGCCCTCAATAATATCTCTAGCTTTTTCAGCTGAACCATTTTTACCAGTCACAAATACGGTGCCATCATCTTCAATATCAATTTCAGCTCCAGTTTTTTCTTTAATTTCTTTAATTGTTTTTCCGCCTGAACCAATAACCATTCCAATTTGATCTGGTTTAATCTTAATTGAAAGAATTTTTGGAGCATTTGGAGACAAGTCTGCGCGAGGTTTTGCAATTTCTTTTTCAATAACATCAAGAATCTGAAGTCTGGCTTTTGTAGCCGCTTCAAGTGCTTCACTTAGAATCTTGAGTGGAATCCCTCCGACTTTAACATCCATTTGTATAGCGGTTACGCCCTGTCTTGTTCCTGCGACTTTGAAATCCATGTCACCGTGTTCATCTTCGGGTCCTTGAATGTCTGTAAGAAGTGTATATTTTCCATCCTGAGCATAATTAGGAGATAACATTAGTCCTGAAGCAATTCCAGCAACCGGTGCTTTGATTGGTACTCCTCCATCCATAAGAGCAAGTGTACTTCCACAAACTGATCCCATTGAAGTTGATCCGTTTGATGCCATTGATTCTGAAACTAATCTGATTGTGTAAGGAAAAATTTCTTTTGCTGGGATAACCGCGAGTAAAGCTTTCTCGGCAAGATTACCGTGACCAACCGCCCTTCTATTTATTCCTCCCATTCTGCCAGTTTCGCCAGAAGAAAAAGGTGGAAAATTATAGTGATGCATAAATCTTTTCTTTTCTTGAATTTCCATACCATCAATTGTCTGTGAATCCTGTGGTCCACCAAGGGTTAATGCTGATAGGACGTGGGTCCCTCCTCTATAGAAGATTCCTGAGCCATGAAGAATCGGTGAAATACCACCAGCTCTTGCGAAAAGTGGTCTTAGCTCATCAATTTTACGACTGTCTGCTCTTCGGTTTTTTTCAATTGCCTCTACGTGAAGTATATTGTTAACCATTTCTTCAAAATATTCCTTAGCAGGAAACGTATCTCCTTCAGGAAATTTTTCTGTGAAGAGAGTTATCCATTTTTCTTCAAGAGCGTGGATATTATCCTTACCTGCGCCAGAAAAAACTGCGTTGTCTAATTCTTTTTCAATATTTTCCTTGAATAGTGAGATGACTTCTTCTGAAAGCACCGCTTTTGGAAATTCTTTCTTAACTTTTCCAATTTCTGTGATTATTTTCTTTTGGAAATCTTGGATTTTTTCTATTTCCGCTGAAGCTAAAGTTAAAGTTTTGTTAACTAGGTCATTTGATACTTCCTTAGCTGCCGTTTCAATCATATTAATGTTGCCGTCTTTACCACAGGCTACAATTTCTAATTCAATATCATCAGAATGTCTGATTTCGTAAGTTGGGTTTAAAAGTAAATCATCTTTTTCTTTTAATTTTCCAATTCTAACTGCGCTAGCTGGTCCAGCCCATGGAATATCTGATGTACCAAGTGCTAGTGATGCTGCAATTACTCCTAATACATCTGGGTCTTCCTGATCGATTGAAAGAACAGTGATGACAACTTGGATTTCGTTTCTGATGTGTTGCTCGAAGAGTGGCCGAATCGTGCGGTCCACGATTCGGCCAGACAAAATTGCTTCATCGGACGGTCTGCCTTCACGTCTTGTAAACTGTCCACCTAGAATTTTTCCAGCTGCGTAAAATCTTTCTTCGTAATCAACAACGAGTGGTAAATAGTTTGTGTCCTTTGGATTTTTGGACATTACGGCCGTCGCTAGAACGACTGTGTTTCCACAACTAACCATCACTGATCCATTTGCTTGATCAGCTAAATCATTGAATTCTGCTTTTAAAGTCTTACCACCAACCTCCAACGAGTATTCTTTTTTATTCATCTTTGTAGATGATTCCCAGATTTTAGGTTTTAAAGAAGCATTGCTCCCTTAAAAACTACCTATCCAGGAATCATGATTAATTGATAACAAATACACTCTAGCAAATTTATAGATAAATTCCACCTAAACAGTTTCTGTAGTTGAAGGACGAGGGTCTCTTCTTTGTGGTCGGCTTGAGCCACCCATCAAATATTTTCTAGGATTTTGATCAAGATCGAGGAAATCATCAACTGCTTCTTTAAGTTTTCCAGATGAGGACTTACCGAATGAAACAGCTTCAACTTGGCAACCGTTCATTTTTAAGTATTCAACAAGTGGTATGAAGTCTCCGTCGCCGGCAATAATAATAACAGTATCAAGTTTTGGAGCCATTTTAATGGCATCAACTGCAATACCAACATCCCAATCAGCTTTTTTAGCGCCACTTGAAAATATCTGAAGATTTTTAGTCTTTGTTTCAATTCCGAGTTTTTCAAGTGCGTCAAAGAAACCTTTTTCTTCACCGCTTTCGGTTGTAATAACATAAGCGACGACTCTAACTAGAATTCTTCCAGCAAGAGCATCCTTAACAATTGCTCCGAAATTAACTCGGGCATGATAAAGATTTTTAGCACTATGATAAAGGTTCTGGGCGTCTATGAAGATTCCAACTCTTTGTTCTTTATGTTTTATAACTGACACGTAGTTCTTTTTACTTCTTTAATTCGAGTTTCTTTAGGATAACTTGGTATCTCTTTGGGTTTTTCTTCTGAAGATATTTTAGATGAGTCTGTCTGTTAGCAACCATGGCCAATAGACCACGTCTTGAGTGGTTGTCTTTGTTGTTTTTCTTCAAATGAGCAGCAAGTTCGTCAATTCTTTTAGTCAAAATGCCGATCTGTACTTCAGGTGAACCGGTATCGGTCTCGTGAACCTGAGTTTCTTTGATTATCTTGGTTTTTTTAGTCTTTGTAATCACGGGCAAAGTGTACCATATAAGCCATATTTCCGCAAGCATGATATACTATTGTGCGACATGCCCTCCTCAACCATATCAAAGCTAAAACAGGAGTTTTTAGAGTATACCGAAATCGAAAAAGGCCGTGCAATTAGAACTGTTGAGAATTATGATCACTATTTGTCAGTATTTTTGGAATATTCTAAGGTTTCTAGTCCCAAAGAGATAACCGATCTTAAGGTTAGGGAGTTTCGTCTGTGGCTAAATCGTCAATCGGGTGGCAATAATAAAAAAACCGGAGAGACGATGCAGAAGAAAACTCAGAACTATTATTTAATTGCTTTAAGATCTTTTCTAAAATATTTAGCAAAAAGAGGTCTTACTTCCCTATCGGCTGACCAGATTGAATTAGCCAAAATACCCGAAAGAAGTATTGATGTTATTACCGATGAAGAATTACGAAGACTTTTAGGTGCACCAGACTCCGAGGAAGACCCAGAAAAGAAGGCCAGAGGTAAGGCTATTTTGGAACTTCTCTTTTCAACCGGCCTTCGTGTTTCAGAACTTTGTTCACTAACTTGTGATTTAGACTTACACCGCGATGAATTTTCAATTAGAGGTAAAGGCGGAAAAGTTAGAGTAGTTTTTCTTTCTGATGAAGCCAAAACGGCAGTTAAAGAATATCTAGCGCTTCGTAAGGATATGAACGATGCCCTTTTTGTAAAAATTGGAGTAGAAAAAAGTGCTACAGAAAAAACTGGAGGATTAACCCGCCGTTCGATCGAAAGGATTGTTAAGCGTTACGCTACCATCGCCGGTATTTCTAAAAAAGTTACTCCACACGTGATTAGACATAGTTTCGCGACGGACCTTCTTTCAAATGGTGCTGACTTGAGATCAGTCCAAATGCTTTTGGGCCATTCAAATATCACTACAACCCAGGTTTATACTCACGTTACTGACAAACACCTTCGAGATATTCACAAGAAATTTCACAATAAAAAGGCTGATAATTAGGGCTATAAATATTTGACGTTTTGCTCTATTGGTGTAGGCTTACCCACGGATTTTTAGAGTACTTTGCCATCGTAGTGTTGGTGACATTGATCATTGCTTTTCAAATCCAGAAAACAAAAACCGTAAACATACATATGCGTAATAATGTTATTGTGCCTGATCTAAACTCCAAGAGAGCAAGTAAAGGCAACCCCGACAGAACAACCATTCATCAGATGGGGACGTGCCCGAAATACCTAAAAGAGGTCTTCCCACTTCTTGAAGGGGCAGCGGCACAGGACAAGGATCGACTTAAGGATGTCCTTGTTCCTCTCATCGAGAAGAATCGTCTGGACTGTTGGTGGAATAAAGAAGGAATTCGAATCGGCCAGGCCTGGTTCGTTCGGCGCGACAAAAGCACCGAAACGGAAAGATTCTTTCTGGATATCTGTAAAACCCTGAAAATTAAACCAATTCAGGAAGCAGGAGGGTGGAATAGCCTCAAGTGGGAAACCACCCAAAAATAAAGGAAATCAATTCAAAGAAACAAACGGCGGTCACTATGTGACCGCCGTTTTCTTTTTGTATGCTAAACTTTCCGTATGGCTTTAAGAATTATTTCTTGGAACGTAAATGGCATTCGCGCTTGGTATAAAAAGGGAATGCTTGATTGGTTCTTAAAAGAATCTCCTGATATTTTTTGTTTACAGGAAACCAAAGCTCATCCAGATCAATTGTCAGAAGATCTTCGAAATCCAAAAGGATATTTTTCATATTTTGATCATTCAAGAACTAGAAAGGGTTATAGCGGGGTCGCAATTTATACAAAGGTTAAGCCGGATAAAGTTGAATACGGACTTGGTTTAGAAAAACTTGATCAGGAAGGCCGATTCTTAGCTCTATTTTTTAATAAAACAGTTTTAATAAATATCTACTTCCCTAACGGTGGTGGTGGTCCAGAAAGATTAAAATTTAAACTCGAATATTACGAAGCATATTTAAAATATATTGATGCACTCCAAAAAAAGAATTTTGAAATTGTTTTTTGTGGAGATATAAATACTGCGCATAATGAAATTGATTTAGCGCGTCCAAAAGAGAATGAAGATAATACTGGATTTCTTCCTATTGAAAGAGAATGGCTTGATCAAGTGGTTGGTCATGGATATGTGGATGTTTGGAGACATCTATATCCATCTAAAATTATGTATACGTATTGGGATATGAAAACTTTTGCCAGAGATAGAAATGTTGGTTGGAGGATAGATTACTTTTTTGTGAGTTCAGATATGGTTAAAAACGTCAGCAGACATGAAAATATACAATGAAATCTTCGGTTCTGACCACTGTCCAATAGAGTTGGTCCTCAAGAATAATCTATAAAGGACATTATCCACAGGTATGTCCTTTACATAATTCTCAAGGACATTACAATGTATATGGGTGAGCGCAGAAACAATTCTGGCATAAGTTCTTTCCAAGGAACGTTTGGAGAAAATAAGAAGCAAATTCTCAATATATCTTATAGGGCCCCAACGGGGCACCTCAACTTTCTCTGAATTTGTCTCAATAGTTTTCTACTGAGGGTCTCCTTATATTTGGGCCGCTTACCGCAATTATTAATGCCGCTAAGCGGTCCTTTTTATTTCTATAAAATAAATATTTTTATTTCACCCAGTATTTTTTATTGATCTCCCCTATTGATTCTTCCTCAAGTTTTTCTTTCATTTCCTTGCCCTTCTCTCCTAATTTCAAAAGTTCTTTATCGCTCATTTTAGCCATATTCTTAGCCTCTTTTTCTAGATATTCTTCGGTATTTAATTCAGGATTTTCTAATACTTCTTCCAATAATGCGTGTAGAATTTGACCAATCTTTGGTCCAGGTTGAAGCTTTGTAATATCAATTATTTTCTGACCATTTATTTTTAGCATTGAAACCGACAATGGATCTCTCATCGCCTGTTCAATCATTGCTGTATATTTTCTAAGTCGATATGGACTTTCTTTTGGTCTCCCTGTTCCAATACGATCACACATTCTAACTTTCATTAAATTCCAAATATTTTCAGGACCAACATTTCTTACCATTCTACGAACAGCAGATAAAGTTATTTGTTCGGTGTCAGAAAAAAACATGTGCCACCTAACAAGGTTGCTCACATCGTCAACTGTCTTTTTGGGAAATTTTAGATCAGTCAGTGTCTTTTTGGTTATTCTGGAACCAACAACGTCATGTCCGTAGAAAGTCCATTCCTTTTTAGGCTCTGAATAACGCCTGGTGTGAGGTTTGGCTATATCATGAAACAAAGCCGCTAATCTGACCTCTAATGGCCAATTCTTGTCCGCAGAGTGCTGTACAGTCCTAAGTAGGTGTTCCCATACCTCATAGGCATGGGCTTTGTTTTGTTTGATTCCAATGCTTTTCTCAAGTTCTGGAGCAATAAATGGTAGTAAACCTATATCCTGAGCCATAATGATACCTTTCATTGGGTTTTTAGACATAAGAATTCTAATGAATTCCTCTCTGAATTCGCTCTTTAGCGATGCTTTCTAGGTGTTTCACATGTAACATCATGGCCTTTTTGGTATCCATGTTAATCGTGAAACCTAATTCTGAGGCAAAACGGACAGCTCTGAGTATTCGGAGGGCATCCTCAAGGAATCTTTCCTCTGGCTTCCCTACCGCTCTAATCACTTTGTCCTTTATATCCTGTTGTCCTTTATAAGGATCAACGAGCGTTTCGTTTTCCTCATCATAAGCAATTGCGTTGATTGTGAAGTCTCTCCTCTTTAGATCATCAACAAGATTCTTACTAAATGTAACTTTATCTGGGTGGCGGAAGTCGCTATAAGTAGTTTCAATTCTGTATGGTGTTACCTCTATCACCTTCAGGGTTTCGTCGGTTGTTTCCTCGTTAACTATGCCAACCGTTCCATATTGGTTTTCATAGAAAGTTTTTACAAAAAGTGCCTGAATCTGCTCAGGGTTTGCATTCGTAGTTATGTCCCAATCCTTTGGCTTTCTCTTCAAGATTAAATCTCTAACACAACCACCCACTAAATAAGCCTCAAAATTGGCTTTTTTGAGGGTTTCGGTTATTCGTGAAACTTCTTTAGGGATACCTTTCATTTACGCATTCTAGCTAATTTTTCGCATAAAGGCTATGTAATGATATGATAATTTTACGCCCTCGTGGTGAAATGGATATCACAACAGTCTTCGGAACTGTTGTTCCGGGTTCGAATCCTGGCGGGGGCACAACTATATATCCTGGCAAGGTCAAAAAATTTCTGATATATTAAGTCAGCTTTTCGCGACTACGTGAAGCGGGCCTGCCCCGCCGTAGCTCACGAAGTGAGCGAAGGCGGGCATGGTTTAGTGGTAGAACACATCCTTGCCAAGGATGAGACGGGAGTTCGATTCTCCCTGCCCGCACCAATTTAATCACCTTTATCTGTTAGGTTCCCCAATCATTCATTATAAATTCAGGTATTTTCATGTATTCTTATTTGATTGTTCAGCAGGATTCATATATATTTGTTTCATATGAAACTGTGGATAAACCTGTGAACATGTGTATAAAGGACATTTCGGATGAGTCTTTTATCTATTCAATTTCAATGGTGTCCAATATGTAATAATGGCTTTGAATATGGCTTATATACCAAAATGTCTATTAAAATATAGTCCTTTATTACGTAGTATTAAATATGTTTCACGTGAAACATATTATGACTATATAGACGTTAAACATGAAACATATTGAACCAAAAATAAGGCCTAAAAACATAGTAAATGGAAAAATTGGTGAGAATATCGCTACTAAGTTCCTAGAGCGAAAATGTTACACGATTCTTGATCGAAATTATTTAAGGAAGTGGGGAGAGTTAGATATAGTTGCTCTAAAGGACAACGTTGTTAGTTTTGTAGAAGTTAAAACTATTTCTAATCCGCTATATCGGGCAGAAGAAAATATGCACACTTGGAAATTAAAAAGATTGAGGAGAGCAGTTCAAACTTATTTACTTGAAAATGGACATTTGGAGAAATATGATTGGCAATTTGATTTGATAACTGTGCTATTGGATTTTAATAAAAGGGTAGGGAAGGTTAAACATTTGAAAGATATTATTATCTAAATTAATTGTGATTTTGGGTCAGTTCGTGATACATTAGAGCCTCATCACGGAGTGTGGTGTAACGGCTAACATACTTGCTTTGGGAGCAAGGGACTCCGGGTTCGAATCCCGGCACTCCGAATTAGTTTATGTCTCAGACTTTCAGTAAAAAAGTAGAAGATTTTAAGTGTGAAAACTGTGGTTTTGATGTTTCTGGAAATGGATACACTAACCATTGTCCGAAGTGTCTTTGGAGTAAGCATGTGGATATCCACCCTGGAGATAGATTGTCAAAATGTGGGGGAATGATGAAGCCGATTTCTGTGGAATCTAAAAATGGGGAATATGTTATTACTCATTCTTGCGTTATTTGTGGACATAATAAAAATAATAAAACTTCTCCAGAAGATGATTTTGATCAAATAATTAAAGTCTCAAAACTGCCGTTGACTTCCTAATTTAATAGGAGTAAAACTGATATGTGAGTTGTAGTTCTTTGAAAAAATGACTACACGATTTACTACCGCGAGCAAAGCTCGCAGAAGGGTTGCCGATGATGACTAATGTTCAGCAGACTATCGCTGACCGTCTCAGACTCGTCCCAAGTTACAGGAGGTTGGTTATCAAGCCGACTGATGGTAAGGAGACGATTAGTGAAGCTAGGGAAGTATTTGGTGATATTGATCGCGATTTCCTCGGGTGCGATGTTGAGTCAAAACCAACGGCTGAAATGCCAGCGCGGGTTTATGAAATGACCAGAAACGGTAGGTTTGGCTATTTCTTTTGCGGATTCAGAAGGAAATTGGATGATCTATGTTTTACTCAACCGCAGATCAAATGTTTTGTTGCAGATTATTCCGACATGCTCCATCCGAGCGGGCACAAAACTTGGTTCTTATTCAAGTCCAAAGGGGAACTCCTTGTTGCGCGCGTGACTTGGCTGACTAGTGGTCAGAAAACAATAAAGGTCAATCGACTGTTGTCTGAAGTGGTCTGGCCGTGCGCCAATTACCGCTCGCGTCTTGTAGTTCCGGAACTATCCAAATTAGTACTTAGTTCCTAAGTTGAGTTCGTCATTATTCCCTGACCATCCGAAATTTCGGAAGGTCAGGGGATTTTATTTTTATACAAAATTTATTTAAACTAAATTAGTAGTGACCAGGGTTAGCTTTAATAAGTTCCTGGGCGAGGGGAATACCGGGGCCATTTTCGAAATCGGTTTTGAAAATGGCCCCGGCGCCCGTCACAATATCATTAAGACTTTCATTAATATTTGCTTGAAGACTTCGATTTATATATGAAGTTGAAATTGCATCTAAACTTCTTCCCCCCGTTGAGGAGTCGTCCATTGATGTGGAAACAATACCGATGAGTTGATTGTTTGAATCAGTGATTGCTCCGCCGGATGAGCCTTTTTGCGCTACGTTTGATAGTGGCAAGAGAAATTAGATCAGAACTATTATCTGAATTAAAACTATATATATTCTCAACTTTTCCGGTTTCCGAAATTAGATTTAGATTATTTAATACTTGGTCGCCAGAAGAATTTCCAGCAGGATAAGCCGTTGCCTTGGCTTGGGTTAAAGAAGTTTGGTCTTGGGTATTTATAGTAATAATTTTTGGAGCCACAGTTTTATTTTCACCAGTGATCTCCAAAAGTCCGTAGTCATATTCTCCGGTACCTTCTGGATTGTTTTGCGAAATAGCAGTTAGGTTATTTTTAATCCATTGTGGTGGCTCATAAAGAACTTTTAATGAATAAAGAGTTTTGGCAGGGGAGCCGACTCTGCCAACACAGCTTCTATTTGGATCATTTAAATAATCATCAATCAGAACATATTGAGCGACGTGAGCATTAGTCAAAATGACATCTTGGGAAATAATAACACCGCTGGCAGTAACCATGGTTATATTATTTCCGACTCTAGTGGTGCAAAAAATATTAACGACAGAATCTGATGGGGTTGTGGCATTTTGGCTTGGAGGAAGGGCAACATTAGTACTTTGTTTTAGGTTTGTTAAGCCAACTGGTGCGCTCGGTTGAGTTGGTTGGGTGGAGTTGCTGTTGTTCGAAGATTGGTAGAAACAGTTTTTAGTGGAACTTGTTTAAAATCCGGTGCGACAATTTTCAAATAGGGAAGCGTGGCATTTTGATTCGCAGTAACTTGTGGTTTTGCTTCTGGTTGAAATCCAATTACATCTGATAATCCAATTTGAGTATTACTTGAAGTTGCTTGTGGAGGTTTCGATTAATAGAACTTGTCGTACTTGAACTGAATAGGGAAGAGAGCAAGAAAAATAATGAGAAGACGGTATTAATGACAGATACGGTGGCTGTAGGTCATAGGAAGAGTATATCAAAATTGTCTGAAATAGATTGGTCTGATATATTAATGAAGCTTTGGCGGGCTTGCCTCGCGAAGTCCTGCTTCGCTGAAGCTTCGCAGGACGTAGGCGGGATTAGTTTAATGGTAGAATAACAGTTTTCCAAACTGTGGGTGGGAGTTCGATTCTCCCATCCCGCATAAATGCAAAAGGTCAGGACTTGTTCCTGGCCTTTTGTATTTACTGCTATTCATTAGAGAGAATCGAAAGCCGGAGCGAAGTTGCTATGTCGCAATCAATCTTCAGCGACAAGCAACGAGCGAGGCGGGGTCGCGGAAATTTTGCGCAGCAAAATTATCCGTAACCGATTCTCCATCCCACAGATTAGTATAAGAATGGTAAAGCAAAAATCCTCCCTGTTACGGGAGGATTTTTGCTTTTTCTTTAAAGAAAACTAAATTATTTAACTGCTTCTTTCAAAGCTTTGGCGGCGCGGAATTTTGGTACGCGCATAGCTGCAACCTTGATTGCTTCACCGGTTCGAGGATTTCGAGCGGTTCTAGCAGCTCTCTGCTTTGCAGAGAAGATACCAAGACCTGCAATTGAAACCTCATCGCCTTTCTTTAGACTGTTAACGATTGAATCAATAACAGTGTCAACAACTTGTTCGGCTTGAACCTTTGTTCCACCGAGAACTTGCTGTACTGCTTCAACGATACTTGCTTTATTCATATTTTTTAAATTAAAAAATAATTAATTCGACCGCTTATAACTAGCAATCATTATATAGTAAGCCATTTTTGGCGCAATAGGGAGAAAATTTACTATCTTGCGAACTCAATAACTCTATTTTCTCGAATGACCGTAACTTTAATTTCACCAGGATATTTAAGTTCACCTTCGATACGAATAACCATATCTCTAGCCATTTTTTGGGCTTCCATGTCTGAAACTTCAGTTGGAACAACGAATACTCTAATCTCTCTACCAGCCTGAAGTGCGTATGATTTTTCAACACCTTTGAATGAATTAGCAATTGCTTCAAGGTCTCCAAGTCGTTTTAGATAATTCTCAACACTGTCACGTCTGGCACCTGGACGGCCTCCAGAAATAGCATCAGCGGTCTGAACAATTCTAGATTCAAGTGTTTCGTAAGGATATTCTTCATGATGAGCCTGCATCGCTTTGACGATATCTTCGCTCGCACCAAATTTTTGTAGAATTCTTCTACCAATCTCAACGTGTGTTCCAGCAACTTCGTGATCAAGAGCCTTACCAATGTCATGAAGAAGTGCTCCAGCTTTGGCTGTGGCAACATTTGCACCAAGTTCTTCGGCTATCATGCCGGCAATGTGGGCCATTTCTACAGAGTGTTGAAGAACATTCTGTCCGTAACTTGTTCTGAAGTATAAACGGCCAAGAATTGAGACAATGCGTGGATCCAAATTGAAAACTCCACATTCATAAGCGGCTTGTTCACCTTTTTCTTTGATAATTTTATTAATTTCAGACTTTGCTTTTTCAACCTCCTTCTCAATTTTGGCTGGTTGAATTCTACCGTCTAGAATAAGAGCCTCTAGGGCCACACGAGCAACCTGTCGTCTTATTGGATCAAATGAAGAGATGATGATTGATCCTGGGGTGTCGTCAACAATGACTTCAACGCCAGTGATTCTTTCAAAAGCTTTAATGTTTCTTCCTTCCTTTCCAATAATTTTGCCTTTAATTTCGTCAGAGGGAATAGTGACACTTGTTGTAAAAATATCTTGGCTGACAGAATTGGCGAGACGTTGAATTGAAGTTGTCAAAATTTCTTTAGCTTTTTGCTCTAACTTCTCAGCATTTCCCATTTCTAATTTCTGCAAACGAACACGGAGATCTTCCTCACTATTTTTCTCCATAGTGCTGACCAACTCATTTTTAGCGTCTTCCTCGGTCATACCCGCAATTTTTTGGAGTTCTTTTTTCTTCTCCTCGTCTGCTTTGGCTAACCTTTCCTTGAGTTCATCTGCTTCTAAAATTCTTTTCTTAATAAGTTCTGATTCTTTGTCTATATCAACTTGGCGTTTATCCAAAAATTCCTCCTTGTTAATTAATCTATCCTCGGTTTTCTTTGTTTTTTCTGCGTGCTCTTTGGCTTCTTCACGCGTGGTGCGCAAAGTTTCGCTGGCTTCCTTTTCGGCATCCAACGTAATTTTTTTGGCAGCTTCCCTTGCTTCAAGCATCATCTGCTTGATCTCAAGTTCCATTGAACCTTTTCGGCCCAAGGCAATAATCACTCGAAGGAAATATCCTACGAGTGCGCCCAAAGCCAGAGCCGCTAGAAAGATCAGGGCAACTAGTTTTAAAGACATGGTGGCGGTATTTCGCCTTTATAGGTTAGCAATCCTCGATGGAATGGTTCTTCTCTTTAGATTTTGAATAGCTTAATGCCATAAAGAATTGAAAATTTCAGGCGAAAGTAAATTAAATGGTAATACCACTATAGTAGTACCTTTTGTTTTTTTAGTCAAAATTCGCCTCTTTTTAGAGTATTTTGTCAATAACCCCGTATTTTTTAGATTCTTCGGCTGACATGTAGAAATCTCGCTCAACATCGCTTTGGATTTTGGCAAAAGTTTGGCCAGTATTTTTAGCTAAAATCTTATTAAGATTTTCTTTAAGTCGAATAATCTGTTTGGCGGTAATTTCAATATCTGTTGCCTGACCTTGGAAACCACCACTTGGTTGGTGAATCATAATTTCAGCGTTTGGAAGAGCAAAACGTTTTCCTTTAGTTCCGGAAGATAAAATAACTGCCCCCATGGATGCCGCCATACCGACACAAACAGTCTGAACGTCTGGCTTAACATGAAACATTGTGTCAATAATTGCTAAACCCGCTGAAACGGATCCACCTGGGGAATTAACATAAAGGAGAATATCTTTTTTAGCATCTTCAAATTGTAAAAATAAAAGTTGGGCAATAACTAGGTTGGCAACATCGTCGTCAATTGGTCCAGCAAGAAAAATAATTCGTTCCTTTAATAGGCGTGAATAAATATCATAGGCTCTTTCGCCGAATTGTGATTTCTCTAGGACTGTAGGTATAAGCATGGACATAAATTTCATGTTTAGCGAATAATAGGGGAAGTATAGCAGAATAGCCTTTTGCATGGTAGAACTTATATAAAAGGAGACTTAGTTCTATGAAAAATGATATTTCTGTTTTCAGGCCCATCTGGGCAGGTTCGGGACTTATGAATTTCTATGGTGAAGGTTATCGCTTTCACCGACCAATTAAAAAGATTTTTGGGAACCATTTCCCCAAGGTTACTTTCCTATCTAAGACTACGACGATTTTCGGAAGAGAAGGTTTCATGCCGCTTAACGAAAATCTGCAACCTCGGGATTTATTTCCGGCGTGCATTTACGTTAACCATCTTAAACAGATTGTGCTGAATGCTGTTAGTCTGAGTGGGCCCGGTTTCGGGAATTTGCTTTTCCGTGGGTTGTGGCAAGAGATAATTGAGCCGTGGTGGCTCTCCTTCATGCCAGTTGAAAATACATTGGAAAAGCAGATTGGTGAAATTAGAATGTTTCGTGATCTTCTAATTTTTCACTTTCCAAATTTTTTGACAAGACAACTTGGTGTTCAGATAAATCTGTCCTGCCCAAACACTGGTCACGATGTTAAGGTATCTATTTCTCACATTCTGGCCTTGTTGGATGAACTTGACCCTTTGGTTGCTTTGGGGATTGTGATTAGTGTCAAAATAAGTGTTGAGTTCTCACCTGAATTGGGTTTGGCGATTTCTAGACATCGAAATTGTCACGTCCTTCATTTGAGCAACACCGTTCGATTTCGCGAACTTTCTGACAAAATCGATTGGGATTATTACTTCGGTTCATTACCACAGTACATTCGTGATGGGGCCAAATTCGGCAAAATTAACTGGGGTGAATATCGTGGGCCAGGGGGATCTCCTTTGGTCAGGCGAAAGGTTAATGGCAAGTATATTAGCCAACCAGGTGGACTTTCTGGAGCACCACTTAAGCCTTTGGTTGTTGATTGGCTGAAACGGGGCAGGAAACTTGGAATTGTTAAACCAATTAATGCTGGAGGTGGAATTCGACACCCCCTAGACATTGATGAGTTTAGCGAGGCAGGAGCAGATTCTTTCTCTGTATCATCAGCGATCATACTCGCCCCTCATCAGTTTGGCAGGATTGTGAAAAGGGCCTATCAAATAAAGGGGTTGGAGTATTAGTTATTTAGGGTTTTTGCGGCGGCGACCAATTTTGGGTCGCCGCCTTTTCTTTTATATTGCATTTTTTGTTTTTTACTTTAGTATGACTTCCGAAACGACAGATAATTTTTTCTGTCATAGAACCCTGAAAGGAAAAGGAAAATGAAAAAACTTCTAACTATTGCTGGGCGTATTATCAATTTCAATTCAATGTTTCTCGGTACTGTTGTAATTGATCGAAGTACTGGTCTGATTGTTGAAATTAAGGCTTACAATCCGAGGGCGGACATTGCCAGTCACGAAGCTTCATATTTTTGCTGGTTTTGTTGACCTCCATGTTCACGGCCGAGAAGATTCGACCGCGAAGCAAAACTACAAGGAGGATTATCAGACGCTTGGAGAAGCGGCGATAAATGGTGGTGTTGTGGCCTTGGCTTCAATGCCTAATCTACCTCTGCCTCCGACAACGCTCAAACTTTATCGTGAGATTGAGGAGTTGACTCTAAAGTCTCGGGTGACAGTTATTCCGTACGCAGCAATCGCTCCCGGTTCTCGGCCATTTGGGAAGTATCCATACAAGGGATTCTTGGCCGAATCGGTTAACGATTTGAAGTTTACTTCGGAGAAGGAGGCAGCAAAAACCCTCCAACATTACCGCGGTAAACATGTTAGTCTCCACTGCGATGATAATGAAATACTGAAGGAGTCGGCAGGCGAGTCTACGCATGAAAGGCGCCGGCCGGCCTCGTCTGAAGTTCGGGCAGTACGATTTGCCATAAATCAGGCGAGAGAGAACAGGTTCAATCTTAAGGTAGTTCACTGTTCAACAAAGGAAGGGCTGGGATTAATTGTTCGGGCGAAAAGGAATCGCAATGTAAATATCGTTGTCGAAGCGACACCTCACCATATTTCGACAAACATCAGTTTTTTAAATGATGCTAATCGGAGATGGTGGCAGATGAATCCTCCGATTCGCGATCGAGCTGATCAGGAAGCAATTTTAAAGGGGTTGGAATTAGGTGACATTGATTTTTTTGCCACCGATCACGCTCCTCATACCAAGGAAGAAAAGGAAAAGGGTATGTCAGGTCAACCTCACTTGGATACCTTCGGATCTATTTCTGACCTCATTAATCGTCCACGAAAGGATTTAACCCGACAATCATTGCTCGGGTGGCTTCCTATAATCCTGGTCGTTGGCTTAATCAGTTCTTGTCTCGGAAAGCTCCGAGGCTTGGGCAGATTGCTCCAGGATTTGCTGGGTCGTTGACGATTCTTGATTTGGAAACACCGATCAAGTTTACCAATGCAATGGTGAAGAGTAAGTGCAGGTGGTCGCCTTTCCACGGAAAGACTTTCCCGGGAAGCGTCGCCTACACAATCATCCGTGGGGAGATTGTGAAAGGACATGAACTCTAAGTTGAAAATTATTTGGCCGGCTGCGAAACTACGCAGCCGGCCTTTTTGTTTGTCTAAAGAGGAAGATCAAAAGCGTAATATCCCGGACCGCTTAATGTTAGAGAAATTAAGATTACTAAAAGAATAAAGTATAAAACTCTCTCATGTTCAAGTGTTGTTGGGTGTTGAAGTTTAACAATAAAGGCGACCGCCATGATGACTGCGAGAATTAATGCAGTAGGTTGAGTAAGAAGTCCAACGACTAGAAGCACTCCACCAATTAATTCGATAATTCCCAAAGAGATAGCAAAGAAAAGACCTTGTCTAAATCCAATTGATTCAAAAAATAGTTTCTTGTGAGTTCTTTTGGTGGTTAATTTCTGATAACCATAAAAAACAAACAAACATCCAATCGCCACTCTTAGTAAAAGTGGAGCAAAGAAACGAAAATTTAAAAGATAGGGAATGGTTGAAAGTAACATACTTTAAGTATAGCATCTCTATATATGTCGCAAAGCCCTAAAAAAATAAAAGATATTCGTGTAATTCTCCACGATATTCGAAGTGTTCATAATGTTGGTTCAATATTTCGAACATCGGATGCACTCGGCGTTTCAAAAATATATTTGACTGGTTACACTCCAACTCCGATAGATCATTTTGGAAAAGTCCGAAGTGATATCTCAAAAACTGCCTTAGGTGCGGAGAAAACAATTTCTTGGGAGTATTTTAAAACTGCAAACAATTTAATTAAAAAATTAAAGGCAGAAAAATTTCAAATAATTGCCGTTGAGCAAGATGAAAAATCTACAGATTATAAAAAATTTAAACCAAAATATCCGATTGCTATTTTAGTAGGCAATGAGGTTAAAGGAATTTCTAAAACAATTCTTAATAAAGTTGATTTGGTTGTTGAGATTCCGATGAAAGGGGAGAAGGAGTCGCTCAATGTTGGAGTTGCATTCGGCGTCGCCCTTTTTAGGATTTTGAATATCTAAGTTTCTGGTGAGTGTCGCAAAAATGGGCGCTTCGGGTTCCAACAATTTTTCTGACAATTTTTCCGCCACATCCTTTTTTAAGACAAGGTAATCCTTTTCTCCTGTAGACCATATGTTGAGTTTGAAACTTTCCTCTTTCGCCGTGAATATTTCTATAATCAGAAGTTGAATCTCCTCCAAAATCAATTCCATTTTTTAATACCTCAAGAATTGATTTGTATAAAACTTTTAAATCTTTTTCGGGAATATCTTTGACTCGCTCCTCTGGGTTTAGGCTTGACCTAAATAATGCTTCGTCAGAATAAATATTTCCAATGCCAGCAATTAAGTTTTGATCCATGAGAACTGTTTTAATTCTTCCTGTTGGACGTTTCATTATCTGAGATTTAAAAATTTGGTATGTAAAATCTTTATCCAGTGGTTCAGGTCCGATGTCTTTAAGGTGGAGAGATTGGTGAAGATCTTTGGTTTCAATTAAAGTAACTTTTGCGAACTTTCTTACATCAGCAAGGACTAGATTTTTATTGTTTGAGAAGGTAAAAACCAAATGAATAAATCTGTTGTATGGGTCAGTAAGGGGACCTTCTTTAAGTGCAGTCCAGCGTTGTTTTTTCTCCTTAGGATTAAAAAAATATTGCCCATACATTAGGTGACCCGTCATCTTCATGTGAATAAGAATGGTGACATCACCACTTAAGTGAATTAAAACATTCTTTGCTCTACGTGTAGAGGACAATATTTTTTTATCGAGTACTTTCTTCTTAAAATTTTGAAAGAATATTTTGTCCTTTATATTATCTTTACCAATATGAGTCACACTTAGGTAATCAGTCCAGACATCAGAAATAACTAAACCCTTAGTAAGTTTATTGATTCCATCAACTGTTGTCTGGACTTCAGGAAGTTCTGGCATTATTTTTTAAGTTCCAAATATTTTTTTAGTTCCTCTTTGGCAACTTCAGCGTCACTCCAAATAGTTCGAGTATTGTTTGGTCCCATGATGTATGGGTCGGTTCCTTTGCCTGTTATGATTACCGTATCACCAGTTTTAGCCTTAGATACAGCCCTCGCAATCGCTTCGCGTCTCTTCATAATTATTTCATATCGTTTCTCAGTGATTCCCTTAGCCATATCTGCCAGTATGTTCTCGGGTTTTTCATCGTAAGGGTCCTCGTCAGTCAGAATTATTTCGTCACAGTAGGTGTCAGCAATTTTACCCATCTCAGGTCTTTTCCATTTGTCGCGGCCGCCGCCTGTGTTGCCTAGAACACAGACGCGGCGGCCGGTCTTGAATACTTCATAAATTTTTTTAAGAGAGTCTGGGGTGTGAGCGTAATCAACAATTACTCTGAAATCTTGTTTCAAAAATAATGGATCAGTTTCATCAAGTGTTATCTTTTGTACTCGGCCAAGGATTCCTTTAAATTTTTCTAAGGCATTTTTGATTGTATCTAAGTGCACACCTTCTTGCGTCTTCGTATAAGTAATTGCTGCAAGAATATTTGAGATATTAAAAATCCCTGGCAAGTTTGTACTTATTTTTTCTCCAAGGTAAGTTATTTCAGAACCTTCAGTACCCAAGACAAATGGTTCGGCTTCAGCTAACGAATATGTTAATTTTTCAAGACCATCAATCTTCAGGAATCTTTCACTTTCTTTATCATCCGCATTAGCTACCAAAATCTTTCTTGGTTTATTAGATTTTGCTAATGCTAGAGCTATGCTTAGTTTAGCCCTAACGTATTTTTCGTATGAGCCATGCGATTCAATATGTTCGGGTGAAAGGTTGGTGAAAAGCAGAGCGTCAGAATCAATAAATCGATGTCGGTATTGTTTTGCTCCCTCGGAAGTCATTTCTAAAATTGCATAGTCACATTTTGCAGTCACTGCATCTCTTAAAAATTTCTGAACAAAAAATCTTCCTGGAATCGTCATTTTGTATTTATTCGCTCTTGACTCATCCCCAATTTTAAATCGAACAGTTCCTGCGAGTGACGTTTTGTACCCAGCTTCTTCCAGGATGGCATTTACTACTTCAACTGTTGAGGACTTTCCTTTGGTACCTGTGACCATTACAACTTTAATATTTCGTGAAGGAAAGTTATAAATGACTGCCCCTGAAAGTGCTAATAGAAAGTGGTAGGAAGGTTGAGCAAAGGCAAAAATATTTCTCGGAATATATTTTTTTATTGTTCGAAGAACATTGTCCGCACTCATATTATTTTCCAAGAATTTTAAGTGCCGCTTTTATGCGATCAGAAGGGGAGACTAATTCTCCAGAAATTTCGCGAAGTGCTTCCCGTGCTTCTTTGTGTGAATAACCCATCGCTTTTAAAGCTTCGAGCGTTTCAACTTCATCTTTTAAATTAATTTCATTTTCTTCTTTATCAAATTTTCCTTTAAGTTCCAAAACAATCTTGTCGGCGATTTTTTTACCAACGCCCGAAACTTTTACTAAGTGGGTTGTATCACCAGAGGACACAGCTTTTTTAAGAGAAGAGATTGTGGCGAGATTGAGTACTGTCATCGCAGTCTTTGGACCGATTCCGGATATGCCAATTAACATTCCAAAAAAATCTAATGCCGGTTTGTCCTCGAAGCCATAAAGATCGAGGGCGTTTTCACTTACTGCAAGGTGAGTCCAAAAATCTAATTGCTCTCCTTCTTTAGCTCTATCAATTATGTGAGTTGGAACAGTCACCTTGAAACCAACGCCTCCAACATCAATAACTAAGAACCTTTCTGCTAGATGAATAACCTTCCCAGAGAGTTTGTAAATCATACTTGTATATTAGCAAAATTTGCCATTTCTATCATCATTTGGTATATTCTTTGCCATGCCTATCACATCTGGTGCCAAGAAAGCTCTACGAAGTTCAAAGACCAAAAGAGTCTTTAATGTTCGCCGTGCTGAAAAAGCTGCCAAACTAATTAACCAAATCAGAAAGTTGGTCAAAGCCCAAAAAACTGAAGACGCTGAAAAGCTTCTTTCTTCCGCTTACAAGGCACTCGACAAAGCTGCCAAGGCTCACACAATCAAAAAGAATACCGCTTCCAGAAAGAAATCTCGCCTCGCTAAACTCATTAAGACTTTAAAATAATAAAAAAGAAAAAGCGCTTCGCACACAAATTGCGAAGCGCTTTTTTTATGTATATTAGGAGTGGAAGAAAAAGGCAACTGCGATAATCACATAAGTAATCATCAGTTGAATTCCTTCGAGCCAGTTGCTTTCACCGTCTTCAATAACTGCGTTTGCGATGAACACTGAAAGGACTATTGCTACCAATTCAAAAATATTGAAAACCAAATTCATTTTGTATGGAAGGAAAAGACTAACAATAACCAAAAGAGGGGCGACAAATAAAGCCATCTGCGTTGCGGAACCAAATGAAATTTGAAGCGAGATGTCCATTCTGTTTTTAATTGCAACAGTAACAGCAGAAGCGTGTTCTGCAATATTTCCAATAATGGCTAGGATAACGACACCAATGAATAATTGAGTCCAACCAAGTGAATCAATTGCTCCACTTATTGAATTAACTAAAATATCTGACATCCAAACAACACAAAGGGTCGCCAAGACGAGAATGGTTATTCCTTTTGCTCGTGACCACTTCGGTTCATATTTTTCCAATTCATCAAGATATAAGTGCTTGTGAGTATAAAGAGAAAATAAAAGGCCTGCGATATAAACAACAATCATTGATATCGAAACAAATACACTTAGATTCTGAATAGCGGCCTGACCAATGTTTGGAGAAGTTAAAAGAAATATGGCAGGAATAACCAAAGAAATTACTCCGACTAGGAGTGTTGAAGCCCCAGCACGTGCCGCTGTTATATTGAATGTTTGCTTCTTCTGTCTTAACCCGCCAAAGAACATGGCCATACCAAGAACCAAGAGTAAGTTTCCAATTATGGAACCAGTAATTGAGGCTTTTACTACTTCAATTAAGCCTTTTTGAAGCGCAAGAATACCAATCACAAGCTCAGTCGCATTTCCGAGGGTAGCATTTAGAAAACCACCAACGGCAGGACCAGATCTTCCAGATATTTCTTCAGTTGCTTCTCCTAAATATTTTGCTAGTGGGACGATGGCCAGGGCCGAAATAAAAAATAAGATAACATCTGGAACACCAATATAACTGCCAATGACAGCCACTGGTATTAACACTAATAGTGCTAGAGAAATTTTATCAATCATATTAGAAACCGAGATATTCCATTACTTTAACTGAAAGTGATTCGACATGTTCTTCTTCCGGAAGTCGGGCGCTTAAGAATGAATGAACTTCATCAGGGTGAATACCTTCAATCGGAATAACAATATGTGGCATCATAACTTTAATAGATTTTAAAATTAGTTTTGGTCTTGGGGTTTGGTTGTAATCTTCAACCCAGAATGATTCGAGGGTGGGGTATGGATAAAGTGTTTTTTCAATTCGAATGCCTTTTTTACTTAGTTCATATGTAATAAGTTTTGATGGTCGCTTTGTGTACAAGACTAATGCGAATACACCAATCGCAATTACTAGAGCAAAGAGATAATCATTCCAAATTATTGAAAGAGCAATAATTGAGAGCGTAATAATTGCAACCGCCCAGTACCAATCGGTACTTCTTTCGTAGTGATCGTATTCGTGCGCTTGCCAACGTAAGGGTATTACATCTGCCATACAATAAGTATATCAGAAATTGCCGATTTAATAATTATTTGTTAGAGTATTTTCATGATAAGCCATTCATTCTTGTTTTTATTAGCCCTGTTGGTTATTTGGAGCCTCGTTTGGAAAGGTTTGGCCCTTTGGAAGTCAGCCAGACGCGATGATTTATGGTGGTTCCTTGCAATTCTTATCATAAACACGGCTGGTATTCTTGAAATAATTTACATTTTCTTCATAGCTAACGGTCCTGATAAAGAAAAATCAAGGATCGAAGTTGATATTGAGATAGGAAAGAAAGAGTAGCTACTCTATCGCACTTGTCTTAGAATATTGAAAACAGGAGGAGTGAAAATTATTTCAGGATATCAGTGCGGAGGAGTGGCAGAGAGGTCTATCGCACCTGTCTTGAAAACAGGAGGGGTCGTAAGGCTCCCGTGAGTTCGAATCTCACCTCCTCCGCACTGATTCTGACTCCAGAGCTATTTTATATTGACGAAACAGACTTTCGTGATATTGTGTGTTTTAAATAAGGAGGGGGATATAAATGGATCATTTAAAAAACTTGTCTAAGGAAGAGCTTACTGAGCTGTTACAAAAAGATCGGGACCAAATTGCAGAGAAGGATGAAAATATTTTACGAGAAATTCATGAAAGGAACCTTTTGGCTAGCCGGGTGGGAATTCTCAAGGAATTGCTTGGTCTGCCCTTGCGTGATGAAGCTCTTGAACGGAAAAAACTCATGAGGCATCGAATACAGGCAGTAATTCTGGCGGAACATCCTGAAAAGGTTGAACAGCTATTTTCTTTCATTATGGCGTGGTCCTTTTCTCATCAGGTAGTTCAAAGCGAAAAGAGGAAGCAAAATAAAACCAGTTGTTGAATGGCGGCCCTGAATCAATCGGGCCGCCATTTCTGTTTATTTTATTGCCCTTTCTTTTTTTAGAATCTCAAATTTCTTTTTGATACCTCCTCTATTGTATCCGCCCATTTTACCGTCGCTCCTTATTACTCTATGACAGGGTACTTTTGGATTGAAGTTTTGTTTCATTATTGAGCCAACCACGCGAGATGCGTTTGGACTATCAGCTTTTATCGCCACTTGTTTGTATGACATTGTCTTTCCTTTAGGAATGTGGGATACAACCAGTAAGACTTTTTCTTTAAAAGTTTTTAGCATATTATAGAGATGTCTATTATCAATAAACAAAACAGCATGTCAACACAAAAAGAAGTATTAGAGGCTCTTAATTGGCGATATGCCACCAAATCATTCGATCCGAACAAAAAATTAACTCAAGAACAATTGGATTTCCTACTCGAAGCCATCCGTCTAGCCCCTTCATCTTTCGGAATTCAGCCATGGGAATTTATTGTTGTAACAAACCCTGAAATTAGAGCGAAATTAAAAGATGCCTCCTATGGGCAAGCTCAGGTCACCGAAGCTTCTCATTTGATTGTTTTTGCCATTAAGAAAAATATTGATAGCCCATTTGTAGATAACTTTATTAAATCTGTTGCAAACACAAGGGGAACAACAGTTGATAGTTTGAAAGGGTACTCTGACGGAATAAAGGGTGCTGTAAGTTCTAGAACTCCTGATGGTGTAAAAGAATGGTCTGCTCGACAAGTGTATATTGCACTGGGTGTACTTCTTTTGGCGGCAGCTGAAGTTGGAATTGATGCGGGACCAATGGAGGGATTTGATCCACAAAAATTTGATGAAATCCTTAGTCTTGAAAAATTAGGACTTGAATCAAAAGTTATTGCCGTAGTAGGTTTTAGAAAAGAGGGTGATCCATATTCTCTTGAAAAAAAGGTCAGATTTCCAAAAGAAGAAGTTATTCTTGAAGTAAAATAAATTATGAAATGCATCGGTATTGATTATGGTAGTAAGAATGTTGGGATTGCGGTGGGGGACAGCGAGCACGGCCTAGCTTTTCCTAAGGCCGTGCTCGCTAACTCCTCGCGCCTTCTTGCGGAAATCAAAGAAATCGTGACGCAAGAAGGCGCGGGAAAAATCATCCTCGGAGAATCTCAAGATTTTAAAGGAGTGGACAATCCGATAATGAAGAAAATTCTCTCTTTTAAGAAAGACCTTGAGGATGATTTAAAGATTCCAGTTATTCTTCACCCAGAATTTATGACTTCAGCTGAGGCAGAAAGATTGCAGGGCAAAAATGACATGATTGATGCTTCAGCTGCCGCACTAATTCTCAAAAGTTTTTTTGATAATAAAAAGAATGAAATCGTCAAAAGTGAAAAACCCGAAGTCACTTTTGACGATTTTTCTAAAATCCAAATTAAGGTTGGTGAAATTTTGTCAGTCGAGAAGGTTCCAGCAACTGATAAACTTTTAAAACTGTCTGTTAATTTTAATGAGGCATCACCTCGCCAAATCATTTCTGGTATCGCCCTTCATTTTTCTGACCCAGCGGTGCTTGTTGGCCAAAAATGTTTTTTCGTAACTAATTTACAGTCTAGAACTATTCGAGGGTATGAAAGCAACGGTATGCTCTTCGCAGTTGGTGGAAAGGATGATATCCCATTCTCATTAATTAAAGCAGGTCCAGAAATTCCCCCAGGAACTCCCGCAAATTAATTTAAATTGAATTATTGGCGTGATATACTTAAACCAATGCGGTTTAATATTCTTTCATATTTTCCCTCGCCAGCTTTTCTGTCTATGCCATCGTTTGGTATTGATATTGGATCAAAATCAATCCAAGTAGTTGAGCTTAAACAGTCTAACGGCAAAACAAAACTCGGACGATTCGGAGAGAGATTTCTTGAAAATCCTATCACTGATTTTCGAACTATTTCGGAAAATACTGAACTAAAAAAAGTAATTGAGTCTCTTCAGCGCGAATTTCAATTGCGTTACGTTAAAGTTTCTTTACCAGAAGAAATATCATATTTATTTACTACTATTGTCGAAATGGGCAGTGAGGAGGCAATTCGTAGTAATATCGAATTTCATCTTGAAGAAAATGTACCAATTTCTGGTGAAGAAGCGGTCTTCGATTATCATATTTTTAGGTATTTGGGGAATAACGAAGTTGAAGCGATTGTTACAGTTTTGCCCAGAAAGATTATTGAGAGCTACATCGCATTATTTGAGAGTTGTGGTATCACTGTTCTTTCATTTTTGCTTGAACCAACAGCAGTTTCAAGGTCTGTTGTAAAAAAAGGAGACAACTCAGCCTATCTGGTGGTGAATCTTAAAGATACTCAAACTGGTATTTCTATTGTCTGTGATGGTGCTCCGCAATTCACCTCAACTATTTCACTAGGGCTAAATAATTTTAGTATGGTTCTTGCTAAAGATTTAAATATTACACCCGATAAAGCTGAAGAATTGGTAGTAAAAAATGGTCTAATGATGAAGTCGTCCGACGGTAAAGATTTTTCGGTTTTGTTTAGCCCTGCTTCGGCACTAAAAGAAGAAATTGATAGGGTTTATATATATTGGCTTTCAAGAAGAAATGACGACCATATGGCTTCAAAAAGTATTGAGAAAATAATTTTATGCGGAAATGGATCATCTGTTCCAGGGCTCGCAGATTATTTGGCTGTAGGTTTAAAGGTGCCTGTCGAACTTGCAAATGTTTGGACCAATATATTGTCTTTTGATGAGGAAATACCAATCATTCCTTTAGACCAGTCATTACATTATGCAGGAGCGCTTGGTTTAGTGACACCTAAATAACATGTATACTCTCCTTCCTTCAAAACAACGAAATACACTCAGGACAGAATATATTGTTCGATTTGTTTCAGTGGCGTTAATTTTAACTGGGTCAGTATTTTTAATTGGGGGGATACTTTTATTTCCATCATATATTCTTTCTAAAGTTGCAGAAAGTTCCGTTCAAATTAATGAAAATAATCAAAACACTGTCACATTGACTTCTCAAAGAAATACGCTTGGTAAGGTAGTACAGAGTGTTTTAAAAGAGTCGGCGATACTCAGTGCCCCTGATCATAATCCAACACTAGTGGTTGATGAAGTCCAAAAATATAATTCTCAAGCCATCACAATTAATGAATTTGATTATATGGCTGGGGCGACAAATAGTACGCTCTTAGTTTCTGGTACAGCGGCAACCAGAAAGGATTTCATTTCTTTTTCCACCGCCTTACAAAAGGATCCATTTTTTAATTCAGTCAATTTTCCAATTTCAACACTGGCGGCCGACACCAATGTTTCTTTTACAATTACTTTGTTTGGGAAATTTTAAGATATGAAATCAACTTCCACTAAATTAATCTCCATGCTCTCGATTGTGTACTCAGTTCTTTGTGTGGGTTTGTATATTTATTTGTATTACTCATTGGTTTCATATGATGAAAGTGTCGTTACTGACTCATCTACAGTTTATTCGGTAGAATCTGAGAAAGATAGCATTCAAAAAATCCAGCGCCTTGTCGCAACTACAACCCCAGATAGAGCCTATCTAGATTCATTGTTTGTCCCCTCAGATGGCACTGCTAATTTTATTCAAAATCTTGAGAATTTGGCAGACGATGCTGGTGTTTCACATACCCTTTCTGTTAATTCAACTGAAGATGGAACCTTAAATTCCTCAGGTAGAGATTACCTAGTCTTTTCACTAGGTATTTCTGGTTCATGGCAGAGTGTATATCGTTTTGTTTCAATTTTAGAAAATCTCCCATACAAAATATCAATTTCAACAATCCATCTGAATATTTCTGATGCCACCAAGAAACCTCCGCTCTGGTCTAGTAACATTACTTTCACAGTGGTGAAAAATAAATAAAATGAATTTAAATTTTTTCAACAAAAAAAGAAACGAAAAGATCAAAAGTGTCCATAAATTTTCTATTGTCACTTTTGATTCGTATAAAGATTGGAACAGATTGTTACTAACTTCTCTTTTTTGGGTAATAGTTTTTGCGACTTGGAGTGGTTACGTCTTCTGGACTATTCAAAGCGGTGATGCATTTTATGTAACCCCAACAAAACCACCCGTAATTCCTTCATTTAATATTACAAATATTCAGGCTATTGAAAATAATTATAAAGCGAAGGCAATTCTTCTACAGCAGTTCGCTTCATCAAGTCCACATGTCGTTGACCCTTCTCTTTAGTATTGATATAGTCGTACCTGTCGCGCGCTCTCATAGTTCAATGGATAGAACGCGAGATTGCGGATCTCGCGATGTAGGTTCGATTCCTACTGGGAGCATAGTTTTCAAGCCCTCGTAGTTCAATGGATAGAACTGCGGACTTCTAAGCCGTCAATGTTGGTTCGATTCCAACCGGGGGCACAAATTTAGAATACTAGGAACTTTATTTTGACCTGTTATACTTAAATGTATGAATATGAAAACCTTTGAGATGGGAAAGCAGAATGAGGTGATTCAACCTAATTACAAGGAGAGAATTTTAAAAATCATTAATGATTATGAGGTGGCTGTACGTGCTGTTTCTCCGAATCAATATTTAGATGCAGAAACTCATCACAGAGAAGTACCAACCGGCCAAAAAGAAGCTAAAGATTATGAAACGGTTAGAAAAGATGTTTGTGAGTCATTTGGGGTAGGGCAAGATGATAGACATATTTATATTCACGAGAAGGAAAAGAAAATAGATCCTTCGGTAAAGCAAAGACTCGCTAGGGCTTTTGTTATTGTTATCGACGCACTGACTGACGAGAAATTTTATGGTGAAGGTAATACTAACCACATTGAGATATTTAATGAGTTAGTCGATAGGATTAATGGAGGACAAGACATATTTGCTGAAAAGACATTTTTTGAGCATACGCCATCAAGATATCTTTTCTTTAAAGGTTTTATTGATAACAAAGATTTTGATTATCTTTCACCTGACGCAATTAAGATATTGAAGACACCAATTTTTGATGAAGAAGGTCAGGAAATTAACACTCCAACAAATTGGTTTATTTCAGATTGTAATTTGCCTAATCAGGTCTAATAGAGGTTTCTTATGGTCGAGACTTGAAAAGCTTCGCTAAAAGCTTTACACTGCTTTGCATCGGTTAAATAGTTTGATTTGGGCGATTAGCTCAGTTGGTAGAGCAGCGCTTTTACACAGCGAAGGTCAGGGGTTCGAATCCCTTATCGCCCACCATGGAATTAATAAAGGTGCTTCTAGATGAAAAAGGTTTTTTGGTGCTGAACAAACCTCCTGGGATGTTGTGTCATTCGGCTGGGAAAAGTGATGAAGAGACAGTGGCATCTTGGATATCTAAAAAGTATCCTGAAATAAAAAGTGTTGGAGGATTTTTTAATACAACATCTGGCGAAGAAATTCCTAGATCAGGGATTGTTCACCGACTAGATAAAGAAACCTCTGGAGTCCTCGTTGTGGCAAAGGACGATGCAACTTTTGAATTTCTTCAAACTCAATTTCAGGAAAGAGAAATTAATAAAACCTATCATGCTTTCGTGTATGGAGTTGTAAAAAATGATGACGGAATAATCGATAGGCCAATTGGTAGAAGCGGAACTGATTTTAGAAAGAGAACTGCGGGGAGAGGCGCGCGCGGCCTCGCGCGCGCCGCTGTTACTGAGTACCGCGTCTTACGCCGCGGCACCTCCTCAACCTTCGTCGAAGCCCATCCTAAAACTGGACGAAACCACCAAATCCGAGTCCACTTCTCTTTCATTCATCATCCAGTTGTTGCCGATCATCTTTACGCTCCAAATCGCGAATCAATTCTTGGATTTAAGCGTCTCGCTCTCCACTCTCGCTCAATTGAGTTTACTGATTTTGATAGAGAAACTGTAAAAGTTGAGGCCCCCTACCCAAAAGATTTTGAAAAGGCTCTAAAGGAATTTAAAGACTCAAAAACGGCTTAAGGTTGCCAATAAAAATGGCTTATGTTAAAGTATGGCCTCATATAAATCTATGAAAACTGACTTTAAAATTTCATCAGCAAACCTTACAGAACGCCGAGATCTTGACCTAAGATCTGGGGATACTGTTAAGGTTCATCAAAAAATTAAGGAAAAAGACAAGACCCGTATTCAGATTTTTGAAGGTATGGTTCTTGCCAGAAAGCACGGCAAAGAAGCCGGTGCTACTTTCACTGTCCGCAAGGTTTCTGGTGGTTACGGTATTGAAAGAGTTTTTCCTCTATATTCTCCATCAATTGAAAAAATTGAAGTTACTAAGAGAGCTAAGACTTCAAAGTCAAAGCTTTACTATGTTAGAAAGAAAGCTGCTAAAGAAATCAGCAAGCGTATGAAAATGGAAATGATGAAAGTTATTCCAGCTGATACAGCTCCTATCGACACTGATTCTCCAAAAGCAGAGGAGACAGTTTCTTAAAAAAATATTAAGATTATCTCCTAATGCACTGGTGGTGAAATTGGTATACACGCAGCCTTGAGGTGGCTGTGCCCGCAAGGGTGTGGAGGTTCGAGTCCTCTCCAGTGCACAAGTAAAGAATTAGTTTATAATATATCTATGGCCCTCTTTACTGGTAAAGGTGATTCTGGCACAACCAAGACTTATGGTTGTGATCAGCGTGTTTCTAAAAGTTCACAAGTGACGGAGGCCTTAGGTTCTCTTGATGAAATAAATTCTTTTCTCGGAATTTGCAAAGTTGCTTCAAAAGAAATTGGTTATAAATTAGGAGATGAATCCTTTGCGGAGATAATTGATACGGTTCAGCAAACACTTTTTTCAATTCAAGCTCAAGTTGCTGGATTCCCAATGAATATTCCTGAAGAAAAAGCTTTGTGGGCAGGGGAATTAGTAAATCTGGCGGAAAAAGAAATGCCACCGATTAAAACTTTTTTCGTCTCCGGCGGAACAGCCCTTGCAGCTAAGTTTGATTTCGCTCGAACGATTGCTCGTCGAGCTGAGAGAAGAGTAGTTGGAGTTTCGGAAGAAGGAAAAGTGAAAGTTGAAAAAGGGACTTTATCGTTTCTCAATCGTCTTTCAAGTTTACTTTATGCTTTAGCTCGACTTTCTAACCATAAATCTGGTATAAAGGAGGAGCCGCCGAAGTATAAGTAAATGTGCATGGTGCCTATGGTGTAATGGTTAGCACTGGAGTTTGTGGAACTCCCAGCCAGGGTTCGAATCCCTGTAGGCACCCCTTTCGTTTCTTAATATAACTTTTTGCTCGTCTCTGCTGTATTGTGGCTCAAACGGGGTTCTTCTCAATTCTTTGAATGTGAGCTGCCCTGCGGTCTCTAATGCTCTTACAATCGGTGATTTTACTGCTTCTGTGATCTCTCGATTAGCTGCCTTGAAATGATCCCAGAAAAGTCCAAGGTAGAGGCGCTTTAGTTCCGGAGAAGCTTCCTCATAACTTTCTCCTATGTTTCTGATCAGGGCTAATACTTGCTGTATAACGTCTACCTTAATATTTTTCGACCTTTCTAGCTTGATGAGCTCATCCTCAAAATTCTCAATTTGTTCTCTGTATCGTCTTTTGGCTCTTTCAAATCCGGCATTATCCAACACGCCGCTAATTAGTTTTTCTTCTGCTTGCTCCAGTTTCTGCTCAAGTGTAATTTTTGCCTGAGTTAGCTTCTGCCTGTTCTCTGTTACAGAACTTCTTTTAGATTCATAAAGTTTTTTTAATCGTGTCTCAATCTTTAGAATAAATTCAGGCGAGAATTGAATTTTAGAGAACTCGACCTCGACCTGATTCTCCAGATCTTCAACATCAACAGATTTATCCATACATTTTGCATTTTCTGGATTCTTGTTTCCGTAGCGGCTGCAGTGGTAGTAGGATTTTTTCTTTTTGTGATGATGCTCGGCTGTATATCTGTAATCGCACAGAGCACAGCGCACAAACCCTCTAAGAATAAAGTTGAATTTTCGTCTGCGACAGCCCCAACCAATATGTTCCCCCATAATTAACTGGCAGCGATCAAAAATCTCTTTATCTGTGAGAGGTTTGTGTTTGCCTTTATTAATTAATCCTCGCCAATGCATTTCTCCGTAGAAGAAATGGTTTTTAAGTATCTGGGCCATTTTGCTGTGGGCAAGCATTTTGCCTGATTTTGTTCGAAGCCCTTTTTTATGCAGCATGTCTCTTATTTCTAGAACCGAATAATCACCGGTTGCGTATAGTTTGAAGCCCTCAGCTATTAATGGGCCGCGAATATCATCAATAATTACTGTACGTTCTTCATCGTCTTCTTTTTTCCCCACATTCAGATACCCAAGAGGGGCGTGGGTAGGCCATCCTCCTTCCCAGAATTTTTGCTCCATGCTCTTTATTGTTTTTCTGCCAGTGATCTGAGACTGCAGTTGATTTACACCAGCAATGACAATATCCATAAAATTACCCTCGGGGGTATCCTCAAGTCCAAGTTGAGAGATTGAAATAACTTCTGCACTATGTTTTCGAAGCAATGCTTTGATCGTCAAATGGTCGTTTACATTTCTAGCAAGTCGGTCTGTATCTTGTATAAAGACGGCCCTAATACTTTTATCCTCCTGAATTCGTATGAGCATATCTTGGAGCCCGAGACGATTCATGTTAGTGGCACTTTTGCCGGGATCTTCGTAGATTCCATTTTCAGCAAGTCTGTATTTGCCGCTTTCAAGGATGGCTTTTTCACAAAGGTTTCTTTGCGTCTTGAGTGAGTGTCGATCATCTCCAGCTTGTTCTTCTGTTGAGACACGGCAATAAATCAGGGCCTTTAATAATGTAGTTTGATCTTTCATGATAATCAGTTATTAGTATCGTTGTAATCTTGAGACATATCAAGCGCTAACAGTTGATTATCAACCATCCCTTTATACGGTAACTCAGCCTTTGTCTTCGCGGCCATCTGTTCTAGCCGTTTTTGTAGGGAAGCAAGCATTTGAACAATTCCAGCGAGCGTATTTGCCGTTTCAATAGCGATATTTCTATACTCCTTCATGAATTCTATTTTTTTGTCTTCTTCAAACAATGTTAGCTGGTAAGCTAGATTTAATAATCTCGTAACATAGTTTTTAGAAAGAGAATAACCCTGTCTCTTAAGTTCCTCTACTGCAGACTTTGTCGTTACCAAGTTTTCGCCTTGCAAAATTTTCTTTGCGAGTTGTAGGTGTAATGTCGCTTTGTCTCTGCTGTATTTCATAGATTTCCAGAGCTAGGTGTCTTATGTTGCTTATTGCCTCCCATTACCCCCATTTTATCCCTCTTGCCATAATAATGACGACATATGACGTCTAGGAGCTTCGAGATCGTTTTCTTACTCTCCTTTGATTCAGACTTCAAAAATGAGTGCCATGAGGTGCTGATTCGGACTAATGTGGTGGTGCGTTTTTCTTTCATTTGTGTTCTTTTTGTTAACAATTTTAACTGTCCTTCGACTTTTATATCCTCCATTTATCACAATGCGGCCCGGCTAAGGGTGGGGATAGCTAGGGTATGTATCCAAGCCTGCTGTCCAATTCAATCAGTCAAGCGATCCTCCAACGCTTGAATTGTTGTCTGATAATTGGAACAGAGAAGTTAGAAACTAGCGAGCAAATGGAGTCCCCCGTTGAGAAGTCGACACTCAGAGCAGGGGCTTGGATCTGCCAACTAATTCCGCGACAGCCGGTTTTTTGACACAGAGGACTCGCTGACGACCTCTTGACTTGAAATTGTTGATCCTTTAGTATCTAAGGACTCTACTTGCAGCATGAGAATCTCGAGCAGACGATCAATGAAAAATTCTTCCGATTTCTCATCAACTGATTGATCTGCTCTATTAAATTTTATTCTCTCTGACTGCACCCTATCTTTCTACCAATTTTGCCAAAGAACTTTTAATAGAGGTTGATATAGAGAAAAATAAAAAATAAGCCCTAAGATTAGGACTTTAAAATGAGGTTATTAACATCCGGGCAAGGTATCTATTCTGGCATTAGCTCAAATTGATAATCTCCCACGTTCAAAGAATAACCAGAGGTTTCCTCACGCACTATGAGCGCATTCATCACTCTCAGCTTCTCTTTGAAGGTTTCATTAATTTTCTTGATTTCTTTTATTGTTAATTTTTCATTCTGTTTTGCCACTTTTGCAAGCTGTCCGATTCTCACGCCCTCATTTTTTGTAAGAAATAGTACGAGCTCTAATCGCTTGCCTTTTATGCCATATTTTCTATCTTTATCTATCCATATTCCTCTCTTCTTGCTTATATAAATGACTTTTCCAGATGTTTTGATTTGGTCCTCGTATTTTTCTTTTAATTCTTTGTATAAGTCCTGGAATTTTTTCTGATTGATTTCCAGGCTGGCGGAAAAATAACCACCCCTGTCTTTGTAACCTTCTTTTGGATCAAGAACTGTATAGGGTGTCGTATAGATTTTTTTAATTTTGGCGATTCCTTTAAGCTCAAGCAAGCGGATCAATTTTTCTTGTTCAGAATGGCTTGGGGTATTTTCCTCTGGTATTTGGCTCTCAAAATCGACTCGATTTTTACCAGTTTTTTCGAGAAGATATTCCATTCCCTGCATTAGCCAAAGAAGATTTCTATCTCTAAGTTCGTTAGGAGTCATGTTAATGGAATGTTAACAAAAAGATGAAATATTATCCATTTTGAGCTACTATAGGGCTACAACTTAATAGCAAAGTAATCTAAACCAACAGTAATGTTGGCATGATGAAAAAACCTGCAACGGTACAAAAAACCCATTTTATGGGGTTACCGTTGCAGGTCATATCGGGAAACTGATATGGAGGGCGCAAGCTCTCACCCATGAGAATGGGCTTTTTGTTTGTCCACTTAAAGCACATCCCAAAATTATCACTGGGCGATTCTTCATTAAAAATAAAAACATGGATGTGCTTTTCTTTCTCTTGCTTGTGGCCTCAGTCGTATGCTTGATCATCGGCCTTATTAAACCTAAAATACTCAAACTTAATTCGCGTAAAAAAGTGGCCCTTATCTTTGGTATCTCGATAATTGTTCTATTTATTCTTATCGGCGTTACCACCCCAACAAATGGAAATAATACTCAGCAATCTTCCTCAAAAACCAATATAAATAATTCAGTTCCCAAAATAACAGATGCTAAATATCTCGATTCAGTTCAGACTGATGTAATACCTAATCTTGAAGCGGCTCAAAAAGACATGAGCGATCCTACGTCAGCCATTTGGGGAGGCCAATACTTAGAGGGTCTTGTTGCTTCCAATGAGAGTAAAGCTCAAGGAGAACTTTCAAAAGCACAAATCAATTTCCAACACTTATATGGAGTAGCTCCCTTAGATCTATCTCAAGCTAATGATCTGTTGAATCAAGCAATCTCTAACCAACTTAGTGGAGTTAATGCTTTGGTATCAGCAATCAATACAGCTGTGCCTAAGGGGGGATTTTCTTATCTTGACCCTGATGCCGCAGAATCCGGTGTCACCTCAATCCAACAAGGTCTTACCAATGAAAGCCAGGCACTGAGTCTGATTCAAGTGTCTACAAGCAGTATTTCTCAGATCAGTGTAATAAAAAAAGAGGAGCAGGCACTCTCTCAAATATCGTTTCAGGGAGCAGAAGGGATTCTGCAAGCTCAACAGACTCTTAAACACAATGTCCAAAATAACATATCTCAACTTGGTGGAGGCATCCAGGCAAGCTATCAGGATTTACGTATAGAACCGGCAGATTCAAATCGGCCAGCCGGAACAACCATGATAACTGTCTTCGTTCATGTTGGAAATATCTTGGATAAAAGTTCACTCTTTGATGTGACAAATAAATTGTCCTCTCAATTATTTCAGACTGTTTTTTCATCAGGCTCTACTGCTTACTCCGGTACTGATGCGTACGATGTGCTTGTTGATTACACTGGTCAGACCACCGATGCCTATGGAAATCAGAAAGACGATACTCCACTTTTGGTCTATGGATTAGACAAAGACACTTACCAAAAAATTAACTGGTCTAATTTTGATCAGACAACACTCTGTGATTTTTTGAAACAGCAGGGAACCTATGAAGGCGGAACGGGCAATGATGCTTGTAATACACTGGTTCAGATTCAGTAATGGAGCAGCGAGAAACAACTTCGGCAATTGTAGCTTCCAACCTTGAAGGCTGGAAAAATTCAGGAGTAGTCAAATCTCTTAAAGTGTATACGGCCCAGGATGATAAAGTCTGCGCGGAGTGCAAAAGACATCACGCTAAAATTTTTCCGATAGAAGTTTCAAAAATGGGTTTTAATTTACCACCCTACAAACAATGCTCTTGTCCCTTCGGTTGTAGATGTTATTTTAGGCCCTGGGATATTTCTTTGGATTGATAGCGCGCCATTATTCTATAAGCTTCAACCGTCTTTGAAGAGCATGTGTGTTCCCATGCTCTAAAAGCCCTCTGTAAGAACTTACCGTTTCTCTCTTGGGATACCCTTCCATATTCCGTATAACCTTTCGCTTGGTAGTAGTTCGAATTTGTCGATGATGTGGAAAATGTACCCAGCCAAGAAAATCTACCCCCGAATCATAGGTTTTTATATATACCTTATGCTCGTGAAGGGTAAGGTGCAGCCTCTCTTTTAGAAAGCTATCAATCTTCAACAAAATTTCTTTAAGATAGTCCTGGTTGTTTGATAGAATTGCAAAATCATCTGCGTAGCGAATATAGTATTTGACTCTTAGCTCCTGTTTAAGATACATATCAAACTCGTGCATATACACATTAACTAAAAGCTGCGATGTGAGGTTGCCGAGTGGTAGACCAATACCAGGCTGGGTAGTATAAAAACTTGAAACAACCTGGCTGATGAGCCAACGGATATCTTGATCGGCGATATGCCGTTCGAGAATCTCTACGAGAGTTTCCTGGTCTATACTGGCAAAGAATTTCTTAATGTCACATTTGAGGACAAAACATGTTTTTGTATGGTTTTTCGAAACCCTACGTGCAAAATCTCTAAAACGATCGAGTGCTCTATGGGTGCCCTTGTACTTTCGACAAGAATAGGAATCGTAAATAAAGCGATGATGAAAATACCAATAAAGCTCTTTGTATACGAGGTGGTGCAAAACCCTATCTCGTACTGTAGCTTTATGGATATTTCGAGGTTTTGGATCAGCAACATTAAATGCCGAATACGGCCCATGTATATAGGTTTTGTTTTTAAGATCTGAATACAAACTCGTGAGGTTTGTAGCAAGCTCGGTTTGAAATTTTATAACATCTTTTTTATTCCTTTTACCGCGCAAAAATCTCTCCCAGGTCAGGAGTAAATTTTCCATTGTAATGATAGAATCATATTTATGAGTCAACATGCCGTTCAGAAAAAACCTTTAAGTGTCCCCCCCCAGATTCCACTTGTCCTTGTGCGAGCTAAAAGTGCGTACCAAGTCTGGCATAACTCCATTACAAATCTAAAGCGCGTTGATCGTTATACGATTGGTGCCAAGATTGATGATATTTTTCTCTCACTTCTCGAACTGATATTCAGAGCCTGTTTTGCTTATGACAAATTTGAAAAGTTGTCGCTGGTATCACAAGCTATCGCAAAATCTGATCTACTTAAATTCTTTTTACAGATAGGCTGGGAAGACAAAGTCATTGACCACAAAAGTTACGGCGCGCTCATCCTTCTCCTTGACGAAGTGGGCCGTATGCTTGGTGGTTGGAAGAAAACCCTTGGAGAGAAAACTCCCACTAACAAGTAGTGGGAGAAATCATTGAAGTTGCAGAAGCAGAGGAGAACGTTGTCGTCATTCCAGTCATTCTCGAAATTGCCGAGGTTGAGGTTGAAATCACCGTCCGAGTTAGCGTTCACGTACGGCACCCTGTGGTAGCCGTCGAGGTATCCCCTAAAGCAATGTACGACGTGCCGTCTATACCACCAAGAAGAGCCCCAGCTCCTCTCTGTATTTTATTCCGAGCCCTGAAGATCATTCGCGCTCGCTGATACATCGCACCGACTTATTTGATTTTTTCATAAAAGGTGGCACTCACACTCAAGGCGTACCCGAAGTGTTGCTGGCCGATTCCCTATACGAGATTTCGATGACATGAAACCGTAGCCGCATGCTCTATCTACCGTCCACAGATATTATATATAAAAAAGAGTGCCTCCGCCAAAAATATGGCGAAGGCACAAAGGGTCTAAAACCCAGGTTATTAACTAAGTGTCCAAGTTTCCAAGGACTACTTGCCCGCAGCGGGCTCGACGTCGCAGAAGCAGAGGAGAACGCCGCCGTCATCCCAGCCACTCTCGAAACCGCCGAGGCCGAGGTCGAAACCACCGCCCGAGTGAGCGCCCACGTACGGCACCCTGTGGTAGCCGTCGAGGTCTGGGAGGCGATCCTTCTCATCGAAGGAGCAGTACCATTTGCCCTTGGGCAATTGGTCACGCTTTTGTTCCCAGACGAGTGTGGCCCCTTGAGCGCCGGTGTGAACGGCCTTCTGTGTGGCCAGGAAGGCCATACGTTCCTCCGAGGTGGTCCTGCCTGGCACAATCTGCTTGAAGGCGCGAACGTGGAGTCTGTCGCCGGGTTTCAGAACACGTGTCGGTTTCTTGAAGTTCTTGTCGGTGATGTCCGAGTTGTAGTAATAAAACTCCTTCTCGTGGTTCCGGCGAAACGTGTCGAGATGATCCTTGTGCACGTAGTCGTCGGGCACCGTGATAATGCCGAGATCCACGAGCAGGCCGAACTTTACCTTGGGATCAGGCGGATTTGCAGGCTTCGGTTTGCTGTCGCCGAAACGCGCTTCCCGGTCTTCCGTGGAGAGGTTATTGAAACGCTCCCACTGACCGAATGTGATTTGACCGCTACGCACCTTTTGCAAGGTGTCAATTTGCAGACCAGCCAATTTGGCCGCATCCGCGTCGATGATTGATGTACTCATCGTTTTCCTTTCGTTGATGTTAGTGTACGACTACAAAATGAGATTCCTTGGCTTAGAGCTTTGGCATTTCGTAATTCAGTGTGTATTGTAACATATTTAGTGGCTATCTGTCAAATATCACTTACTGTGTATCTACCTCTTAATGTAAGCATAACTTCTCTTGCTCGTCACAATACGATGATGTTCCGACTTTCGTCCAGACCACAATTTCAGGAGGCTGTGAATATCTGGCGGAATTTAGGCAACACTGCCTAAGGAGCTTCTTAAGCGAGGAGCTTGTCCTGGTCATTTTGTGGAACCCTTACAACACCGCCCCTCTGGGGTTCTCCCCACAATTTTTTATCTAGCGGCTCTTTTATCTGCTAAAATAGAGATATGGATAAGTTAAAACAAGGTTCTTTATCTGTTGGAAAAATCAAAGCTAAAGATTTCAAGACTGCACCTCCGTTACCAACAATTGATATAGAAAATAGGCGCTATGTTGGAAGTAAAGCCAAGCTGCTTGATTGGATTTTTGAAAATATTAAGAAAGAGTGTAAGGGTAATAGTTTTCTTGATATATTTGCTGGGACAGGGGTTGTTTCTGCTAGAGCTGCTAAAGTGTACAACAAGATTATCCTGAATGATCTTCTTCATTCGAATCACGCTGTTTATCAAGGTTTTTTCTCGCAAGAGAAATACAACAGAGAAAAAGTTTTTGATTTGGTGGCTTATTATAATTCTCTTGTTTCGAGCAAGGTAGAACATACTTTTTTCTCACGTAATTATGGAGGTAAGTATTTCAGTATTGATTCAGCAAAATTAATCGGGTATATCCGAAACGATTTAGATAATCGGAGGTGTCAATTGAACGATAAAGAGTATTATATACTTCTCACATCGCTTCTCTATTCTGCAGACAAGATCGCAAATACTGTAGGTCACTACGATGCTTTCTTCTCAAAGAGTGTCGTCGATAAAAAGTTCATCTTTCGCCTAATTGAACCCCTCATAAAAGCGGGGAAAGTTTCCATATACCGGGAGGACGCAAATATTCTTGCTCGAAAGATCAGTGCTGATGTTGTCTATATTGATCCACCCTACAATTCCCGACAGTACAGTCGTTTTTATCACGTACTCGAAACCCTTACTCTTTGGGACGATCCAAAACTTACAGGAGTTGCTTTAAAACGACCAGAAGAAAACATGAGTGATTATTGTAAGAATAAAGCCGTTGTGGTTTTTGAGGATTTAATCAAGAATTTAAAAGCAAAATACATTGTCGTTTCTTACAACAATACATATAACTCAAAAAGTAGCTCATCTAGAAATAAGATTGAACTTGAGGATATAAAACATATCCTAAATGCGAAGGGTAAGACAAAGGTTTTTAAAAAGAACCACCAATTTTTTAATGCCGGTAAAACAAATTTTAACAATCATCAAGAATACCTTTTTATTACAAAAGTAAAATGAGTTTAGAAATTCAGATTAAGCGCTCGCCATTCTTTTATGTTGGCGATAAATACAAACTCATTGGGAAAATTAAAAAATATTTTCCAAAAGAAATAAACACTTTTGTAGAGCCATTTTTGGGAGGGGGGAGCGTTTTTTTAAACGTAGAAGCAAAACAATATATTCTGAATGATGTAGACCAAAATGTTATCTTTTTACATAAATTTCTTGTAGGCCAGGCTGGTAAAGAAAAAACTCTTATAAAACAGATAAAAGTTTTGCTTAAACAGTATAATCTTTCCCGATCTGTTTTTGAAGATGTGGTACCTTATTCTCTTAAAAAAAAATGGCTTAAAACCTACTACGCCCATTTCAATAGGGAAGGGTATGCATCACTTAAAGAAAAATACAATAATAATAAAAATAAAGATCCGCTTTTGTTATATTTATTGTTAGTATACGGTTTTAATAGAATGCTTCGTTTCAATAAGCAGGGTAAATTTAATATTCCTGTAGGCAATGTGGATTTCAATAAAAATGTTTTGAGTGCTCTGCAAAGTTATTTTTCTACAGTAAAAGACAGAAATATAAAATTTTATAGTAAGGACTTTAGGATATTTTTCAATAACCTTAAATTGAAGAAAGACGATTTTGTATATGTTGATCCTCCGTATCTAATATCGGCCAGTGAGTATAATAAACTCTGGAATGAAAAACAGGATGTAGAGCTTATGGGGGCGCTTGATGATCTTAATGATTTAGGGATAAAATTCGCTGTATCTAATATTACTGCTTATAATGGCAGAGAGAATAAAAAATTGATATCCTGGATGAGGAATTACAATGTTCATTTGGTCGACAGTAACTATATAAGTTATCATAACAATACCAAGAAAGAGATTAACGAGGTCTTAATCACAAATTACTAGCATGCCCATTCGAAGAGAAAGCGAATACAAGCCACTTTTATTTACTACTACCGTTAGAAACCCTGAGAGATTTAAGGGCATGCTTGCTGTACTTAAAAATTATGACGAGGAAATTTTAACTAATGAGCTTGCAGAAGAGGTTGCTGGGGAGCTTATTAAGATTGGTATATATCGTCCAATGAAGGTCAGTAGGGAAGTTAAAGACAAGTGGGAGGAAGGACAACCTCTTTCTGCTGAAGATATTATAAAAATTCTTCAAGATAATCCTCAGGACCATAAAGAAGCCGGATTTGATCACGGCTGGGTCTCAAGGTTTGATACATGGTTTAAATTAGCAAAAGAACTTGGATTTGTTTATTACGAGATGAATATTCCTATTGAGTTTTCAAAAATAGGCCTAAAACTTGCAGATACAGAACATCCAGAATTTGAACAGCAAGCATTCCTAAATGCATTTGCTAAGTATCAGCGCAATAACCCATTGCGGCGTGTTTCTAATGAGAACGTACCACTCATCTTACTTTTACAGGTGATCAAGAAAATCAATGATGATCAAGATTTCAATGATGCAGGTATCACTAAACTTGAAGTACCTTTATTTTTAACCTGGCGAGATGATAATGCTGATGCGCTATATGAAAAGATAAAAGAGATTCGCACGAGATTTGGATATGAACCAAGTTGGGAGGTCATTTTGAAAGAGGTGGATGAACTTACTGGAGGACGACATGCTTCTATGCCAGATAAGACAATAATGGTTGAGTACGTAGATGATTTTTTAAGGAAGATGCGTTTAACTGGCCTCATTACAATACGTGGATTTGGGAGATTTATTGATCTAAATAAAAAGGAATTAGCGAAGATAGATTATGTCTTAGAGACATATTCGAAGTATGAGAAGTATAGTAATGAAAAAGATTACTTTAAGTACATTTCCTCTATAGACGAGCATTTGATCTCAATAGAACGAGTATATGAGACAAATGTTGTAGAAGAAAATAAACTATTGCAAAAGTGGGCAACTCATTTTAGCTGGGAAATTATTAAACGCGAGATTTTGAAATTAACTACTAGTAGTCCAACATCGACTGATGAAGTACTTTCCTTGATCCCTAGTCCTCTCAGGTTAGAGTTTTTAACATCTTTAGCTATTTTAAATAAGATTCCAAGCGTAACTGTAAAACCAAATTATATATCTGATGATGAGGGATTGCCTTCCTCTCATGCTCCGGGTAATGGCGCAGATATTGAGTGTTGTGAAAAGGAAAAATATACCCTTCTGGAGGTAACGCTTTTAAATGGTGTTGTGCAGGTTCAGCGTGAGATGCCTCCGATAAGTAGACATCTGGAGGACTTTAGAATTAAACATAAAGATGTCGTAACCCTTTTTATTGCCCCAGTTATTCATGAAGATACCAAACGCTGGGTTAGTTTTATAAAACACAAGGACGATCTTGATATATACAACTTTTCTATCTCTGATTTTGTTAATAAATTAGATGGCGGTGTAGAAGAACTAAATATGTTAGCTAAGAGTTAGGCGCAGCTCTTATATTGCGGTTATCCTGGCGAAAAACCATGTTTAAGACAGTCTCTGTATAAAATATGTTAAAAGAAAAACTGACGCTTTTAACGCCAGTGATGAGATTTTCTTTATTCTCAGGTCCGCGATCAGCTAAAAGAGCTTACTGCGTAGCCAGTCCCAAGTAGCTTGAGGCAACCAGCCACTGTAGCTATTTGTCAGGCGGACAACCATGAGTAAGTCATTTTTGTGAATGTGACCAGCTAGACGATCCCAAACTTGTTGGGGCGTTAGGCTGGTTTGAATTAGCCAGTGGGAGGTAAGGGGATGGTTCCAGATACCGGAAACTTCCTTTATGGCCGCGTACAGGTTCGAGTAGTCCTTGCTGGCTTCTTCATGTAATTCGTATGTAATTAACAATACCATATGTTTTTGCTGCTTTGTGTTATTCCAGTTCCGTGATACTCTGTGATTACCACACCCCAGAGAGGTACTACCGACCCAGGATTCTCATCTCTCCTAACGCACCCTTTTCACTTACCAGAAGGCCGCTTAAAGTGCGGCGTATTTACATTGTAAATGCTTCTGGTTACAATACAACGTGACGAATAATTACATATGTTCTTGTGGAGAACATATGTAATTCAGGGTTACGAGTTATAAACAGCTTTTCTTCAATGAAGAACAAAAAGCCCAAAACAAAAGTTATAATTGAACCAGAAATACTCACCACCCCAGATGAGCAGATTCGAGGGTCTGTCGGTAGGAAGATAAAGCAAATAAGGGATGCCTGCTCACAAAGTGCCGAAAGAGTGGCCAAACGGATGGGAATAAGTCGTGTTGCTCTGACCCATATAGAGAATGGGCATAACAATATAAATGCCGTCCAACTCTGGAAGCTTGCTTGTATCCTTGGTTGCGAGGTGGCTGATTTTTTTCCTCCAATCCCAAAAGGATTTGCTCTCACTCACACGGATTATCAAAAAATTGCCCGCGAAGATGAGAGAGCGAAGGACTGGGCGCAGGAGCTTTTTGCAGATGAATTTTAGTAAAAATATGAACAACGAGAAAATAGAAAAAATTGTTGAAAAATTGCAAGATAAATTAGGTATTAAAACTGCCCCAGTTCCGCTTGAAGATGTTGCAGAGAAGTTGGGGCTCAAGATTAAAAGGGCTCCCAGCGATGATTTCTCAGGTCTTTTGTTGAGGAAGGATGGGAGGGCCCTTATTGGTATTAATAGCAATGAATCTCATACCAGACAGCGGTTCACTGTTGCGCACGAGCTCGGTCATTATTTTCTTCATGATACGCAGGATGCTTTTGTCGATTACAGAGATAATCAAGTAGGGGGAGTAAGAAGTTCAAGAGAAAGACAGGCTAATAGATTTGCAGCGGCGTTTTTGATGCCCCAAGCTATGTTAGCTGCGGACGTAAAGAAGTTGTGTAAGAAGGGCATTTTCGATCCAGAGGTTGAAGCTTTGGCAAAGAAATACGATGTCAGCAAAGAAGCAATGAACTACAGAATTATAAATCTTGGTTTGTCGAAATAATTAGCATTCAAATTTTGATTTAGAGAGATACAAGAATTCAAAGAATTATTATTTACAGCTCGCAATCAATTGCAACTTCTCCCTTACCCCTGTCATATATTCCTGATCAGACAGTATGGTTATAATATCTGACCCCCTCTCACCCATCAATTTTTCTATCAAAAATACCCATGTTTTGAGGGGTATTTTCAGTTCTAATATTTTTGGTAAAATCAAGCTATGAATAAAGACGATACCAATTTAGTCGAACAAGCAAAAGAAAATCCTCAACTTTTCGAGGAATTGTACCGAAAATATGCCGATAAGGTGTTTAATTACTTTTGGTATCGCACTGGCCATGACAAGATGCTTGCTGAAGACTTCATGCAAGATACATTTGTGCGAGCTTTCAAGCATCTTAAAAAGTTCAATGTTCGTGGGTATTCATATCTCACATATCTTTTGACTATTGCTCGCCATATACTTATCGACCATTACAGAAAACCTGCATCGGTCCCCGTTGAAGATGTTGAAGATGTGCCATTTGAAATTACTCAGGACATAGATAAAAAGTCTGACGGTGAAGCTCTTTGGCACGCTGTCCAGACATTACCAGCTTCTAATCGAGATGTACTTCTCATGCACTATCAGCAGGACATGCCTATTAAGGCAATCTCTAAAGTTACAGGGGCATCCGAAAATGCAGTCAAGCTCAACCTCTCACGTACGAGAAAAAGACTGGCTTCGCATCCATATCTCAGAGACATTCGAGATTTCGCTGATACAAAGCGCAAATATACCAGACCTCGATTTATGAAAAAGAAGGCATGACACCTTTTCACACCTTGCCCGTTTAATATAGTGTAAAAGGTCAGGCGGAGTGGTCGAACGCTGGAGAATTAAAAATTGGACGTAACCATATGATTTCAATCAATCAAATGAGACGTATTTTTAGGCTTAGAGATTATATCCGTTCAATATCTGATGCCACTTAAACGTCTCTCTAAGCATACACAGCTAAATATATTTTGTTTGCCTTAAACTCGGACACCGAGTAAAAGTATCACCACTATGATACTACAAGTTGATAAGGCCAAAGCCCAAGAGGCACTTGCCTCGGGCTCTTGGCGTAGATAATGAACATAGTAAGGTCGAATTACAAACCAATAAAATAAAATAAATTGTTTATGCCGAATATCACCAAAAAAGAAAGCAGAGATATACAGCCGTATGATGAGAAAGGTTCGTCTCCGTTGTTCCTAATTAACCGATTTTTCGACGATAGCCTCTGGGACCCATTCAATATTATGACACCAACTCTTATGGGTTCCCGAACGCTTGGTGGTACATCGAGCAGGTTTCCCAGAGTAGATGTTTCCGAGACTGACAAGGAAATAAAGGTTGTTGCCAATATACCAGGCATAGACCCAGACAAGGTTGATATTGAAGTCGGCGATGACTACCTTTCGCTCTCTGGAAAAGTCGAAAAAGAAGTTAAGGATGAGGATAAGAAGGGTACAGTCTATCGTTATGAACGTGAGTACGGGGAGTTCAGGCGCGAGTTCTCCCTTCCAGCGAGGGTCAATAAGAATGCGATAGTGGCGAAAGCGAAGAATGGTGTACTAACTCTCACGTTGCCTAAGATGGACGACGAACGCAAGACAAAGGTTAAAGTTGAAGTAGAAAAGTAGCTTATCGCGCAGGTCGTCATTATTAGAGCTAATCGGTTGTCAAAAATATGAAAATAATCTCACTAAAACAAAACGCTATTGCGTGTTCCCTGTTGACAGCCGCTTTTATGATAATTGCGGCAGGGATAGTACATGCTCAAACAGCGTCTTCAAGTCCGTATGTAACAACATCTACAACGCCAGATGGGGGCGTAAGTGTTAATATGGATTTGCCAAACAACTTTAAGGGACAGGTCTATACTGTATATAAGGATGGAAAATGGCAGACCTTTTCTACCACAACACCCTTAACGAGTTCGGATGTTGCTTCAATGCAAAAAGAGATACAAGACCAAGAGAAAGCCATGCAAGAAATGTTTGCCGCACAGCAAAAATTATTTGAGCAAGAACAGCAAATGTTTCAAAATATGTGGGGTAGTTTGTGGTAATCATTAATCTAGAAGAAAGACACCCGAAAGGGTGTTTTTCATATAGTGAGTTGAGGAGTATGGTAAAAAATAGGAATGTAGATAGTAGCGTCATTTTTCCTCTCAAAAATAGTTCTAACATCCTCTACGACGGCACCCCTAAAGAGAATCAGATTTTGCTATACTTAACGAATGGAACAAGAAAATAAACCCAGGATAACTTTTAAAGAAATTTTTAAGAAAATTTGGCCCCACACTCGGTACAATCGAAGCTTACGTATCCTAATAAGTACGAACACGACGATGAACTTCGTAGTAGGTTTGTTTGCACCATTTTATGCAGTGTATGTTGTGAAAATTGGAGGGAGTGTCGCACTCGCTGGTATTAGTTGGGCACTTTTCTCAATTGTTGCTGGTGTTTTAACTTTACTTTTTTCTAGTTGGGAATTAGAAATAAAAGAGCAGGAATTACTGATAGCCTCAAGCTATTTGTTAAAAGTTGTCGTCTTTATAAGTTACGCTTTCATGTCTAGTATCCCTCAATTATTTCTAACACAAATTATTTGGGGTGTTTCCTCTGCGCTGAATAACCCCGCCTTTGATGCTTTGTATACTACTCATACTAGTAAGGATTCTCTAATTGGTGAATGGGGAGGCTGGGAGGGAATTAGTGCAATATCTACTGGTTTAGCAGCGCTCATTGGAGGTATTGCTATTGAGATAATAGGGTATCAAAGTATTTTTATTGTGATGGCATTGATTTCATTAGGTCTTTGTATTTATATTTGGCGCCTACCTAGAGAAGTACTATGAGAGAAAATTACAAAGGTTTAACTTCAGAACAAGCGAATGCATTGCTTAAACAGGGTGGCTCAAACAGTTTGCCAGAAAAAAAGAAAAACTTCTTTCTTTTCTTTTTAAAAAGTTTTCTTTCTCCGGTATCGCTAATGCTTCTAGCTGCGGCTTTTCTCTCTTTGTATGCAGGTAATGAAGCCGATTTTTGGATTATTTTATTTCTATTTTTTTCTAATTTTGCAATTGGCTTCTGGCACGAGAGGAAGGCTGACAAATCCATCAAACAACTACAAAAACATCTCACGATTAAGGTCAGTACCTTTCGAGATGATGTCTGGAAATTGATAGATTCTATTGATCTTGTTGTGGGGGATGTTGTTGCACTTAAAGTTGGAATGATTGTACCAGCTGATGTTGCCATCATTGAATCAAAGAATCTGTCAATCAATGAATCAGTACTTACTGGAGAATCTTTGCCTAAAGAAAAAACGGTTGGAGGAACTTCATACTCTGGATCATATGTAACAACTGGTGACGCTGTTGTCAGGGTCACAGCAACTGGAGCAAAAACTTTCTTTGGTATGACTGTTGCCTCAATAGATTCAAAGCCTCGTCAGAGTTCTCTGGAAAAAGATATTCTCTCAATTTCTAAATTCATCTCGATCATAAGTATTGTAATTGTAATAATTTTAACGTTAGTACTTCTAACAAATCACGCAGCATTTATTAATGTAGTAACTCTAGATTTGAGTCTTCTAATTGCTGGTATTCCCGTTGCTCTTCCGACTGTCATGAGTTTAATTATAAGTATCGGTGTTCTTAATCTCTCAAAGAAGCAAGTAATTGTCAGAAGGCTTGCATCTCTTGAAGACTTAGCGAATGTTGACTTACTTCTTTCAGATAAAACCGGAACGCTTACTCAAAATAGTATTAAAGTGGAAAAAATAATTCCATTTGAAAACTTTACTGAAAATGATGTCGTAAAATATGCAGTGAGCGCGATTGTTAATAAAGACAATAATCCGCAAGATCATGCTGTTTTCGAAAAAGCAAAAACATTATCACTTGCCCCGTATCATCAGGACGACTACATTCCTGGAGATTCAGAGAGAAAGAGAAGCACGGCCTTCATTACTGTAGATGATAAAAAATATGCGGTGGCCTCCGGTACACCTCAGATTATTAAATCTTTATGTACTTTAGATAAGTCGTCCGAAGAATTATTTGATAATGCGGTAAAGAATGGTGCAGAGGATGGGTATAGGGCTTTAGCGGTTGCTGTTAACACAAAAGGTATCGAAGAAAAAAACATGGAATTAATTGGTATTCTTTTTGTGGCTGATAGTTTGCACGCTGATGCCAAATCAACAGTAGAGTTTATGGAACAAAATGGTATTGGGGTCAAAATGATTACGGGAGATAATATTGAAATTAGTATGAGAGTAGCTAGAAAGCTCGGAATTAAGGGTGGGATTTACACTAGGAGTATTTTAGATGGTGACAGAAATTTTCTAGAAGAACGTTTTGATTCAATCGGAGGCTTTGCTGAAGTGTTACCAAAGGATAAATATGAAATTGTTTCAATTGCTAGGGGTCACCATGTTGTAGCAATGACAGGTGATGGGGTAAATGATTTGCCTGCGGTTAAAAATGCCGATGTCGGTTTTGCTGTAAGTGGAGCAGTCGACGCTCTCAAGGGAGGGGCTGACATTGTACTTCTAAAGAACGGAATTTCAGTTATTAAAGACGCAATTATTGAGGCAAGGAAAATTTTCACACGTCTTTACGATTATTCACTCTACCGAATTTCTGAAAGTTTTAGATTAATTATCACTATTGCTGTTATTGGTTTAATTTTTAAAACATATCCACTCACGCCTGTTCAGATAATTATTCTGGCATTTTTGAATGATATCCCGATTGTGTCCCTAGCATTTGATCGTGTTAAAGATACAGAGAAACCGGCTCATATTGATGCCAGAAAACGTTTTACTCTCAGTACTTTGTTTGGTCTGACCGGAGTAGCTAATAGCATGATCCTACTTTTTATAATGATTTGGCTACATTTACCATGGGCAGTGATTCAAACAGTCTTCTTCCTTAAACTCACTGTCTCAGGTCATATGCTTGTTTACGTAGCACATACAAAAGAAAAATGGTTTGAGTATTTACCGAGTTCGCAGGTTATTATTGCCACTATCACAACTCAGGTTGTTGCGACACTTCTTGCATATTTTGGATTGTTTACTGCTCCAATATCAATTTCTCTCATTGTCCTAGTTTGGGTCTGGTCATTCTTCTGGATGCAGATTAGTGAAATAATGAAGCACCAAAAATTAATTGCAGTGTAAAGTTTAATATATCTTTCTCGTCTTTGTCTGTATAATAGCTAAGATTAAATGACCGCATTTCTATTCATTTCATTCATAGCCGGTATTTTAACGGTAATCTCACCTTGTGTGTTGCCTCTTTTGCCAATTATAGTTGGAGGATCAATTGCCGGCGGAAAAAGTTTGAGAAGGGCGCTTGTGGTAACAAGCGCCCTTGGTGTTTCTGTATTCCTTTTCACATTTCTTCTTAAAGTCTCAACTGTATTTGTAATAGTACCGCAGGGTGTCTGGAATTGGATTTCAGGCCTAATTCTTTTTGTAGTTGGTATTTCATTTTTATTCCCAACACTTTGGGATCGAATACCTTTAATTAATGCTCTGTATAGAAGGTCAAATAAAATACTTGGATCTGGTTATCAAAAACAAAATATTTGGGGAGACGTTGTTGTGGGAGCTGCACTTGGACCAGTTTTTTCAAGTTGTAGCCCAACATATTTTGTAGTGCTCGCCAGCGTTCTGCCGGTGAGTCTTTCTGCTGGTGTTATTGATATTCTTGCTTACACTCTCGGTATGTGTGGTTTCCTTTTAATAATCTCGGTTATTGGTCAAAACATAGTTAATCGACTAGGTATCGTCGCCGATCCAAATGGTTGGTTTAGAAAAGTAATTGGAGCTCTATTTATTTTAGTCGCTTTAATTATAGTTACTGGTATTCAAAATATTATTGAAGCACCACTTTATAATATTTTTGATGAAACAAAAGTTGAACAACATTTTTTGTCCGGAAATGCTATACCTTCGCCGACGCCTAACGGAGTAGCTCAGACGGTGGGTACAACTTCTACAAATTTTTTGAGTTTGTCGGAAAAAGCCATGATATATGAGAAGGCTCCAGAGCTCGTTTCTCCAGATGGGTATATCAATACAGGCGGACAACCAATAACTCTCAGTCAGTATGTTGGAAAGGATGTCGTCCTGGTAGATTTTTGGGATTATAGTTGTATCAATTGTCAGCGAACAATTCCATATTTAAATGCTTGGTATCAGAAATATAAAGATCAAGGGCTTGTCATCATCGGCGTTCATACGCCCGAATTTGCCTTTGAACATCAGTTATCTAATATACAGTCGGCAGTAAATCAATTTGGAATTAAATATCCAGTAGTGCTTGATAATGAATATAAAACTTGGAATGCGTTTAACAATGAATATTGGCCAAATGAGTATCTAATTGATATTGATGGTTATATTGTTCACAACCAAGCGGGTGAGGGTAATTATGACGAGACCGAAAAAGCTATTCAGCAAGCTCTGGCCGAGCGCGCCGCACGTCTTGGTTCTAATCAAGTCGTCGCGACTTCAACTGTTGCTATTCCGACGACAGATTTATCTGCTATACAAAGTCCGGAAACATATTTTGGTTCAGACAGAAACGAGTATCTTGGTAATGGAACACCTGGCGAACAAGGTGTTCAAAATTTTGCTTTGCCAAATAATCCACAATTAAATACTTTATATCTTGGTGGAAGTTGGAATATTTTCCCTCAGTATGCGGAAGCTGGTGCTAGTAGTAGTGTCGTCTTTGAATATAATGCGCATGATATTTATATGGTAGCTGCAAATAATGGAGGAAGCGTAAAAATAAAAGTATTGCTAGACGGACAGCCCGTTGGCAACTTTGCTGGAGCAGATGTAGATCCAAAAACTAGTGAGGCAATTATAAACGGAGATCGTCTTTACAAACTCGTTCACAACCCAACCCCCGGCGTTCACACAATTGAGATTCAAATTGAGAGTGGAACTCTAGATGCATATACATTTACTTTTGGATAATTAATTGAGGAAGTCATATATGGTACATTGCTTCTCATGTAGATTGTGTTCTGGTGGTATTTTTTGTAATTTAAATATATTGATGTCGTCATGGCTGTGTTAGATAGGGTATTGAAGGAGATATAGTATTTTAATTCCAAGGGCTCAAACATGGGTACCACTTTAAGCTGTCGTATCTTTCCTCTCCCTATTTAATTGCCAGTCCGCTTCGGGCGGACTGGCCTGTGTTAGGGCGTTTTTTAGAGGTAATATCTTTCTGAGTAGCCCGTCTTAGCTTAAAAGGATTATAAATAAAGGTCGTTTTATCAACATTTAAATTAAAAATACTATGTGGCAAAACTATCTAAATGCACTGCTGGGGTTTGTTTTAGCGATTTTGGCCTTTGTAGGTCCAACGGGCACAACGCTCACATGGACATTGTTTGGCTTCGGTCTGGTAATACTGGTAGTAGGTCTATGGGGAGGAATTGCAGCATCAACTTATAACGAAGCTGAAGAACACCGACACGGACATGCCTAAGTTTGATTAAAGAAAATTTGTAGACGAAAAAATTCACTCTCGCGAGTGGATTTTTTCGTCACATCGTCGGTATCATCCATTTCAAATAGTAAGCTTGAAGATAAGTAATTACACAGATAATTAATACGAGACCAATACTGTGAAGTATTGTAAATCTGAAAAGCTTTCCTTCTTGCCCAGTTAATTTTGTAGATGCAGTTGCTACTGAAATACTTTGTGGTGAGATCATTTTTGCTGCGACGCCGCCACTACTATTGGCGGCGACAGTTAAGACTGGATTTATACCAAGAGAATGTGCTGTTTGTGATTGAATATTACTGAATAGTGCATTCGAAGAGGTATCGCTTCCAGTTATGAAGACGCCAAACCATCCTAGGAGCGGTGAAAGAAAAGGAAAAAACTGCCCTGTTGATGTTAAGGCATTACCGATAGCGGCGGACATCCCTCCATAATTGGCAACATAAGCAAAACCAACTATTGAGGCGATAGTAACCAGTGATTTACTTAATTCATTCAATGTTTCTAATGCTGTTTGCCAAAATATTTTCCAGGGAAGCTTGAGAATAATCGCTGTAAGTATTGTGGCGAAGAGAATGGAAGTTCCTGCAGCGCCAAGCCAGGTGAAAGAATAACTTATTGAAAGACTGCTGCCGTTACTAATTATTGAATTATTAAGTGAACCAAAAGGAATTAATATCGTTACTTTGTTTAGAATTTGTTGGATGCTGGTAATTCCCCAACTTCCTATAAAAATAATCAGTAAAAGAAATGGTGTCCAAGCTCGGATTAATTCACTTTTGTTATGTGGGGGTCTGGTTGTTTTAGCAACTTCATTTAATTTTTCTTTTGGAAAACACCAAATTTCTTTTGGTTGCCAGATTTTAAGCAAACCGATTAAACAAATAATAGAAACAATTGCAGAAAGAACATCAGGAAGAGTTGGTCCCAAATAACTCGCAGTTAAAAACATGGTCAAAGCGTATGACCCACCAGTTACCAAAATGGCTGGCCAAATATCTTTAGCCCCTTTCCATCCCGAAACAATAAGGACAAGCCATAGCGGAATAATAAAAGCGATTATCGGAAGTTGGTGAGCAATCATTTTACTCAGAATGTTTTGATCAATATTTGTTAAGTGGCCTGCTGTAATAACGGCAATACCAATACCGCCAAAAGCTACTGGTGCGGTATTGGCGATAAGACAAACTCCCGCAGCATACAACGGTTCAAAACCAAGACCGACTAGCATACCAGCTGTGATGGCCACAGGCGCTCCGAAACCGGCGGCGCCTTCAAGGAAGGCGCCGAAACAAAAAGCGATTAGTAGTGCCTGAAGTCTACGATCAGTTGTAACAGACTCAATACTATCGCGGACAATTTCAAAACCACCACTTCTAACACTGATGTTATAAAGAAAAACAGCATTAAGAACAATCCAGCCAATTGGGAATAATCCATTTAAAATTCCATAAAATCCCGAGAGGAGTGCCAGACTAATTGGCATTGAATAAACTGTTGTGACAATTAAAAGACCCGATAACAATGTTAGTAAAGTCGCAATATGACCTGACACTTTACGACTAAGTAAAAGTACAAAGAGAATTACAATTGGAACAACCGCCACTATCGCAGAAAAGAGTGTGTTGTGTAGAGGGTTTGTAACTTGATACCACATAGGTATTTATTATAACTTATAAAATATCAACTGATTAGATTGAAACGTCATACTTTTCCATTTCAATCGTCTTCCTAAAGAGTAAATAGCCCATTCATTATTAGTTAAATACATAATTTATGAAAACAACAGGAGTAATTTGGACAATAGTGGTCGTTATTATAATTATCGGGGCAATTTGGTGGTTTGTATCTTACCAATATAGTTCTCAATATAATAGTTCAGTGTCATCATCAACGGTAGTTAACACTCAGCCGATTATTCAGTCTCCTGCCACATCTACCGTGTCTATCGCCACAGATCCAACCTTAGGCTCATATCTCACAGCTACAAACGGAATGACCCTGTATGTATCAAGTGCTGATATCCTCGGTGTAAGTAAGTGTACAAGTACTAGTTGTATGACAAGCTGGCCAGCGTATACAGTTTCACCGGGTAGCGATTTAACGGTAGGTCCTGGTATAAATGGAATAGTAAGTTCAACAACACGTAGTGATGGCACAATGCAAGTTACGTATAATGGAAGTCCTCTCTATTTTTGGTCAAATGATGTTAACCCGGGTGATATAAAGGGAAACGGTGTAAGCACTTTCACAGTTGCCAAACCTTAGGTAAAATAATCTTATGAATATAATTCTTTATACGAAGACGGGGTGTCCTTGGTGTGCGGGAGTCTTAGAGTTACTTCGAGATAAATCCGTACCTTTTGAAGAAAGGGAAGTACGTGGAAATAAAGCTTATTTTGAGGAGCTTGTTAAAAAGTCAGGGCAAGATAAAACACCAACTCTAGACATCGATGGATTTATATTAGCTGATTCAGATAAGGATCAAGTATCTGCTTATCTTAAAGAAAAAGGAGTACCGGGGTTCTAGAATTTAAATTCGGATTTGGTATACTTTTTGATATGAAAGACGCACTACGTTTCTTGCAAGAAAACGATACCGCTGTCATATCAACGGCGTATGGTAATGTCCCTTATTCCGCAACGGTTCACTATTTTGTTGATTCTAAATTTAACTTTTATTTCATAACTAGGCAGGGCACCGATAAGTATCTTAATTTGGTGATTAATTCAAATGTATTTGTCGTTGTAGGCACTGGTCCAAAACATATATCCGTTCAAGTAAGGGGCAAAGCAAATATTTTGAAAGGAAAAGAAAAACAGTCTGCTTTGGACGATGTCTTGTCAGTGATAAAAAATAAAAAAATAAACAAATGGCCGATTAAGGAAATGAAAAAATTTTCACCAGGACCAACTTTTATTGACACGCTCCTTAAGTCAGAGGTAGTGGTTAAGATTGTGCCACAACAGCTTATCTTTATGAACCTTGATGATGAAAAATATCCTGAATCACTTTCGACCGAATACCATACAATCCTGCCGAAGACAAAGTCGCAACCAAAGAAAAAGAAAAAATAAAAAACCCGCCACGACCAAGGCGGGTTTTTTATTATGAAGTAATTTGTAATTATACTTCTACTGGGTTTTTGTCGTTACAGGTTTTTCTATTGTCCACGAAACGTTTCCAGCAGAATCTTTTGATTCAAGGGTGTAGTAATAAGTGGTATTTGGATTCAAGGCATTTATCACAACATTTGCAGCTGTGGAAAGGCCGTTAGAACTTTGTACTGATGGAGCAGTTGCATAGAGAAACGGATACGAGTTCTCATACATTACCCGCGAATATGCTGGTTCGTTTGTACTCCAATTTAAGGTAACAGAATTGGTAGAAGGCACTACGGACACAGTTGATAGTTCGATTACTGGTGCGGCGGGGCCAGCATAGCTTCCACCGATAGCACTAGTCATGACTCCAATATTACTTCCTTCCAAGGCTGCGTTTATTGCAGCAAGCGTTATAGGGCCAACATTTCCAGTAGGTGAAATGTTATTCTTGGTCTGCCAAGCCATAACTGCTGCTTGAGTTAGAGATCCATAATAACCGGTAACAAGACCTTGCGGGTAAACTGTACTATCTTGTGCTAGAAATGTTTGCAGGGTTGAAACGTCGGTACCTGTAGAGCCAAGCCCAAGCTGGCTTGATATTAGTGTGGCTGCGTAGGTGGGGACCACCAGGGCCGACGCAAGTAGTGCGATCGGAATTATAGTGGAGACCTTTGCCCAAATGAGTCTAGTTTTCATAGTCGTTTTTAAATTAATAAATAAAGATGGATTTCGACTATCCACGAAGTTACGACGAACAGGCTTGACTATTATTACTAAAACGTTGTTATAATTAAATGTAATAGGTTTTATTGGCTAACGTCATAACCATGCGGTCTAAAAGAGAAGCGCAATTTACTGTTGCTTTTAACGAACATGCAGATGCGCTTTTTAGGTACTGTCATTTTAAGATCGCTGACAGGGAGACGGCTAAAGACGTACTCCAGCAGACATTTATGAAGACGTGGCTATATATGAGCGAAGGTAATGAAGTTACAAATATTAAATCTTTTCTATATAAAACAGCTGGTAATCTCATAATTGATTATTATCGTAAAAAGAAACCCTTATCTTTAGATATGTTAATGGAGGAAGGTTTTGATCGGGGTTTTGACGAAAGCAAAACCCTTCAAAATAAATTAGACGGCTCCACCGCCTTAAAACTCTTAAGGAAAGTTCCAGATGGTTACCGAGAAATTCTCTTTATGAGATATGTTCAAGAGCTTTCTTTGAAAGAGATTGCTGAAATTACTGGGGAAACTGAAAATAATATAGCAGTCAAAATCCATCGTGGTCTAATTAAAGTGAAGGAATTATTTTATAAAGCTGAAAATGAAAAAAATGATTGAAAAAATTGCAGAGTCTGCAAAACAAATCACTCTAAATGAGCATGAGAAGTCTGTTATGTTTCAAAATCTAAAAATGTTTATAGAGGAAGATCAATTAAATTTCGTTGACTTTGAATCAAAAAGTAGGTACTCAATCTTTTCTGATTTTTCAAAAATGCGAGTATTATCGATAACAGGAAATCCGAAGTTTGCTTTAAGTATTTTGTTTGTTTTGTTTGTTTTGTTTGTGTTTGGTGTCGGGTCTACGTTTGCAGCTCAAGATTCATTACCTGATAGTTTACTTTACCCTATTAAAATTGGCATAGATGAAAAGATTACATCTGCTTTTTCTATTGGACCAGTTTCAGATGCGGGAACTCAATTTACTCAAGCAAATAATCGTTTGATGGAAAAAGATCGGCTTTCTCAAAATGGCTCGCTAACTAATAATGAAATAACAGAACTCAGTAATAATTTTAGTTATCATGTGGATCAAATCAAAAATGATATAGCTTTGCTTAAAAGAAGAGGAGATGTTGTCGGAGCTGGCTTTATCGAGGGGGAATTGAATAACTTGCTAAGTTCCAATAGTCTTTTAATTAAGATTTTAAATTCTAATTAATTTTATAGTTTCCAAAATTCTACTTGCAAATTATTTGCAGGTAGTGTAGAATGTTTGCATGAGTAAAATAGATGAAGAAAGTATCGCAAATATAATACGAAAGGCTGGCTTTCGTGCCACAGATACTAGAGTTTCGTTGGTTTCCTTTCTTACAAAGACAAAATATCCATTAAGCATTCAAGAAATAATTAATGGATTAGGCAGAAAGGACGTCGATCAAGTAACTGTTTATAGGACCGTTAATTCTTTTAAGGACAAAGGAGTAATCCGTGAGGTAAATCTTCAAGGAGATTTACCTCGTTATGAATTAAGCGATACTGAAAATGATCATCATCATATTGTCTGTACTAAATGTAACCAGCTCGAGGATTTTATAGGATGTGAAGCTCTTAAAATGGAGAAAAAAATTCTGAGCAAGTCGAAAAATTTTTCAAAAATAACAGGCCATTCATTTGATTTTTATGGCCTATGTAATAAATGTTTAAAATAATTAGTAATTTTTTAAATCAATTATGAAATCAAAATCCATTGTAGCGATTGTTGTAGTCATTTTATTAATTGTCGGAGGAATTTTTATATTCACCTCAAAAAGACCTGTTTCGTCTACACAAACTTCAAGTGGTAAAGTCATTCAAATTGTTGCAGCTGAAAATTTCTGGGGTAGCCTTGTTTCTCAAATCGGAGGGACGCATGTTCAGGTAACTAGTATTGTGTCTGATCCAAATGCAGATCCTCATGAATATGAAAGTAATACAACTGATGCGCGTGCTGTAGCAAATGCTGATTATGTTATTGAGAACGGTGTGGGATACGATAGTTGGATGGATAATCTTCTATCAGCTGGGGCTAATTCAAATCGAAAGGTTTTAAATGTTGGAGTCTTGGTCGGGAAAAAAGAGGGAGACAACCCACATCTTTGGTATAACCCCGCATATGTAAATACTGCGATTGCACAAATGGAAAGTGATCTTATTGCCATTGATCCAGCGGATACAGCATATTATCAAGAACAGTATGCTACTCTACAATCTAACCTCGCCGAATATCAAGGGCGTATCACTTCTATAAGACAGCAATATGGTGGAACACAAGTTGCGTCTACAGAATCTATTTTTGCCTACGTTGCTACTGCGGCTGGGCTAAATCTTGTCTCGCCACCCGAGTTCATTGATGCAGTCGCAGAGGGAAATGATCCACCAGCTTCTAGTATCGTTGAGTTCCAAAATCAGCTGAAAAGCGGTCAGATAAAAGTATTAGTATACAATCAACAGACTGTCACCCCTCTTACTGAGAGTATAAAAAAACTTGCGGCTGATCAGGGAATCCCAGGTATCGGTGTTACTGAAACTATTCAACCACCTGATGCAACATTCCAAGAATGGATGAATGCGGAGTTAATAACACTTCAGAATGCTCTTAATGCAAAAGCATTAGGGAATTAAAAAATGGAAAATTATGAAATAATTATTGCTAAAGATCTTGCTGCTGGATATGGAAATTCCATTGTGTGGAATAATGCAAATTTCTCTATTCGTAAGGGTGAGTTTGTCGGCATCTTGGGTCCAAATGGAGCAGGAAAATCAACTCTTTTTCGGCTTTTGCTTGGTCTTTTGCAACCGACTGTCGGTACTGTTTCTGTGTTTGGTGAAAAATCTAGACGAGGAGATCGAAGAATTGGTTATGTTCCACAACGTCATTCGGTTGATCCTGAAATGAACATAGAAGCACTTGAAATTGTCAGATTGGTTTCTTGCGGAGATCGATTTGGTTTTGATTTACCTTCGACGGCAAAGCGAGAGCGTGCAAAAGCTCTATCCGCACTTCGGGATGTTGGAGCAGAAAATCTTGCTCATCGTCCGCTCGGATCACTGTCTGGTGGAGAATTACAGCGGGTATTTTTAGCGCAGGCATTATCCGGTAATCCAGACCTCTTGCTCTTAGATGAACCCTTGGCAAATCTTGATATCCGTCGCGAGGGAGAAATGGTCCAACTTATAAAAAGAATAGTTGATAAGACTGGTGTGACAGTGCTTCTAATTGCCCACAATGTTAATTCACTCTTACCAGTCTTGAGTCGAGTTATGTATTTAACAAATGGTCATATTGCAACTGGCCATCCTGGTGAGGTATTAAATTCAGAATCATTGTCGAAGTTATATGATGCGCCGATTGAAGTCCTCAGAGATTCACGAGGTCGCATTGCAATTATCGGCGCTGAGGAAGGGGCACACCACCACCATGAATAATCCAATCTTCAGTCTAAATATTGTCAGTGATTTTTTAGATATGTGGCAGTACACTTTCATGCAGCATGCCTTTGAGGCGGGTACGATTGTAGCAATCATTGCCGGAATCATCGGATATTTTGTGGTACTTCGTCGATCATCATTCGCCGCCCACGGTCTGTCGCATATTGGTTTTACTGGTGCCGCGGGAGCAGTATTAATTGGTGTCAATCCTATTTTTGGACTATTTGCTTTTACGATGGGCGGAGCAATTATTATGGCAACGTTAGGAAAACGTGCTTTTAATCGAGATGTGCAAATTGGAGTAGTACTCTCATTTATGCTCGGTCTCGGAGTCCTTTTTATTAGCTTATACAAAGGTTATGCAACTGAAGCCTATTCAATTCTATTTGGTGAAATATTAGGAATAAGTTCAAATGACGTCTGGGTAACCCTTATTACGGGAGTACTGGTCTTAATTGTTTTCTTCATACTATACCGATCTATCCTATTTACTTCTCTTGATGAAGAAGTCGCAGAGGCAAAAGGTATACCGATATTTATTATAGGCCTAGCATTCATGCTGCTTATCGCAGCTGCAACCTCGATTGCTGTGCAGGTTGTCGGGGTTTTATTGATATTCTCACTTATGGTGACGCCGGCCGCTATTGCTGAGCGACTTGCTCGCCGACCAGCACATGGGCTTATGATTTCTGTCTTAATTGCTCTACTCTCGACTTGGTTTGGACTCTTCGTTGCCTTTTATCTGCCTTATCCGGTCAGTTTCTTTATTACAGCCACAACATTTGTCATATATATTATGGTAAGGCTGTGGAAGCAGCTTTAAATTGTTCCTGTGTTGTAGAGCAAAACTAAACCGACAATGAACACAACGACACCACCCACAGTTATTAGGTTATCTTTGCTTACCATTCGATAGAATGAAGCAGCTGAATTAGGGAAGAATGTAAGAAAAACTCCCTTTAATAGAGCTAACCAACCTACAATTGTTACAAAAAGAACTAAACCTGAGCTCCATGCACTATTAAGGGAAAGAATAATAGCACCAGTAGCTAGTGCGCTTAACCCACATGCCCAAGTTGTTCCTTTATTTTGAGTCATATCAGAAATAAAACTTAGAGCATTCTTTCTGTTGATAATCATTGAAAGACCAACTAACGTGAAAAGAGTTCCTAGTATTTGAGAGATGATTAAAGCATTAGTCATATATTTAATATTATTATTGATAGTAATTTAGAGAAACCGACCTTTCGTCTATTATACTCCATATGGATTATTAGTGAGAGGTATTTGGTATACTGTATTTATGAGCGAAAGCTACACATTATATAGAAACATAATCATTCATGGCTTATATACTAGGCTCCTTAAGCCCATTTTCTTTCAAAGTGATCCAGAAATGGTTCATGACCGTATGGCCTATTTGGGGTCAAAGCTTGGTTCTAACAAATTAACTCGAATGATCACTTCGGGTTTGTTTAATTTTAAGAACGAAAGTCTTTCTCAGGAAATTCTAGGAATCACATTCAAAAATCCAATTGGTCTTTCAGCCGGTTTTGATAAAAATGCCGAACTTACAGACATTCTGCCTTCGGTGGGCTTTGGTTTTGCAGAAGTCGGTTCTATTACCGGAGAAAAATGTGAGGGAAATCCTAAACCAAGACTTTGGCGTCTGCCAAAGTCGAAAAGTCTCTTAGTTTATTATGGACTCAAAAATGATGGGTGTGTTTCAATAGCAAAAAAGCTTGAGAATAAAAAATTTTCCATCCCTGTTGGAATTTCGGTGGCAATGACGAATTGTAAGGAAACCTCGGTAATTGAAAACGGTATTAATGATTTTGCTAAAGCTTTTAAAGTTATGGAGCCTTTGGCTTCATATATAACGGTTAATATCAGTTGCCCTAATACTTTAGGAGGACAACCATTTATTGAACCAAATAATCTAGACAATCTTTTTAATACGTTAGATACGATCCAAACTGTTAAGCCAGTCTTTATCAAGTTGTCACCAGATTTAAGTAATGAGGAAACTGACCAAATTCTTAATGTGGCTCACAAACATAGGATTCAGGGGATTATTTGTACAAATCTTTCAAAAAAACGAGATAATCCTGAAATCGTCGATAGTCATGTTCCTGCAGTTGGTGGAATGAGTGGAAAGGTTGTTCAAGAAATGTCCGATGATTTAATTGCCTATATATATAAAAAAGAAGGTAAGAGATTTGTTATTGTTGGCTCCGGCGGAGTTTTCACCGCAGAAGATGCTTACAAAAAAATACGACTCGGTGCATCCTTAATTCAGTTGATTACCGGGATGATATTTGAAGGTCCTCAGGTCATAAGTGAAATTAATCGTGGTTTAGTTGAACTTCTAAAAAAAGATGGATTTACTCATATAAGCCAAGCAATAGGTGTAGATATCTGTTAGAATATATTAATGAGTAAAAAAATATTTGTAACTAGAAGAATTCCTGATATTGGTATTAAAATGCTTCAAGATAAGGGGTACCAAGTGGATATATATCCAAAAGATGCAATTCTTCCTCAGAAGTATTTGATTAAAATTTTAAAAAAGGGTTCCTATGATGCAGTTCTGTCTCTTCTAACTGATAAGATTGATAACTTGGTTTTTGATGCTTCTCCAACTGTAAAATTATTCGCAAATTATGCCACTGGCTTTGATAATATAGACCTTGTCTCTGCTAAAGCACGAGGCATTACCATAACAAATGCGCCAGCACCATTAACTTCTGAAGCTGTTGCGGAACATACCATTGCTCTCATACTTTCACTTGCTGCTAGAATTGTTGAGGCGGATGAATTTGTTCGTAGAGGAAAATATACTGGTTGGGGTCCAATGGATTTTATTGGTACAGATATCTTAGGTAAAACGCTCGGACTTGTTGGAGCCGGCCGAATTGGAGAAAGGGTCGCCTACTATGCAAAAGGTTTAGGAATGACGATACTTTACTATGATGTAGCTAGAAATGAGAAAATTGAAAAAGAATATGGGGCTGTTTATTTTGATAATGTTGAAAAACTTTTACCGCAAGTTGATGTTGTGAGTCTTCATGTACCGCTTTTTGACTCGACAAGACATCTTATAAATGAATCAAGACTACACATGATGAAGCCAACGAGTTTTTTGATTAATACTTCTCGGGGAGCAGTTATTGATGAATTGGCCTTGGAAAAAGTATTGAAAGAAAAAGTTATTAGTGCGGCAGCACTTGATGTTTTTGAGTTTGAACCAAAAATTACTAAAGGTTTATTAAAACTTCAAAATGTTATTCTTACACCCCATATTGGTTCAGCAAGTGTGGCAACTAGAAATCAGATGGCAGAGTTCGCTGCCCAAAATATTATTGATTTCTTTGAAGGTAGAACTCCTAAAAATATTGTTAATTAATAAAAAGTAATTGTATGCCAAATTCCAGAGCACAAATAATAGCAACTGTCGGTCCAGCGTCTTCTAGTAAGGAGGTACTTTCAAGTATGGTTTTTCATCAAATGGATGTAATTCGTTTTAATTTTTCATGGGGGAATCTTGAGGAAAGAATTAATCAATTAAAACCATTCGTGAAATTGAAAAAGAGTCTGGCCGTAAGATAATAATATTTATTGATTTACCTGGTCCAAGAATTCAGGATAATGCATTACATACATATGACCATGGTGCCATTTCTGCAATAACTGAGAATGATAAAGAGTTTATAAAATTTGCAGCAGAACAAAAAGTTGATTATGTTGCGGTCTCATTTGTGGGAGGTCCAGAAGATATTGAAAATTGTCGAGAAATTATAAAAAGTTTTTCTGGTACTCAAAAAATAATTGCAAAGATTGAAAGGGCGATTGCCGTTGAAGCAATAGATGAATTATTAAGGTCACCGACGCGGTTATGGTTGCACGAGGGGATTTGGGTAGTGAAGTCCCAATTGAAAAGATCCCTTTTATTCAGGCTGAAATAATTAAAAAATGCAATGACGCTGGAAAACCGGTTATCACTGCCACTCAAATGCTTATTTCAATGGTAAACTCGCCATCTCCAACTCGGGCTGAAGTGACCGATGTTGCAAACGCTATTATTCAGGGCTCAGATGCTGTGATGCTTTCTGATGAGACTACAACTGGTAAATATCCAATTGAAGCTGTAACTATCATGGAGAAAATAGTACTTGAAGCCGAGAAACACATGGATGGGTCAAAAACGCTACATCTTTTGTAAAATAAAATATATGTCAAAAATTAAATTAGTTAAAGCTTGTGAGATTATTGATTCGAGAGGGAATCCAACAGTTGAAGTCACAATTGAGCTCGAAAATGGATAATCGCCAAAGCTGGAGTTCCTTCTGGTGCTAGCACCGGAATCCACGAAGCACTTGAGCTTCGAGACCACGATTTAAAAAGATATAACGGTTTGGGAGTGCTCGAGGCTGTTAAGAATGTAAATGGTGAAATAAATCAATCTATAAAAGATAAGCATTTTGACCAAAAAAGTCTTGATCATGCCTTAATCGATCTTGATGGTACAGAAAATAAATCTAGGCTCGGTGCGAATGCAATTCTTGGGGTTTCTTTAGCTTTTGCAAAAGCTACGGCTCTTGAAGGCAAGAAGGAAATTTACGAGTATCTAGGAGAAATTGTTGGTAATAAGGATTTCAAATTACCAGAACCGATGTTTAATATTATAAATGGTGGCAAACATGCCGATAGTGGATTAGATATTCAGGAGTTTATGATTAGCCCAATTGGTTTTGCCACTATTCGAGAAAAAATACAGGCAGCTTCGGAAATTATCACGCACTCAGAAAGATTTTGAAAGATAAAGGTTATGCAATAAGCGTCGGAGATGAGGGAGGTTTTGCCCCAAAGCTTTCTTCAAATGAAGAAGCATTTGAATTAATAATTCAAGCAATCAAAGATGCAGGATACACAACTGAAGATTAAGATTGGGATAGACGCTGCTGCTTCAAGTTTCTTTGAAAATAATTCATACAACCTAAAAATCGGTGGCCAAGGAAAAAACCTGAATAATGGTGAGATGGTGGATTGGTATGAAAAATTAGTAGATACGTATCCTATTATTTCTATCGAAGATGGTTTAGCAGAAGACGATTGGCAAGGGTTTTCTTTAATGAATCAAAAATTAGGTAGTCGTATTAAGATCGTCGGAGATGATCTTCTGGTTACCAATGTTAAGAAAATACAAAAGGCGATTGATGAAAAGGCGGTGAGTTCGGTTTTAATTAAACCAAATCAAATTGGAACACTAACTGAAACCATTGAAGCTATAGAGTTATCCAAAAAAGAAGGGCCTGGCGCCTTTTGTCTCTCATAGATCTGGGGAGACCACGGATACTTTTATTGCTGATCTTGCGGTCGGGTTATCGTGTGATTTCATTAAATCTGGCTCATTAGTGCGTGGTGAAAGGGTTTGTAAATACAATAGATTATGGAGATTGAGGGATTATTGAAAAGGAATTTTAAAGAAACTAAAAAGGGCGGGCCTTTGATGTCGCCGCCCTTTTAGTTTTAGTACCTTTTGTTAAAGAGCAATTTCACAAACTCCCGCTACACAAGCTAATTCCTTCTTAATATCAAGTTCATCGGTCTTTTCATATGTAATTATTTTTGAATAATCAATATGTTCAAGTCTTTTAGCTAGTTCGTTGTATCTCTTTTCATCAATTGGTTCGTACGGAGCTAATTGGTAGACGTGATTGTCTCGAGGTAGGAATGAAAGGCCACCGACAATATCCCAGTTTTCATAAATCCAATTAGCGACAGTAATCCATTCATTTTCACCAACAGAAATTGTTACAGAAGGATTGTGTTCGGTGTAATTAGTTTTTACTAATTTCCAATGCTCAAGTTGATCAATTGCAGTGATATCGTTTTTATAGAGTGATCCAGCAGGAGATTTAACTGGGAATTCAAGAACATAAGTAGTTACATTATCACTTGATTGACCAACTTCTGGGAAGTAAGGAACACCCTGGTCTCTAAGCATTTTGAATAGAGAATCAGTTGCTGAAATTCTAACTCTTCTAATATAGAAAGGAGCGTGACGAGGATGCATACCAGATGAACAGTCAACGGTCTGCGAAAGTGTGCCAGATGGTTTTACTGCTGTTGTACAAGTTGAAGGATTAATACCGAGTTTCTTTGCATAAATTTGGTTAACTCTGATAACTTCTTTTTTTAGTCTTTGAAGTACACCAGCATTTCTGACTAGCGGACAATCCCATTGACCGGTAATTGAAACACCAAGGAGTGCCTCCTTCTGACAATTTTCTTTCCATTGTTTTGAAAGATAAGGGAAGTTAGTTAAGCTCGCTTGATATGTTCCAAGGATAGTTGCGAGGCGGATTTTTTCCATAAGAGTTTTTTCGGCATCTTCCTTTCTGGCAACCACTTCAGACAAGTTACAAAATTGTTTTGATTGTAGAATAATTTCTCCGCAAGGATTGGTGCCGATAGATCCAACAATATTTTCCCCAGTTGGATCAAAGTAACCTTTATGTTCTTTCAGGACTTTAATGCGTCTCTCTGGAAGAGTTTTTGCAAGTGAACCTCTATTGAAGATCCCTCCTTCTCCAGAACCTGATTTCATGAGGGCGATCCATTCTTCAAGAAATTCAGCATTTGTTGGCTTTTGGTTATAAACAGCTGAATCGTTCGCAAACATTCTTTGAGGTTCTGTAAGGTAGAAAGCGCCCTTTTTGGCGTCTCGAATCTCGGTATCATCAAAGTCTGAAAGTGAAATCATAGCGCTTCTTCTGACTCCTCCCGAGACAACACAGTCTCCAATCATACAAATAATGTCATGGACATCGATATTTCTAAGTCTACGTCCTTGTCGTGCAAGCATCTTTTCTCGTGTAAAAGAAAGAAGTCGGCGAAGTGGTTCTGGGCCAGAAGCTTTTCCTCCCATAGTTTTAAGTCTTGTTCCAGCAGGGCGTAACCCAGAGAAATCAAATTCAATATCATCTCCATTTGCCCATGCAGTCATACCAATTGTCAGAGAGTCTGCCCAACCTTCTTTACTATCAGGAATAACATGAGTTGGTAATTTTGTTCCCGTCTGAATTCAATCTGCGGAAATATTTAAACGTTTTGACTTTCTGTTGACCAACCTGCGGCGGGCCCGCGCATTCAAACATACATAATCTAAGCAAGATCTTGAAAACTCTCTGGTGCGATGTACGAACAATTGTATGCACAGACACTAGTTTTATTTGCAGCACCTCCAGCAAATTGTAAAAGTCTCATCGAAGGCATCGCTTTGTGATTGAAAATTCCTTCTCGAAGTTCCTTATATTCTAATTCTTTAATTTTGTTTCCGACATTTTGTTTCATGAAGGAAATATAGCAATCAACCGTATCAATCGAAGTCTCTCGTCTGTCTTCTTAGCAATCCATCTTGAGTAACTACGATAGTAAACAAATTCTCCGAGTGAATTTCTAAAATATTTTTTACTGTCCTCTGCTAATTTCTTAACCTTAGCAGGAACTTGAAGACCCTTTTCTCTAAGTTTGGCGCGCTTCTCTCTATATAGTATGTAAGTTTTGGAAGTTTTAACGTATTCGCTCAAAATAAGTTCCTTTTCTACCGTATCCTGTATTCCTTCAACCGTTGGAACTAAATTTTTATATTTTCTAGTGATGCGAAGTGCGTCAGCATAAACTTTATTTGCTACAAGCTCCGCTTCTTTGATGGATCCTTCATTAGCGGCAATCATCGCTTTACGAATTGCATTGATAACCTTCTGCATATCAAAAGGAACGATTGTCCCATCTCTTTTTAGAATGTTCTTAACGACCGTAACGCTTGGGGCAATCTTCTTTTTTGATGGCATGGATAATTTCTACAATTAGCTGTTAATTTATGTGACAAGTATATCAAAACAAATTCCTTAAACGAAAAGAAAAAACTGTGTCTATTGCTCTTCTCCAAGTTAAAAAATGTTTGTCAATATTGCAAGCGTGGCGATAAGGTCTACAATGGTTTTATTGTCATTTGTCGAGTGAAAAACTCGGAGTCCCTTAAATAAGGATTGGAAGTGAGGTTCAATCCCTCCACTGTGCCGCAACGGTAATGCCCCATTTGGGGACAAGTCCGGTCATCTAGTGACATTATTCCCGAGCAGGATATAAGTTGGTACTTATATAAGGAATTCAAGCTCTGCTTCGCAGAGTTTTTTATTTGTCTAAAAAATATTTATGAAGAAAAAAAGAATATTTTATAAAATCTTTGTAAACAGGCACGATTTTTATAATCACCCTTATTTTTATTGTTGGATTTTTACATTCGTCTCCCAGAAAATAGTTCAATTTCTACGGTTCCACCTAGTAGTAATCAAATAGATGAAGTTGTGTCACCACAAGTTAGTGTATCAAAGGTTGCGACCACGACTTCAGTTAAAAAAATCAGCCCTTCAATCGAAATTAATTTTATTGTCGGCACTTCGACCCATACTGTCGAAGTGCCGAGCGGTTCAACTGTCTACGATGCGATGAATATTTTAGCTTCCACAACTCCATTTAGTTTTGTTTCAACATATTATTCTGGTCTTGGTTATTTTGTTCAAGAAATTAATGGAATAAAAAATTCAAACAATATGTATTGGACTCTTTTATGTTAATGGAAAGTACTCAAACAGTCGGCGCTTCGGATTATGTGCTTTCCCAAAATGATAATGTCGAGTGGAGATATGAAAAATAATATGTCGAATATGAAAAAAACTTTAGTCATTGTTATCTGCCTCGTAATTTTTTTACCAACATTTCATTGTGCATTTGCTGATGACACGTCGACTTCAACAACAGATATTATTGATGCTTCATCTACTGATGCTACAACTACTGATAACACCATCACTTCGACATCAACTACAGATATTGCCTCCTCGACTGACTCTGGGGTATCGACAACGACAGTTGCAACTAATTTGGGAACTGTTCATCTTGATGTTCGGTATCAAGATACTACTGGTATTTGATGGAAATGTTGCTTTACCAGTGGCTACAACTACCACTCTCGATGATTCGAGTGGGGTTGCTCATCCAATTTCCTCTAACAGTGCCTTATATCTATTGTCACTGGTCCAAGCTTCGTCATCAAATGCTTTCTCAATCAGTGACTTACAATACTATTCTTCATTTGGTGAGTTTTATATAAATTGCCTAGATATACAGGCCTCTTCTACGATTCATGCTTGCGCAAATTGGCAATACGCAGTTAATGGATCTAATCCGTCTGAAGGCTCTGATCAGTATATAGCCACAGGAAATGACAATATTTATTTTTACTATGGTAATCAGAGACAGTTTTCCGTTTCAGCTACTAGCACTGACACTGTTACTCCTGCCACGGTCACTGTTCAAAAATATGATTACACTAATAATTCATGGATACCTCTTGCTGGAGAAATTGTAGATGCCACGCAACCAAATCCGAATGACCAGTGGAATCCATTTATTATTGCGACCTCTACAAGTGATGCTGGTGGTACAGCAGAACTTCTTCTAACCAATCCAGGGATTTATAATATTGGACTTTCTGACGAGGTTTTTATCCGACCGCTCTTACTGTTTCGACTTCTACCGCTTCTTCAACTGACGGACTCGACAACTACAACAACGCCTCCTCCAGTTGTAATATCAGGTGGTGGAGGGGGAAGTGGTGGTGAATAATTCATAACGCATTTGATTTGAATAAGGCTTTACAATTTATTTCTTCAAATCAAAGCAGTGACGGGTCATTTGGGGGAAGTATGTATACAGACTGGGTTGCGATTGCCCTCGCTTCGTTACCAGATAGTAATAGTCAGAGATAAAATTGTAAGTTTTCATAAAATTGAACCAAATGTTGAAGAGAGCGTCACAGATTATGAAAGAGATGCCATGGCACTCGAAGCTCTCGGTATTAATCCATACACAGGAACTTCAGTTAATTATATTCAGCCAATTATCTCGGCATATGACGGGACTAAAATAGGAGATCCAACTTTGGTGAATAATGATATCTTTGCAATTTTTCCACTCATGAAAGCAGGATATTCTTCCAATGATCCTATAATTCAAAAAACGATTGCCTATATTATTTCGGAGCAAAATTTAGACGGTTCATGGGCAGAAAGTGTAGATCTCACAGCGGCAGCAATTCAGGCATTTCTCTTAACACCTTCAATAAGTGGAGTAAGTCAGTCAATTAATAACGCTCGTCAGTATCTAGTAGAAAATCAGCAAGCTGATGGAGGATTCGGTTCAGTGGATTCTACGAGCTGGGTCTCTTCAAGCCATTGCTTCCTTGAATGAATCAAGATACAAATTGGCTTAAGGGTAGCAATGACCCGCAAGATTATCTTTATAACAATCAGCAAAACGATGGGGGGATTGATAGTACTTCTACTCCAATATATACAAGGATATGGTCAACAGCCTATGCAATTCCGGCGGCTTCCAACAAAACCTGGGCATCAATTTTGACTTCATTTCCTGAGCCAAGCTACACAACTTCTAATAATGGAGGACAAGTGCCAGCCACCACCCAGATTTTATGTGAATCAGGCGACAAGTACTCCTATAGTCCAAAATCCACAAATTCAGGCACAATTGAGTACACTAGTACCACAACAATTTCGGTCATTCCTGTGTATACAAAAATAACTAAACATATTATCCTTACTAAGCGGATTGCTTACTTAAAAATCAAAATCAACCAGTTCGCAACGTCGCCAATTCAGAAAGTGAAAGAAATAAATAACACTGATTTTACCGCTGATATTGGAGCGAAGTCAGGGTTGGGGAGCAAATTGGTTTGTGGTGGGGTAAGATATTATCGTCATGTCATCACATATTTTTGGGAAAATATTTTCCTTTTAAAAATTAATATCATATTTATGTCACGCAAATCATCATTGCTCATCGCTTCAGCACTAGTTGTCATCGGAGTAGCATGTAGACTCTTGCCTCATCTTTGGAATATGACACCAATGCTCGCAATCGCTCTCTTTTCGACAACTTATTTAGGCTTCTACTATTCATTTGCAATTTCAATCTTGATTATGGGTGTTTCGGATTTCTTTATTGGTTTTTACGATTGGAGAGTTATGCTCGCTGTATATGGAAGTTTTATTTTAGGAGCTCTAATTGGACTATTTATTCAAAAAAACAAAACAGTTGCGACTATTTTTCTAAGCACTTGTGGAGCATCTTTAATTTTCTTCTTAGTGACAAATTTTGCTGTCTGGGAATTTGGAACGATGTACGTTCACTCGTTTGTAGGCCTCACGCAATCATATGTAATGGGTATTCCTTTCTTTAAAGATTCTCTAGTTGGTGATCTTATGTACACGGGAGTATTCTTTGGAGCCTTTGAAGCCATCCGATTCTTTAGTCTAAATAAAATAAATAGAGCCATACGTGTATGAAATTCGTAACTGTTAGTGATCCTAAAATCGGTGTCGTTGCTGTAGTTAGTAAAATTCGAGATTTAGTAAAAGATGGAAAGAGGGTTCTCTGGCTGGTTCCTGGTGGATCAAATATTCCTATTTCAGTTGAGATTCTTAGCCATTTGATAGTGGATATTGATAGAGAACATCTAAAAAAACATTTATCAGTTATGTTGACCGATGAGCGCTATGGTCATGTTGGTCACGCCGATTCAAATTGGCAACAATTAATAGATCACGGATTTAATTTTGATTTTGTTAATCCTGTTCCAACGCTTTCGGGCTTATCATTTGAAGAAACTGTAAAAAAGTTTGGCGAGAATGCTGAAGAAAGATTTCAAAATGCCGACGCCATTATCGGGCAATTCGGCGTCGGCCATGACGGTCATATCGCCGGAATTATTCCTCATTCTCCAGTAGTAGGCACACTTAAATCAGCTGAAGGTTTTAAATCTGACAAATTTGTGAGAATTACTTTAACTCCACATGTATTATCTAGAGTCACCGTTGCTTATGCTTTTGTGTCCGGTGAATCTAAAAAAGTGGCTTTAATTAATCTAAAAGAAAAAGACCTTTCATTAGATGAAGAACCATGTCAAATTTTGAAAAAAATTGGAGAAAGTTATGTTTATACTGACCAAATAGTCTAAGCATTTTCGTGATACAATTTATTTTATGATTACCTACATACAAGCAATTATTCTGGGACTCCTTCAGGGATTAACTGAACTTTTTCCAGTTTCTAGTCTCGGGCATAGTGTAATTTTGCCATCGCTATTACATTGGAATATTGATCAATCCTCTGATTCTTTTTTAATTTTTATTGTTCTAACTCATCTTGCAACAGCAGTTGCTCTTCTCACTTTTTTCTGGAAAGAGTGGGTTCATATTGTTGTTGGTTTTTTCCGATCAATTTTTAAATTCAATATTGGGAGTGATTGTTCGGCCAAAATGGCTTGGCTTATTATCGTGGGTACAATCCCAGCAGGTTTAGTTGGTCTAGTTTTTCAGAAAAAAATTCAAGGGTTTATTTGCTTCGCCAGTTTTGGTGTCAGCAGTTTTGATTTTAAATGGGCTAATGCTTTTTGGGGCAGAATTTTTGAGACGAAGGAAATGAAAAAAGTGTTATTGAAATGACTTGGTTTCAAGCAATTTTAACTGGTATTGCCCAATGTTTAGCCCTTATTCCAGGATTTTCGAGAACTGGTTCTACAATATCAGCCGGGCTTGCAGAAGGGTTGTCCCATGAATCGGCAGCCAGATTTTCTTTCTTTTTAGCTACCCCAATTATTTTGGCGGCCGCTCTTCTTAAATTACCTCACGTGGTTCTTCACCCAAATATGGCATTAGTTGGTCCATCAATCGTTGGGGCCATATTTTCAGCGGCCGCCGCCTATTTCTCTACCCGTTTTCTTTCCAAATATTTCAAAACAAAAACTCTTACCCCATTTGCTATTTATTGTGTCTTGTTTGGTGCCTTGAGTTTGATTGTTCTACACTAGAACTTATTTGATTTATCAAACATCTCGTTAAAAAATTCCTGAACATCTATCCCATTTCTTAATTTGTTTCTTTTTCGTACATGGTATTCAGCGATTGAATAAGCTCTAATGAAAAAAGAATTTTTAGACCCAAGCCAGACCATGTCTGTTAGTAGATGAAAAAGCATACCCGCAAGGATGGTCATAAAAAACCAATAACTGACAAATAAAGCCAGTAGATACACCAAGATAAACATTTCAGCAGTATGCATCAAGCTAAATCCAAGATTGCGCCGATCTGGTTCACTTTTCATCATGGCGTCATAATATCTAAACATTCTTCGTGGACTCCAATCTTTGCCTTTAGTTTTCCAAAGATAGTCCAAATAATGATCGCAGTCTATTAGTACAGCAGATGCCCAGAAAAGTAAGCTTTGCGGTATTCCCCAAAAAGGTAATAAGGCAACTGCCGCTACTCCTCCAAGTACAATATGTCCAGGTAATCTCATAGGCTCACAGTATACATCTTCATTTTATTTTTTAAAAAGTCTTTGTGATATGATGAATAAACTTTTATGACTAGACTTATTGGACAATTTATTTTGGGACTAAGTGATTTGGGGTCACCCTGGCTCTATACTATTATTTTAATTCTTTCTTTCGCAGAAGGATTCCCAATTTTTGGTTTTTTTAGTCCAGGAGGAATCAGCTGTCTTTTGGCAGGTGTACTTATAAAAATTTCTGGTCTTAGATTTTATAGCGGTTTGTAAATTTCAACGCTCGGGAGCATTTGGTGGTGATATTCTTCGGTTATTTTTTGGGGAATAAATATGGTCACAGTCTTATTGCAAATATGGAAAAATAATTTTTAGAGAGGAGGAAAAGATAGATACTATGAAAAAAATGATTCACGAGCATCGTGGTAAATCTATTATTGTTGGTCGATTTAATTACATTACAAGATCACTCTCACCATTTCTCTGTGGTTCGTCTGGGTAGCCCTTATTTCTTTTCTTACTTATTTGATTTCTTTACGGCTTTTCATGGGTTCTACTTCACGTTATTGCCGGTTACATTTTTGGCCAAGGATATATGTGGTCGCTGCAAAATATATAAATTATTTTTTAATATTGGCGGTTGTTTTATCCGTGGTGATATTTTATGGTTATCGTTTCCTTAATAAACAACATCATGTATTTCAAAAAATATCATATTTATACATTGGTTCGTTAACATTATCTCTATTATTTCATTTGGACTTATATCAGACAGCGTTTCTGAGAGTGGGGCAATCACCCATTTTGATCATGCAATTTATTCTTTCATTCCAATGTTTATGGAATCCAATTGGAATTAGATTAGCTGTTTTTTTTAGTACATTTGGTAATCCGATAGTAGTAATAACGCTTTTATTGGTTTTAGTTCTATTTCTTTTGATTAATAAAAAGATATTGGCAAAGCCTAATTTTGTTTTTTGGTTCTGCGTCCGCATTAATCTTTGAAGTTTTAATTAAATATGTCACACAGTATTGCACGCCCATCGCCATCTTTAATTCCAACCACATTTAAATAGCTTTCCGAGTGGTCACGCAGTTATTGTGAGTGTATTTGCCACGTTTGTTATTTACTGTTTTTGGAATGATATTAAATCTGTCTGGGGCAAATATGTTTTGGTTATTGGTTCAATTTTATTTGCATTACTTGTTGGAGCTAGTCGAGTTTATCTTGATACTCATTGGATGAGTGATGTTTTGGCTGGATATGCCATCGGTGTATTTTGGGTGACTTTTTTTGTTCTAATCATTCAAGTACCGATTTTTATTAGACGTGGACTCTTACTTCTACTTGAAAAGGATATTTTGACAAAGGTGTAATTAAAGTTTAGTTTAGTTATATGGCAAAAATTCTTTCCGGCAAAATTCTTCGGGATAAATACGCGCTTCGACTTATGGAGCAAATTTCGACATTTAAGAAGGCACCAACTCTTGCAATTATCCAAGTTGGAAATCTTCCAGAATCCACTGCCTATATAAACCAAAAGAATATTTTTGGCTTAAAAATTGGTGCCACTGTTAAGCATATTGTATTTCCAGTTAATGTTTCTGAGGGAGAATTGATTAAAAAAATTAGAATTCTTAATAAAGATAAAGGAGTTCATGGAATTATAATTCAATTGCCGATATCAAAAGGATTAAATGTGAATAATATTATTGAATCAATTGATCCGATTAAAGATGTTGACGGTTTGCATTCACTAAATATGAAAATGATTTGTGCTGGAAATGAAAAAGACGCTTTTGTTCCAGCAACTGCCAAAGGAATCATAAATTTGCTAGAGGAATACAAGATTCCAATTTCAGGAAAGAAATTTTTAGTAATCGGAAGATCAATGTTGGTAGGGAAGCCAACTGCACTTGTTCTACTTAATAGAAATGCAACAGTTACGGTGGCCCATCATATGACAAAACCAAATGATTTGAAGAAAATGGCGAAAGAGGCCGACGGCGTCGTCGTCGCCGTCGGCCGCCCGCTCTTTTTCGGCCCTTCCTACTTCCGGAAGGGCCAGACCGTTATTGATGTCGGCATTAATCTAATAAACCCCACAACGCTCCAGCTTCGCGGGGCAGGAAAGGGTCTCAAAGAAGAAATCTCTAGCAAGAAAAAATTAGTCGGCGACGTCGATTTCGATAAAGTCAGTAAAATTGTTAAAGCCATCACTCCTGTTCCCGGTGGCGTTGGTGCTATGACTGTCGCTGCCTTATTTGAGAATTTAATTTCCGCATATCAGAGACAAATGTGATATAATTTTTTGTATGTCTTTAAGAACTAATAAAGGTTTTACCCTTATCGAACTCCTAGTCGTTATCGCTATCATTGGTATTTTGGCTGGAATCATATTAGCGGCTTTGGGCACTTCAAGAAGCAAGGGGAATGATGGGGCGGCTCAATCAGAAATGGATCAAATAAAAACTCAAGCAGAAGTTTATTACATCACAAATACAGTAGCACCTAATTCATATGGTGCGACTGGTTTGGTTGGTGTTGCTGTGTGTCCAACATCCGGCTCAAGTATGTTTGCGGCCTCCTCTACCAGTGGTGGTTTGGCGGGTCTTATAAGTGCAGTTAATTTAAATGAAGCTTCTACAACAGCCGTAACTTGCGCAGCCGGAGAACCACCAGCTGGCGGTACGGCTGCTACCTCTTGGGCTGTTTCCACCACTCTTACCACATTTTCAGGAAAATATTTTTGTGTTGATAGTAGCGGCTATTCTGGGCTCGGAACTAAGAAGGCAACTGGTGGCTATACTGCTGTCGCTTCCTGCCAGTAAGGTGTTATAATGCCGCCTAGCGGATTCCCTCGTCGGCTTGTCACAGGGTTAATTGATTTTTGGCGTATCAATATATTAATAAAAATATGAAAGAATATTTATCTGATAAAAAGGGTTTATTTTTTACTAGTTCAATTGCTTTAATACTTCTTGCAGTATTTCTTTTAGTCCAGACAGTGGAGTCTTTGAAAACTATCAATACAATTGGCGAGGGTATTGTTCCACAGAATACAATTTCTGTAAGTGGAGAAGGAGATGTCTACGCTAAGCCAGACATCGCCACTTTTTCTTTTGCGGTTGATGAGACTTCCGATACGGTAGCTGATGCCCAGACTAAAGTTGATACTACCGTTTCAAAAATTCTTTCATACTTGAAGAGTCAAGATGTCGCCGACAAAGATATTACCACGGAAGATTATAGTGCTAATCCACAATATCAAAATCAATCAGTCGCCTGTCCTCCAACACCATTAATGAGTGGGAATCTGATTGGAAATATAGTAATAAGTTGCCCACCTTCCAATCCGGTCATCGTTGGTTATGAAGTTTCTGAAACTATTTCAGTTAAAGTAGAAGACTTAACTAAGGCAGGGACAGTACTTGCCGGAGTCGGTACATATGGAGCGACCGATATTAGCAGTCTTTCTTTTTCGGTTAGTAACCAAGATGATTTGAATAACCAGGCAAGACAGTCAGCAATCAATCAGGCAAAATCAAAAGCAAATACTTTGGCAAATCAATTAGGAGTTCAATTGGGAAGATTGGTTAGTTTCTCTGAAAGTGGAAATACGCCATATCCTATCATGTACGCTAAAAATGTTGGTATGGCGGTAGCATCGGTGCCATCTGCTCAAATTCCACAGGGCCAGAGTGAAACTACCTCGAACGTTACTCTTGTTTATGAGATTAATTAATTTTTTCCTATTTTTAATTATCCCCAGAAATTATGGGTATACAATTTTTCTTCCTGTAATCTATGATATTATTAAAGATAAATGAAACATATTCTCAATCTTAGTTCAAAAAAAGAACCAGAGGTCGTTATCGTTGAAAAAATCATCCTTAAAAAAAGAAGTTTTTTTATGGAGACACTTCGGGTTATCTTGGCAGTTGTTATTGTTTCGGGAACAATATGGGGGGTTTCTTTTGCTGGTTCTCTCATCCCCCCATCTGGCACCCCATCTAAAACCATGTACACCTTAGATGATATTTATACCCTTGTTACTACTGGCACTACTACGCCTTCTACAAATTTCACAACTCCCGGATCAGCAACATCAACATTTCACACACTAACAGATATTGTGAATGCTTACCATGTACCAAGTACAACTTCTAATCCAAATTCTATAGGTCCGTTTGTTTCCGACGGTCAGCCAGACAATGGCTATCTTGATCAGAACACTGGCCTTATTTGGGAAAATACTGATGCGGGACAATATCTCTGCTGGGATGGAAACCAAGGTTGTGGACCAATACAAGCCGTGGAGTACTGTCAGTATCTTGATGCCGATGGTGTAACTGTGGATGGTACACCTCAGAATATTTGGAGACTACCCACGATTAAAGAATGGGAGTCGGTGTTAGATTACAGTAACGATGCATATAATACATACGGTGTTGCGACCGCGTTGCCGAACACTCCCAACGCCTACTATTGGTCGAGTACTGAGTATGCACCCAGCAACTTCTACGCTTGGGTCGTCGGCACCGTCGGTGGTAGTCTGGACGTCTACAACGAGAACGGCTACGCCCTTGCTCGATGCGTCCGCTAGAATTCCTGCATTCTTTGATTCTTTTCTTCTTCCGCGCACAAACCTGTGCGCGGTGGCTGATGGGACTTAATCAATATGTCACAGTACCTTCATTTACCAATATATAATGCAGCCTTTGTCTTTCTGAAAGAACTCAATATGAGGGTACCGAAGTTTGCCAAGCAGTATAAATATTTTCTTGGCGGACGGTTGATTGAATACAACGTTGACATAATTCGGTTAATTATTGAAGCGAACAATTGTCGGGATATGTCTCAAAGGGCAATAGTGCTAGCAAAGCTTTCCGAAAAAATAGAGCTTCTTATACTACATTCTCGGATAGCTGAAGAGCTTGAACAGTGGGGGAATAAGAAAGGGTATTTGTTTTTGGTCGAAAAATTAGCAGATCTTTCAAAACAAGCCGAGGGTTGGAGAAAATCTTCCCGGAGTTTTTAATCTTAGATTGAAAAGTGTGGAATAAGGAATTCAGTCTCTGCTCTTCACTTTTCCAGACAATTGTTTGAGAAGGTGGAGAATAAATGTACCTGAAGGTCACGGAAAGTCAGAGACTTCATTAATGTGTCATACTTCTCCCAACGACAACTATTGGTCGAGTACTGAGTATGCACCCAACAACAACAACGCTTGGAACGTCAACACCAACAATGGTAGTCTGAACAACAACAACAAGAACAACAACAACCTTGCTCGATGCGTCCGCTAGCATTCCTGCTCCTACCCTCGGCTTATTTTGAATAATCTATGAGTACTATTTTTACATTAGAAAAAATATGGAATGCCTATGAAGATTGCCGGAAGCGTAAAAAGAATACAGTTAATGCCCTGAAATTTGAGCTTAATCGTGAGAAAAATCTTGTAAAACTTTTGTATGATCTAAAATCTCGCCGTTATAAAATTTCTCGGCATATCTGTTTTATTGTTACAGTTCCTACGCCACGAGAAATATTTGCTGCGGATTTTCGAGACAGGATCGTTCACCATCTTTTGTATAGAGAGCTATATGAAATGATTGATGTTGATTTGATTGCTGATTCATATGCTAATCGACGGGGTAAGGGAACCCATTCTGCTGTGTCTCGTCTTAGTAAATATATTAAGGAGATCAAAAGTGAGACGGGTGGAGGATTTTATCTTAAGCTTGATGTCCAGAGTTTTTTTCGTTCTATAGATAGAAGTATTTTATTTAAAATTTTAGAGGACAAATTATTAAAAAAAGTTTCAGGTTATGTGTTTAATTCCAATCACGACGACGTGTGGTTACAAGAGGTGTTTTGGCTTTTGAAGGAGATCATTTTTAATGATCCGACACTAAACTTTATTTATAAAGGAAATCCAGCTTTACAAAAACTCATTCCCCCGAATAAGTCACTGTTTTATTCGGGGGGACGAGGATTACCTATCGGAAATTTGACTAGTCAATTTTTTGCTAATGTTTATCTTAATGAACTTGATCAATTCATTACAAAAAAACTTGGCTTCAGTAAATATCTTCGCTACGTTGACGATTTTGTTATTGTTTCCGACGACAAGGAAAAGTTACGCTCGTCAATAAAACCGATTGATGATTTTATACGTCAGCGTCTCAATCTTAAAATCCATCCCCATAAGATTTGTCTTCAGTCAGTTTCCTTGGGTATAGATTATTTGGGATATTTTATAAAGCCAACACATAGTGTAATAAGGCAAAAAGTTGTTAGTAGGTTTAAAAACAAATTATATAAAATATCGCACAAAGAGAGTTTGTTGCGCGATCAAGTTGAGCAAATTTTACCTATGATTAATTCATATTACGGACATTTTAGTCATGCCAGTAGTCACAACTTACGTGTTGCTCTCTATAAAGAACATATGTTAAAATTAAAGGAGAGAATCGTTTTTGATGATAAATATAATAGTGCTAGTTTAAAAAAATAATCAATCTAAGACCAGAGTAAAACATTTTATTATAAATAAAATTAAATTTATGAAAAAAAAGCCAATAGTATTTTTAATAACGATCGCAGTGGTAATCTCTTTTGTGGGATTTGCTGGGTCTTCTTTAGTTGCAAAAGCTGCAGATAAAACATCACGTCCCATTGTTGGAGTAGTTACAGGAATTAATGGCACAACGCTTACAGTGGTCACAAGAAACAATGCTACTTACAGCGTAGATGCAGATAACGCCGATGTTGTTACGGGTTTTTTAGGTTTTTGGGCAAAACCTTCTTCTTTTTCTAATATTCAAGTCACAGACACTCTTACTGTGAAAGGAGATGTTAGTGGTTCTTCAATTATTGCTATTGATATTGCCGACAATAAGACACCAAGTAATGCTCTTTCTGAAGAATCTTTAAAGCCTTCTCCTACTGATGCCACTTCGACTCAAACAAATTCTGATACGCAAAATTTGAATGAGCAAGCCTCATCTACCAATTCAGATGCTTCATCAACGATCCTAGATACCCTTCAAGGGATTGTAAATAATGTAGTAGCAGGTGTGTTTAGTGGCACATCTATAGGAACTTCAACTACGGTTGACGTAACATCTACTTCAACAAATTATACAGATTCGAATCAGCAAGCAGATGCAAGCACTACAGCGACAACAACTTCAATTGTAGATACAGTGATTAATACCATTTCAAATACAGTTCAGAGCGTTGTTAATGCTGTCACTGGTGGAGCAAGTACCACTGATAGCACTAATTCAAGTGATGCCTCAGCTTCAAGTACAGATCAATAATCGAATTTACACTTTCCCACATATTTGGAGTAGTAAAATATGGTATCTGTGTTAAAATCTATAATATAAATGGACAAAAATTTCTCTGGAAATAAAAAATTATTTAACGGAAGTTTTATTTTCGTCATTTTTTTTGTGTTATTTGCTTGTGCAATTGTTTTACAAACTACGGGTGTATTTGCATCAACGTCAACAGCACCTATTGATTCAGAGTATCATTATGCATGGGGAGAAAATGTCGGTTGGATAGATTTCTCAAATGTAAATGTAGACTATGCTTCCACGACTCTTAGTGGCTACGCTTACGGTGAAAATATTGGCTTTATTTCTTTGAACTGTAAAAATACTGATTCTTGTGCATCCAATAATTACGCTGTCACCAATGATAATTATGCGGGGGTACTTGGTGGATATGCTTGGGGAGAAAATGTCGGTTGGATTGATTTCTCAAATGTAACCTTTTCTACGAGCACTGGAGTTTTCAGTGGCTACGCATACGGTGAAAATATTGGAAATATTATATTTGGCACGAGCACTAATAAGGTCGTTGTTGATTGGGTGCCACCACTTGCAACAAGCACTCCAGTGACATCTTGCGGGACGATTGTATACCCCGGAACATATACTCTAGGTTCTGACATCACTGATAATTCTACTTCGACCGCATGTTTTACTGTCCTCACCGACAACGTAATCATCAATGGCCTTGACCCTATTGATAACACAACAATTCACACTGTCACAGGTAATGGAAGTGATTATGGTGTAGATGCAGAGGGGATTGATTCTGGTGCAGACGGACATTCAGTTACTGTAGAAAATATTTCATTGAATAATTTTAGTAATGGAATCAGCACGAATGCAAATAGTAGTGGAAACGGAAATGGGGGTTCTCTCACTGTTACGAATGCTACAATTATCGGTGCTGTTTCTGCAAGCGGGTCTGGTTCTGGCCAAAGTGGTACTGTTTTAATAAACAACTCCAATATCACTGTTCCAAATGGTTCATCGTGGACACTGAATGACGGGGGTACTGGCAACATTTGGATATTTAATGGTAATAGTTTTAATACTGGAACTATTCATGGTACGGCTAAATTTTATAGCACTTCTCAAATGCAATCTGGATCGGCTGATACCTGTAATTTTTATGAAGCAAGTAGTATAACAGGTGGTACTTGTGGCACGATTAACTTACTGCAACCATATTATTTTGATCCTACATCAGATTCGTTATGGAGTAATCCATCCAACTGGTATTGGAAGAGCGGTAGTGCTACTAGTACAGTTCCAGACACAGCATCAAGTACTCCGCAGACTCAAGATACGGTTTATTTAGGTGGAACTCCAACTAGTACCCCTAATACCATTTTAGCTACTATCTATGTCGCAACATCTACACCAAATACTGGTGATATTGCCGTAGATCTTACAAATCTCACTGGCCCAAACACAGTCACAAACTTTTACAACGGACACAGTGTCGGTAATATTCAAGGAACAATTAACCTTTACAATAATCTTTCACTTTCAAGTGTCAAAGGGACGGGTACCCTTGATCCTAATATCATCATTAACTTTTATGACACCTCACATAACGATGTCTCCAATGTATCGGGAACGTTGAATTTTTATGGTCACAGTTATAATTCATCAAACGGTAGCGCTGTAAATACTCCAAATTTTTACGATTCTAGTTATAATCAAAATACCCTTCAATCAGCTGTTTTTGGTGATGAAAGTAATAATACTGGCACAACCACAAATGCGATTTTTAATGGAACTTCCACGAATTCTGGGTCAGTTGGTGTTGCTACATTTAATGATAATAGCAACAACACTGGTAGTGTAGGGCAAGCCACTTTTAATAATAGTTCCTACAATATCGGTACATCCACTATTGCCACTTTCGTCGGTGATCTTTCGGAAAATTTTTACCAATCTATTAATGGCTCTGTTTCTGGAGTAAAGACTCGTCTATATACGAATTTAGCTCCGCAGGTTAATTTACTCAGATCTTTTGTTGATTCGGCTTGGACGATTGTCGCAGATAATACACTAGTTAAGTTACTCTTTAGAAATCTAATCGATATATTTGGAAGAAATGCAAATACTACGACAACATTGGTTGAACAAAATGGCGGTGTAATTCTTCGTCCATTAGCTCCAGGTATTATTTCATCTTGCGGAGTTCTTGATACAGAAAATGGGACATATACCCTCGATACATCTACGGATGCTCAAAATTATTTCTTCAATTACAAATATGACACTTGTTTCATTGTCCGTGCCAATGGTGTAACTATCAATGGTGCGAATATGACAGTGAGAACTAGCTCAAATAGTTCATCTTCAATTGCTGTTCTTGCCACATCGACGCCTTCACAAGATGGCACTTATAATGCTTTTACAAACCTTACTATAAATAACATTAGATTTGCAGGATTTGCATACGCAGCAAACGCAGATGGTACGGATAACCCAAGTGGTGCGGGAGGTAATGGAGGAGTTGTCTCATTTGCCACTTCAACATTAAATGCAAACATTCTTGCTGATGGTGGAAATGGAAGTGCAGACGGTGGCAATGGTGGTTCTATATCCATTGTTAACGTCAACACTAGAGGCTTTACTGCGTCAACAACACTTTCTGTAAATGGAGGTAACAGTACTTCGTGTGGAAATGGTGGTAATGCTGGGACAGTCAACACTTTCCATTCCTCATATAACATAGTCTCCGTGCTTGCAGGTAATGGATCAAATTCCGGTTGCCCAGGCAATTCTTCGGCAGGACAGGCTGGTTCTTCTGGTGGTGGACATGTAGACGTGGGTGGAAGTAACGGCTCTAGTGATGATCCAGGAGCAGCTCCTGCGCCATCATCTCCTAGCTCTCCATCATCTCCAATTTCTTATGGTGGCGGTGGTGGCTCCATTTCACTCACTCCTTCTACTACCTTTGGTGGTGGCTCTCTACCAGTCGTAACCCTTCCAGTTAATATCCTGACCCCACTTCACCTCAAAGCTTTACCAACCTTCGGTTCCACTCCAACCTCCTTCAACTTCTTACCATTAGTGTCTTCGTATCTTTTTGCACCAATTCCAAATCCTCTGGGAGCAGCACTTGTCAAAGATATTTCACTTTCAAAATTCATCGCGACTCTCGGAATTAGTAATGCTCAAAGCTTAGCCGTTCTTCAAATCAATCCAGTTAAGCTTCCAAAAACCATAACCACATTGCCTCCAGGATTGTTCATGGTCACAGCGGGAGATAAGGCGGTTATTACGAGCCTTGTTGCCAATAAAAAGTATCAGTTAGTAGAGTCAGTAACCGTTTCTCCAGGTACCACACTAGGAGTGTCTATCATTCCTCAAAATAGCTCGAAGATTACTGCTTCATTTCATAATGCAAAAGTATCATTCGTTCCTGTTAAAACTGGTCCTAAATCAGAGGTCACTGCAACAATTGTCTCTCCAAATGTGGCTGGAACATATTACCTCACATCCAATGCTTCACCGCTTACCGTTGCCATCAATGTAGTTTTGCCACCAAAGGTTATAGTTAAACCAACACCGGCTCCGTCGGTGGGGATAACAAGCGTTTTGAATTGGCTTAATTCAGTGGTAAAATTGTTTAAATGGTGAGAATGTCTTAACCCACTACTCAAACAATATATTAGTAATTATCAAGTAATTTAATTTAAAAAAATGTTTAAAATCGAATCAGGTGTACTAGATAAAACACGATTGTTCTCAAACTTCCTAATGATCGTGCTTCTTGCTGGAAACCTTTTCTTTACAGCTCAATATTTCGAGAACATGAAGGTTCAAACACCTGTTGTCGATAATACTGGAAAGAATATTCAGATTGCACACTTTCTACAGGAATTTATTGTGATCGTCCTCAACCCCCAGACTCCAGTTTCCTCTGACGACAGAGTGAAACTTGAGAATGATGTTCGACAGATAGGGGATCCACAGATCTTGACAGATTGGCAGAATTTCGTTGCAAGTAATAATGCCAAGGATGCTCAAACTAGCGCTATCAAACTTATGTCTTTGCTCTCTGCAAAGATGATTCAGTAGGCTCTCGAAATTTCTCCACTTAAGTCGGCGGCTCTTAGTCGGTCCTTTCTTTTTCTGCGCCCGCTCGAAAAAGTAAGGACACGACACGACCCTAACTCCACCTTACGGTTCATTCTTTCGTGCAAGGCGAAGAAGAAATAGTATTTTGGCAGTCGAAAGATGTGCGACGAGCCAGTACCGGCGAGAAGTTCTTGAGACAACAAAGTACTATTCTTCGAAGTTGACATTAAGATAGAGAAGAGTATTCTATCGGGTAACAGCCCCGAGAGGGGTTTTTTATTAAGTTATCTAAATTTCCATGGGAATCGCAGATTATATTAAAGAAACAAGAGTAGAGATGAAGCACGTTAAATGGCCAACTACTAACCAAGCAATTGCTTTCACAAGCATTGTCATTTTACTTTCTATTGTAGTAGCTGCTTTTCTTGGAGTTTTTGATTATCTATTCTCTCTCGTTATTCAACACATTCTCGGTTAATTTTTAAATAAACACTATGGCCAAACAACAAATAAACAGCGAAAGAAACTGGTACGCTATTCACACCTATGCTGGGTATGAAAATGCCGTTTCTCGAAATCTTAAACAGCGTATTGAATCCTTGGGTATGGAAGGAAAAATTTTCAATGTGCTTGTTCCTACCGAGAAGAAGATAAAAATTAAAGGAGGGAAGCGCGTTGAGGAAGAAGAGAAAATTTATCCCGGTTATATCCTTGTAGATATGGTTGTTACCGATGATTCTTGGTATGTCGTCCGAAATACTCCTCGTGTGACTGGGTTTGTTGGATCAGGCGTCTACCCAGTGCCACTAGACAAGAAAGAAGTTGAAGAGCTATTCAAGCGATTAGATACCGGTACTGTTAAACATAACATCAATGTTGATGTTGATGACGCTGTAATCATTATTGACGGGCCATTTAAAGACCTTGAGGGCAAGGTCAGTGAGGTTGATAATGAACGCGGTAAGGTCAAAGTTCTTGTTTCAATGTTCGGTCGCGAAACACCAGTTGAACTTGATTTCTTGCAGGTTAAAAGAATTTAAGGTATTCTCTACATCTCCATGGCTAAACAAATACTAAAAAAATTAAAACTTCAGATTCCAGGCGGTAAAGCCGTTCCAGGTCAGCAACTAGGCCCCGTTCTTGGTGGTGCTGGTATTAATATCGGCGAATTCGTTAAGCGTTTCAATGAGGAGACTAAGGGCCGAATTGGAGAAACTGTCCCTACGATTGTTGAGGTTTATGACGACAGAACCTATAAACTTATCTATAAAATTGAACCAGCCTCAGCTTTGATTTTGAAAGCTATCGGTATTGAAAAAGGTTCTGGTACTAACATCATCAAAAAAGCCGGTTCTATCAGCAAAGCAAAGATTAAAGAAATTGCCGAAAAGAAAATGCCTGACTTAAATGCTGGAAGTCTTGAGGCCGCTATGCTAATTATTGAAGGAACTTGCCGATCAATGGGAGTGGAGGTTAAGTAAATTAATTCTGTGAAAAGAGGGCGGCCCAAAGGGCCGCCCTCTTTTCTTTTGACTTTGTTCCACAAACTGATAATGTGGCCCTGAAAGGAACCTCGAAAATATGAACATAACCAAATCTGACATGACTCAGTTGGCGGCTAAATTTAAAGAAGCGGTTCAGTCTGTCGGTCGCATCGCAATTGTTATCGCTCAGGTTGACCCTGATGCTCTCGCTGCGGCTCTGTCGCTTAAGGAAATCATAGCAATGCTTTCGGCCCATTCAACTCACACGGCCATCGACATTGTTTATGGTGGTGATGTTGCTAATTCGCAAAATCGGGCAATCATCAACTATTTCAATCTGCAGATGATTCCGTTTAGTAAGTACGATTTTTCTGGTAAGTCTGTTGCACTTGTCGATTCCTCAAAAATTGCTGATCGGCGAATCGCTTTTCCAGAGAACACGGTGCTATCAATGATTATTGACCATCATCGTGAGCCTGATCCACCAGCTGGTAATAATCAGTTTTATTGGGTGGATGATGTCGGATCAACGTCGACCATGATTGTCGAGCTTTATCAAGCTCTGGGATTTGAAATTGAAAAAATCAGTCCGGTCTTGGCCGTAATGCTGACGCTTGGGATTCGAATCGATACCGACACTTTAATCTATGGTTCCGATAGGGACGCCGCAGCCCACGCACTTGTCGTAAAGCGTTCTGATCCCAAAGATCTGAAAAGGCTTTTGCACCCGTCACTTTCCAAAGATTACTTTGATCACCTCCAGATGGCTCTTCAAAACAAGTGCCAGAAAGGGGCTCGAATGGTCGCTGGTATTGGGACTGTTGATCGAACAGACGGTGACGACGTCGCCCTGATTGCAGATATGCTGATTCGGGACAATACCGTTTCGCTTGCAGTGGTCTGGGCTATTATCGACGACAACGTTCGTATCGCTGCTCGCAACGATGATTCGTCGGAACCGTTAAATGATTTCTTGCGCCAAAGGTTTGGTCAGGCGTCTGGATCGAAATTTACGGTTGATGGACGAGAAATCGGCGGGGCACTTCTTGAATTTAAGCGTGAGTCCTGGATGACCAAGGCTTTTGCCTTCGATGAATCTCGAAAGAAATTCGAGGAGTTTATCGGACAGCTCATCAACGATTTGGTATTTCAGGATTGAGGGTAGTAAGAATGGAGGCGCGGTTTTCAAAGAAAACCGCGCCTCATTTTGTTTTATCTTATTATTGACAGCGTAAACGCTTTTCAATTCCTTTCCAATTCTAAAAAAGTGTAGGAGTAATTTTCATCATGACTTTCTTTTTTGTAAGTAATTTTTGAAAATTCGGAACAGTCGGGGAAATAGGTATCACCAGCTACATCTAAATCAACTAGCGTTAGGTATAGCTTGTCGGCGAGAGGGAGGGCTTCTTTGTAGATTTGGCCGCCGCCGATTATGAACACTTCGTGTTCGTCTATGACGGCGGCGTTCAGAATGGCCTCTTCCAGCGAACTCGCCATCACCACTCCATCTGCCACCTGTTTAGCATCACGACTTATTACAATGTTGGTGCGCATTGGAAGAGGCCTCCCAATCGATTCAAAAGTCTTCCTGCCCATGATTACTGGATGACCTGAAGTTATCTCTTTAAATCTTTTAAAATCTTCTTTTATGTGCCATAACATGGTATTGCCACCCCCGATTACTCGGTTTTTGGCTAAAGCAGCTATTATTGAAATTTTTGGTTTGATTTTCATGGTGGTCGCCTATATACTTTCTTTATTACATTTCAATTCTAACACATGACCGAAGGCAACATTTCAATCAATAGAGGAATTTTCAGTTTAGGTTCCAATTTTCAAGAACGCCATATTGAGGACTACAAAAAACTTGGGAAATTAATTGAGCACTGCAAAGGGCTCGGTCTTAAAATTGTTTTAACACAAGGTACTTACGACATGCTTCATATTGGTCACGCACGTTATTTTGAAAATGCAAAACGTCACGGAGATATTCTCGTGGTTGGAGTTGATAGTGATGAAAAAGTCCGCGAGAGAAAAGGGCCAGAGAGACCTGTCGTTCCAGAATCGGAAAGGCTTGAAATGGTAGCTCATCTTCGCCCTGTCGATATTGTAGTTTTGAAACCACTTAAAGCTCCGAAATGGAATTTGATAAAAACAGTTAAGCCAGATGTTCTCATTGCTACCCGCGAAACATATACCAAAAAGCAGATAAAACAGTTGAAAGAATTTTGTCGGGAAGTGGTTGTATTAGATCCTCAAGCGACTACTTCAACAAGTGCCAAAATCCGAAAGCTTCAGATTAGCACTGCCAAAAGTTTAGGTAAGGCTCTAACTCCAAAAATTATGAATACGATTGAGGAGGTTCTAAGCAATCTTAAAAATAACTAAATGAGAACAGTTATTATCGCTTATATCCCTGTCCTACATGCGGGGTATAAAAAACTTTTTGAATCAAATCCAGAAGCTAAGGAACTGTGCATTCTTGGGCCAGAACTTATTTCGCAATTTCCACACCTAACTAAAGATATTCGCCAGTTAGATCCTGATTTCATAAAAACCGCCGTTGAATCATGGAAAATGTTTGAAAAAATTGCGATTCTAGATGAAAAATCTCTTTTAAAATTGGCTGAAGAAAAGCCAACTATCATTTTGCCAAATGAGGATGTAATGAAATCAATTGTTGAGAAATATTTAGCAAGAATTCCAATTAAATACAGCCCGATTTTCTTTAAATGGGATAAGCACAATACTGTTTTGGAAACTGAGATTAATCCAGACAGAAAGGTCTCAAAAGAAAAGTTTGATAGAGAGATGATTGAAAAAGCGGGAAAAGAAGGTGAGGAGAGTTCTGATATTTGGAGGAGAATTGGCTCTGTTGTTGTTAAGGATGGGAAAGTAATTATTCAGACTCACAATAAGGGAACGCCGACCGAACAGACCTCAATGTACGAGGGAGATCCTAGAAATAATTTTCATAAAGGGTGTTCATCTTGAGCTTTCAACCTTTATGCATTCTGAAGCCGGAGCAATAGCAGAAGCTGCTAGGAAAGGGATATCACTTGAAGGTGCTGATTTGTACGTAACCACTTTTCCTTGCCCTCCATGCGGAAAACTAATTGCCTATTCTGGAATCAAAAGAGTGTTTTATAAAAATGGCTATGGAGTTCTAGATAGCGAAAGAATTCTCAAAGACAAAGGTGTGGAGATAATAAAAGTGGAATAAAAAAGCGGCGCGATGCTTTACATCGCGCCGGCAATTCGAATTAAAAGACTATTTCTGTTTTCCTAATTTGGTTTCCACCAGAGTTTTTTCTTCTGGCCGAAGTCCCTCCATAAGTTCTTCGTCAGTCATCTCTCTGGTTTTGCCAGATAGCCGCATTTTTTCGAAAACTTGGAGAATGGGTAATTTTTTCTCCAGATCTTCTGGCGATTTGGCGATGGTTACTTCAACCCGATCCAGTCCGGTTGGTACCTGATAGTTAATATGTAGGTGATCCACGCTCTTGGCGTTGAACTGGGCATCTCCTGACCGGATGACGATTACTCCGCCTGGAATGTTGAACTCCTTTTGGATCCAGTCGAGTATTTGTTTCAAATCGACAAGCTCCTCGTAATCCATTTCATGGACGGCGGTAATATGCCGTTTGCTAGGCACGATTAATTGGAATTTTTGTCCACTTCTTGGTGCGACATCATTTTTCCAAACAAGCCAGGATCTGTTCTCGAACAGGACTTTGTTGACCGTGGTGTCAATTTGGCAAAATGGGCATTTACCCTCCAAGAGATCCCTTACCTTAAGAAGGTAATAGCGGAAATTGCTGACGTTGAACAACTGCCAAACATCCTCAGGTTTAATACCCGGGAGTTCAAAACTGATTTTAATCATGTAAAGGTTCTCCTATGTTTTTGGGTTCTCTATCTTTCGAGGTCTATACTACTTATGATTCTGAATAAGTCAATTTTCCAATTCCCATATGAAATTTTTATGAATGACCTTAGAAACTAATCTTAAAAAAGTCGTGCTAGCATGTTTGCATGGAGAAAGATTTTTGGAAATGGCATGCAGAAAAGAGTAATCTTAATAAAGATAAAATCAGGCCATTTTTTCATGAGGCAGAGGTATGGTTTGCGTCAATTGGATCAAATATTGGTTTTGAAGAAGACGGAAAGGGTAATAATTTCTTAAGACCAATTATTATCATTAAAAAATTTAATAACGAAGTATGTTGGGGTATTCCGACCACTAAAAAGTTTAGGAATAGTAAGTATTATTTTCACTTTGAGTTTAGCCAAAATAAGTATACTAATGCCATCCTGTCTCAACTTAGACTGGTTGATAGTAAAAGGTTAAGTTATAAGATTGGTTCGGTTAGAAACAGTGATTTCAGGAAAATGAAAAATCGCCTTATCTCATATTTGAAATAGAGCGATTTTTTCTTGACCCCTTTCGGGGAGGGCCGAAGCCATTTGTACCATTATGATAACAATCGTCAGTATAAAGTCAAATTATTTTTTTCTATCGTTTGACTCGCCAAATTTAAATTTAAAGGCGCCGTCTTCTAGATGTTCTAGGTCGGGTTCAATGAGGTGGGCGTGAATATGATTAACGGAACTGCCGTAATTTCCTAGTGACGGATTTTTACCAAAACGAATAGCTACCCCACCTCCTGGCATATTTCTTTCTTTTGAAATTTCTCCAAAAACTTTCAGTAATTCACCACCGGCTTCCTCTGGTAAATCCTTAATATGTTCAATGTGAGTCTTATAAATAGCCAAAACCTGATGCTTTGTGCCTTTGTATGGCCATTGGTTATCTGTAAAAAGCCAGTACTTAGTCTCTTTGAGGATTGGGTTTTTATGATAACGATCTAAATTTTCTCGGCAAAAGGGGCAAACACCATCCACCACTATTTGCTCCATCACTTTTCTCTGGGCATCGGAGCGAGCATTTCCAACTCTAACTAAATCGTTGCTTAAATCAGACATGTTAGATTGCGACAGGAATAGCTTTAATTCCTGGGTGAGGATTGTAATCGGAAAGCGTGAAGTCTTCCTTTCTAAAATCAAATAAGTCTTTCTTTTCTTTGTTCAGAGTCATTGTTGGAAAAACTTTGGCTTCTCGAGCGAGCATTGTTTCAACTGCTGGAATTTGATCTACATATATATGAGCATCTGAAATTGTATGGACGTATTCGTAAGGAATTGTATTTGTAACATGGGCGAGCATCATAGTGAGTGCTGCATACTGAACCATGTTTGATGGAACGCCGACAGGTACATCACCTGAGCGCTGAATCATGTGAAGTGTTAATTTTCCTTCAATAATTCTTACGTGAATCCAGCCGTGACATGGAGCAACGACAACTTTCTGTTGTTTACCTTTACCTCGGCCGATGTATTGAGGAACCCAAGGGGAGACGAAGTGGGTACGAAGCTGTGGTTCTTCAATAATCTGTTCAACTAAGTGTTTGAATTGGTTAAATGGATTTCCTTCAGAAGTTGGGAAATCGTGGAAAGCTGAGCCGTATGAGCCGGGGCCTAAATCTCCAGCCACAAGTCCACGTTTGGCGCATTTTTCAGGAGTGGCCCACGATTTCCACCAGAAGCAACCAAATTTTTCTAATTCTTCAACTGTGTGAGCACCGTTTATGAATGCACAGATTTCAGCAATAGCTTGTTGCCATACGGTGACAGGTAATCTTTCGGATACCTTTGGGTCCATATTTCGTTCGGTAATCATTGGGAAGCCATTCTCAAGCTTGAAATGCATTGAGCCGGGTCCAATCAAGGTCAGTGCATCAACACCTTGCTGGCTTGGGATTCTTGTACCATCCTTAAGAATTTTTCTAAGGAGATCTTGGTATTGAGTATCAGGTGTTCGCTCTGTTAGTGGTTTCATATGCAAGAATAATACAATATACTTCTGGTATGGCCAAACCAAAATTTATTGTGCTCGAAGGCGGGGAAGGGGCAGGCAAAAGTACCCAGATTAAACTGCTCAAAGGAAGTTTGGGAGATAAAATTGTCATTACTCGGGAGCCAGGAGGTTCTCCTTATGCCGAAGAAATTAGAAATGTGATTTTGAAATCACCGAATGCGAAAGGCGCGGGCGCCAAAACGCATTTTGCATTGTTTTGGGCCGCCCGCGCCGATCATATTCAAAATACAATCCAACCTGCACTAGATTCTGGCAAACCAGTTATTTGTGACAGATTCGATTCCTCAACTTTTGCCTATCAGATTTATGGACAAGAGGCCAAGGAGCTCAAAGATTTTTTCTGGAAGACGAGAGAATTCTATTTAGAAAATTTAAAACCTGATCTCTATATTTATTTGGATGTTGATATTGAAACAGGGCTACGAAGAAAGTTTGCTGACGCAGAGGAGATTAATCATTTTGAGGAGAGGGAGCTGGCATTTCATAAGAGAATGAAAGAGGGGTTTGCAGAATTTTTCAAATCAGTGCCCCACAAAATTATTGATGCTAATCAGTCACTTGAGAAAGTCCAGGCCGATTTGCTTGAGATTATCAACTCCGAACTCGGATTTTAAGCTCCAAAAAATAATATCTCTTCGCCTAGCTTCAGAAAAGTATTCTTAAAAAACCACGCTGTAAAATTCTACTGAATTTTCAGCTCGGCCTCGGACCAGTCCTCCGTCAGGCTTTTTTAAGAACACTTTTCTTTCGCATGGCTCGAAAGAATGAACCGTAAGGTGGAGTTAGGGTCGTTTCGAGTCCACACTTTTTGCAGAAAACGAGACTTAGGTGAGATTTTCTAAAAAAAGTGAGGACCGAATAAGACCCGCCCCCACATAATAGGGAGATTTTTCGTCGGGTTAGAATTTTGCTACAATAGCCAGATGAAGGACAAGCAAATCGAAAAACTAATTAAGGCCGAAAAGGCCAGACAAAAGAAGGTTATAAACTTAATTGCTTCTGAAAATATTGTTTCTCAGGACGTTCTAAAAGCACTTGGTTCAGAACTCACTAATAAGTACGCCGAAGGCTACCCACACAAAAGATATTACGGAGGTCAGACTTACACTGACCAGCTTGAAGAATTAACCAAAGCTCGGGCCTTGAAATTATTTGGCTTGGCTCCAGAAAAGTGGCACGTGAATGTTCAGCCACTTTCTGGTTCTCCAGCTAACTTCGCTGTTTATACCGCTCTCGTTCCACAAGGCGGAAAGATTATGGGTATGTCACTTGATAATGGTGGTCATTTAACTCATGGTCATAAAGCATCGGCTACTGGAAAATTTTGGATTCAAGTTCCGTATGGAGTTTCTAAAACTACAGAAGTAATTGATTATGAAGAAATAAAAAAACTGGCTGTTGCGGAGAAACCAAATATTATTGTTGCCGGTTTTACTGCTTATCCCAGAACTGTTGATTTCAAAAAATTTCGAGAGATAGCGAATGCTAGCGGGGCAATTCTAATGGTTGATATGTCACATTTTGCAGGACTTGTTGCTGGTCGGGCCTATCCAACGCCTTTTGATTATGCCGACATCGTTACAACAACAGTTCACAAAACATTGCGTGGTCCTCGAAGTGCCATGATTTTTGCTAAGAAAGATGAAAGAGGTTTTGATAAGTTGATTGATAAAGCTGTTTTTCCAGGACTTCAAGGCGGTCCACATATGAATCAGATTGCTGGTGTGGCAGTTGCTTTAAAAGAAGCTGATAGTCCTGCATTTAAAAAATATGCCAAACAAGTCGTTAAAAATGCCGCAGTTCTTTCAACGGAGCTTCAAAAACTTGGTTGGAAAATTATTTCAGGTGGCACTGATAGTCACTTAATTTTGGTAGATACTTGGATGGAAGGAAAGGGAATTTCAGGGTCGGAAGCTAGCACTAGACTTGAGACAGCTGGAATCATCGTAAATAAAAACACCATTCCAGGAGAGACAAGGTCACCATTTGACCCTTCTGGGATTAGACTCGGTACAGCAGCAGAAACAACTCGGGGTAAAAAAGAAAAGGATATGAAAAAAATTGCTGAAAAGATTGATAAAGTTTTAAGAAAAAATAATTAGAGAAAAATGAAAGACGACATAAATTTTTTATATGAAATTGGTGGCCTAAGGAAAGTCCCAAGAGCTTGGCAACAAGTTCTTTCTGGAAAGGCGCAGAATGTTTCAGAACATATTTTTCGAGTTGTGATGATTGCTTGGACGATTGCTGTAAAAGAGGGGGCAGATGTTAATAAAATTATAAAGATGGCCTTAGTGCATGATGTTTCGGAGTCGCGAGCAACCGATATTGCTTTTATGCATAGAGATTATGTCACCAGACATGAACATTTGGCTATTGATCATATTTTTAAAAACACGACCCTAGAAAAAGAAGTAAGAGGACTTTTAGATGAATATGAAGAAAGAAAAAGCCTTGAATCAAGAATTCTTAAAGATGCAGATAATTTGGATGTCGATTTGGAATTACGCGAACTTTCTAAGGATGGTGACAGCGCGGCTTTATATATGCAAGAGACTCACCGTCCTCATGTCAGAGCCGTAAAACTATACACTAAAACAGCCAAAAAAATGTGGGATGAAATTAAAAAAAGCCATCCGGATAATTGGCACCGCCACCTCACAACCAAGTGGGTTAAAAGTAAGAAAGGTGCTCGATGATATCGGGTAATTTAAAAAAAATAATAGCTGACGCTCTTAACACTTTTGACAAAGAGGTTCGTCTTGAAGATGTGTTGTTAGAACATCCCGATGATTTTAAAAATGGCGACTACTCAACACCGATGGCACTAGTTTTGGGAAAGAAACATAAAATCAAACCATTAGAGATTGCCGAGAAAATTGCAAAATATATTGAAGACAATAAGCCGGAAGAGATTGAGAAAGTTGACGTTGCAGGAATTGGTTTTGTTAATTTTTTTCTTTCTAAGAAATTTTTTGAAAAAGAAATGGCCGAAATTGCCACGACCGGCAATTTCGGCCAGTTATCTCTACTCGCCGGAAAGAAAGTCGTCGTTGACTATACTGACCCAAACCCGTTTAAGCAGTTCCATATCGGCCACCTAATGTCGAACGCTATCGGCGAGGCATTATGCAGAATCATGGAGTGGAACGGCGCTGATGTTAGCCGAATTTGTTACCAGGGTGATGTTGGACGTCATGTTGCCCTAACCATTTACGGTTTCCGTTTGATTGATAAACCTTTCCCTAATGATGACGCTACATTAAGTGAGAAGACGGCATATTTAGGCAAAGCATATGCGCTTGGATCAAATGTACTTAAGGATAACCCGGCCCTTGAAAGTGAAGTTCAAATTATAAATAAAAAAATCTACGATAGAAGTGATGGGGAGGTGAACCAACTTTACGATAAGGGCAGAGAATGGAGCCTAGAACATTTTGAGGAGATTTATGAAATCTTAGATACAAAGTTTGATCATTACTTTTTCGAAAGTCGGACTGCTCCAGTTGGTAAAAAAATAGTTGAGGATAATATTGGAAAAGTTTTTGAAGAAAGTGATGGTGCGGTTATTTTTCCTGGGGAGAAATATGGACTTCATACCAGAGTCTTTCTAACTAAAGAGAAATTGCCAACATATGAAGCAAAGGACTTGGGACTGGCAAAACTTAAATACGAAGTTTATCCATATGATTCGTCCATTATTGTCACCGCTTCTGAACAGAACCAATATTTTGAGGTTCTAATAAAAGCTTTAAGTTTTATTTTTCCAAATATTGCTAAGACAACGAAACATGTTCCACATGGAATGATGCGTTTACCTTCTGGCAAAATGTCCTCACGGACAGGGGACGTCATTACGGGTGAGTCAATGATTTTCTCGTTAGAAGATGAGGTGGCAGTTAAGATTAAAGATAGAAATTATGGAGAGGAACTTTCCAAAGATATTATTGAAAAAGTTTCTATCGCTGCGATTAAATATTCTATTTTAAAACAATCTCCCGGCAAAGATATTATTTTTGATTTAAATTCGGCACTTTCGTTTGAGGGAGACTCTGGCCCCTATATTCAATATACATACGTCAGAGCAAAATCTGTTATTGAAAAAGCTAATTCAATTGATACTAAAAATATTAAATCGAATCCTGATTCTAAAACTTCTGAACTCGAAAAACTTTTGTATCGTTTGCCAGAAGTCGTGGAAAAAGCTGGTAAGGAGCTAGCACCACAATACATCGTTACTTATTTACTCAATGTTGCATCAGCGTTTAATAGTTTCTATTCAGCAAACAAGATTTTGGATGCTGGTTCAGATACTCCTTATCGTTTGCTAATTACTAAAGCTACAACAATTGTTCTCAAAAACGGCCTTTCAATTCTGGGAATCAAAGTTCCAGAGAGGATGTAAGCTCCGAACAAAGCACTATTCTTCTTCGCCTGGCATTTTGGTCGATTTTGTTTGAAATGCCCATAAAAATGTTATTCTGTAGGAATAAACATGAATCCTGAAGCAGAAGTAACTAAATCAAATATTGCCAAAAGGGAGGAGGAAATTCTTGAATTTTGGAAGAAAAACCGAATTTTTGAGAAAAGCCTTGAAAAGGATTCTCCAAAAGGGAATTTCGTCTTTTATGATGGGCCTCCATTTGCAACAGGCCTACCTCACTTTGGTCATATTCTTCCGACAACAATTAAGGACTTAATTCCTCGTTATAAAACAATGAGGGGTTACCACGTACCTAGGCGTTGGGGCTGGGATTGCCACGGCTTACCGATTGAAAATCTAGTTGAAAAAGAACTCGGGCTAAAAAATAAAAAAGATATTGAGCAATATGGTATAGAAAAATTTAATGCCGCCGCCAGAGTAAGTGTTCTTCGCTTTGCAGATCAATGGAAAGAAATTATTCCACGACTCGGTAGATGGGTTGATATGGAAAATGATTATCGTACAATGAACTCATCGTACAGCGAATCAGTTTGGTGGTCATTCAAAAAACTTTTTGAAAAGGGATTGGTCTACGAAAGTTTTAAAGTCATGCCGTATTGTCCGCATTGCGGAACAACACTTTCTAATTTTGAAGTTGGATCAAGGGTATAAAGATATAGCTGATATTTCCGCTTATGTTAAATTCGAGTTAGTAGATGAACCTGGGACCTACGTCTTGGCGTGGACGACAACGCCATGGACTCTTCCTGGGAATGTCGCGCTAGCAGTTGGAAAGGATATTGAATATTCCAAAAAAAGATAGGAAATGATTTTTATATAATTGCTAAAGAAAGACTATCAGTTGTAAAGGAAAAGTCACGAAGAAATTGAAAACAATTTCTGGCGCTGATTTGGTTGGTAAATCATATAAACCAGTTTTTGATTATTATAAAGATACCATATTAAAGAATGTGGTCGGAGAGGAAATTAAGACTAAAAGTGGTTGGAAAATATATTCAGCAGATTTTGTCACCATAACTGATGGTACTGGTATTGTTCATATCGCTCCAGCTTTTGGAGAAGACGATTTTCAATTAGCAAAGAAAGAAAACCTTCCTTTTGTTCAGCATGTTGATGGTGAAGGTAAATTTAAATCTGAAGCTATTGATTTTGTTGGGCAGTTAGTTAAACCAAAAGAGGACCCACAGAAAGGGGATATTGAAATTATAAAAAATCTGGCTCATCGTGGTTTTCTTTTTGCTAAAGAAAAATTTATTCACTCATATCCGCATTGTTGGAGATGCGATACACCACTTTTAAATTTTGCGACTTCATCATGGTTTATAAAGGTTACGCAGTATAAAGACAAACTTGTTTCATTAAATAAATCTGTTAAATGGGTGCCAGAAACAGTTGGGGATGGTCGTTTTGGTAAGTGGCTTGAGAATGCAAGGGATTGGGCAGTTTCAAGGTCTCGCTATTGGGGAACACCAATGCCTATTTGGAGATGTGATAAATGCGAAAAAGTTGAAATTATTGAATCAATTGATAATCTCAAAACCAAGACAAAAAGAAATAAATATATCTTGATGAGACATGGGCAGGCTATGGGTAATTTGGATGATTGAATAAGTTGTTCCGCATCGGATACAGAAAATCATTTAACGCCGAAGGGTAGGGAAAAAGTTAATTTAAGTGCCCAAAAACTTAAAGAAAATAAAATTGATTTGATTTTTGGCTCTGATATTTTGCGTGCCAAGGAAACGGCTAATATTGTTGCTGAAACTCAGGGAATTAAAAAGAAGTTATCTATGACGAAAGACTCCGAGAATACGATGTTGGTAAAACTCCAATGAAAACCTGGAAAGAATTTGGAGACGTTTATACTTACAAAGATCGTTTTGATAAGACTTTCCCAGAAGGTGAAACATTTAGAGATGTTGCCAAGAGAATGGCTAATTTCATCTATGATATTGATTCAAGGTATGAAGGAAAAACAATTTTGATAGTTAGTCATCAAGCTCCAATTATGATGTTGGAACTTCTAAATAGTGGCAGAACTTTAGATATGATAAGCGAATTTACGAGACCAGAACGTCATCTTGTTATTTTGTTCCAGCCGAGTTTCGACATTTTGATTTCGCTCCCTTACCACATAATGAAAATTACGAATTAGATTTGCATCGACCATTTAGTGATAGGGTTTCTTGGTCATGCTCATGTGGAGGAGAAATGAAAAGAGTTCCAGAAGTATTTGATACTTGGTATGACTCTGGGGCAGTTCCTTTTGCTTCAAATCATTATCCTTTTGAGAATAGTAAAAAAAATCTTTTGGGATTTGGGATGAAACCAAAGAAATTCCCAGCAGATTTTATTGCTGAAGGACAGGACCAAACTAGAGGTTGGTTTTATTCACTCTTAGCATTAAACGGCCCAATCTTTGGAGTTTCTCCTTATAAAAACGTGGTAGTTAATGGAACTGTTTTGGCCGAAGATGGACAGAAGATGTCAAAGCGTTTGAATAACTACCCACCACTTTTGGAAACTGTTGGGAAATTTAGTGCAGATGCTCTCCGATACTTTTTAATGACCTCTCCTGCTGTCAAAGCAGAAGACGTAGCTTTTGCAGTGAAAGGCGTCGATGAAGTTCAGAAGAAAGTTCTCATGCGACTTTTGAATGTCGTTTCATTTTATGAAATGTACGTGTCCCGCGAAGCTTCTGTAACAAATGCGAAGTGGAACGGGAAGAAAAGTAAAAATGTTCTTGATCAATGGATTATTGCTCGTTTAAATCAGACTAATCAGATTGTTTCTAATTCGTTAGAAGCGTATGAATTAGATAAAGCTTCTAGACCAATTGCTGATTTTGTAGAAGACCTTTCCGTTTGGTACTTGAGACGTTCGCGCGATAGATTTAAAGGTGACGATGAAGAGGATAAACAGTTTGCTCTTTCGACAACGCAGTTCGTACTTCAGGAATTTTCAAAGTTGATTGCTCCATTTATGCCATTTTTGGCAGAGGATATTTACCAAAGAGTTAAGAATAATGATGCGCGCGAGAGCGTGCACTTGGAAGAGTGGCCCGCCTCCGCCGGAGCTTCGGCGGGCGAGGCCCAACTAATTGATCAAATGGTAGAGGTCAGAAGAGTTTGCTCTCTAGCTCTAGAGTTAAGACAGAAAGCAAATATAAAAGTTAGACAACCACTTTCTGTTTTGAAAATTAAAGCAGAAATACTTTCAGATTTATTAGAACTAATTAAGGATGAAATAAACGTTAAAAAAGTTTTAAATGATAAAAGCATCCAAAATGAAGTTGATCTTGATTTGGTAATCACTCCAGAACTTAAAGAAGAGGGAATTGTTAGGGATATCATGAGGGCTATTCAGGATCTCCGAAAGGAAAAGAATCTTAAGCTTGGTGAGGAGGTCTCAATTTTGATTGAGACTAGTGATGAAATGAAAACACTAATTGAGAAAAATCTCGCAGAAATTTCAAAATTAACTAGTTTAAAAGAAATTGCCTTTGCTCAAAATGACGGCGAGTCTCTTAAAATTGATGAGACCGAAGTAAAAATCAATGTCGCATCACATCTATCAAACTGAAGCCTTTGTTATAGATAGTAATAGCTACAGGGAGGCCGATAAAATTATCACGCTTTTTACTAAGGAGTTAGGACTTCTTCAAGCGAGGGCAGTTGGAGTTAGACTTCTTCAGTCCAAACTTCGTTACTCACTCCAAGATTTTTCGTATGCCAAGGTATCGTTAGTTCGTGGTAGAGAATTGTGGAGATTGACCAGTGCCGGTTCAGCTTACAATATTGTTTCTAAAATTAGCCCAGAAAGTTTTGTTTTTGCGCGAGCCTTATCTTTGATTAAAAGACTAGTTCATGGAGAAGAGAAGAATGAAAATTTATGGTTAACACTCTTTAATGCTCTAAATTTTTTAAAAAGTGATGATGTTTCAAAGATTAATTCCGAATATGTAGAATGGGTATTGGTGCTTAGAATTCTCCACGCGCTCGGGTATGTGGCACCGAATCCTGAGACTCTACCGTTTCTAAAAGATTTGGAGTGGAGCCCGGCGCTTATTGAGTCCGCGCCGGGCTCTAAAAAATCAATACTTCTATCTATTAATGAAGCTTTAAAACAAAGTCAGCTCTAATTATGTATAAGCGAGCTTCCACAAATCCTCGCTAGCCGTTATAATTTATAATATGGTAGATCCTAAGGAAGAAAAAGATCATTTAGATGATTTGCGTAAGTCACTCTATTCACGTGCTGGACCAAGACCGGTAAATCAGAATTCGCCGCTCCACCCAAGACGATATGACGTTTCTGAAGATTGGCAGGATGAAAATGCTCCCGTGCAAGCTGTTCAATCGACAAAGCACGGAATGAGTTTGTTTAAAAAGATTTTTATTTTTTCGATTGCCTTTTTCGTTTTAGCAGTTGGACTTTCAGTTTTTATATTTATCCGAGGTGGTGATATTGTTTCTTCAAATAATATTGCTATCTCTGTTTTAGGTCCGACATCAATTGGCGCTGGTAATGTTTTGTCCTTGGATGTTGATGTTTCAAACAAAAATACAGTTCCACTTCAATTAGTTGATATGGTAATTACATTTCCAGATGGTACGAGAACTGCGTCGGATACAACCCAGGTTCTTTCTAATCAAAGAATCTCTCTAGGTGATATTGCCTCCGGAGAGACCGTTCAGAAAACAATTCAATCTGTGTTGTACGGGCAACAAGGTGATTCAAAGCAACTTGATATTAGTATTGAATACCGTTTGGCTGGATCAAATGCGGTCTTTAGTGCCGACAAACCATATTTATTAACGATCTCTTCATCTCCAATAAGTCTTACGGTAAATACTCTTAATGAAATAAATTCAGGACAGGCGCTGACTATGGACGCTCAAATTAATTCTAATTCCTCCGATGTGGTTAAGGGTGCAGTCTTTACCGCAAGTTATCCTTTCGGCTTTCAATTTGAAAGTGCCACACCAACCCCATCAAGTAGTAACAATGTGTGGGCACTCGGTGATATTGAAGCAGGGGGTAATCGGGATATTAAAATTACAGGCGTGGTAGTAGGTGAAGACAACGATCAAAAAGTTTTTAAGTTTTCTGCAGGAACAGCAACACCAGACAATCCAAATTTGATCGCAACAACTTTTATGGATACTACTCAGGCGGTTATTATTCAAAAACCATTTCTTGAATTGGCTCTTTCCTTGGATGAAAATCAAAATAATCCTTACGTTATAGGTAGTCAGAACGGCTCAATTCGAGGACAAATTTCTTGGACGAATAATACTCCTGATCCAATAAGTGATGCAGTTATTGACTTGTCACTTATTGGAGATGCGCTTGATGAGACAACAGTTTCAGTAAGTAACGGTTTTTATCAGTCAGCAGATAATAATATTGAGTGGAGTAATACTACGGATCCCGATCTTACTGTCATTAATCCTGGGCAAACCGGATCGGTTAATTTTCAATTTGCTCCAAAGGATTTATCTGGCCAAGCTGGTACCACACTTTCAAATCCAACAATTAATTTAGATGCAACGGTTAAGGGTGACCGACCACAACAAAGTGGCGTACCAGTTCAGGTTACTTCTGCTGTGACAAGGACTGTTGAAATCGGAGCAAATCTTGGACTCGCTGCCAGTGTCTTCCACTCTGGTGGGCCATTTACAAATGCAGGATCAATCCCACCAAAAGCAGGTGTTCCAACTGCTTATACTGTCACACTAAAAGCTTCAAACTCATTGAATGATGTTAAAAATGCCTATGTTACTGGAACTCTCCCTCAGTATGTTTCGTGGAGTAATAATTATCAGGCTTCGATTGGTACCGTCTCTTATGACGCAAGTAGTAGTCAGATTCGTTGGGACATTGGAGATATAACGGCAGGTCAAGGATATTTTGGTAATTCGCCGACCTTGTCGTTCCAAATCTCGCTTCATCCAAGTGTTAGTCAAGTTGGAACAGCACCAGATTTAGTTGATGGGGTCCAACTTTTTGGCGGAGATAGCTTTACCGGTCAAGAAGTAAATACTGACCCGACTATTTTGACAACGAGAATAAATGATCCAGGAATGAGTGATGTTCAATACGCAGAAGTCGTACAGTAATTTGCCAAAACCGATAACAGAGCTTAAAGTAACCTTATGAAAAACACGAAAGACGCAAAAGATAACAGCGTGATGGAGAAAATTATTTCTCTTTCAAAACGACGCGGGTTTATTTACCAAGGTTCAGAAATTTATGGAGGGTTAGCTGGAACCTGGGATTACGGACCATTAGGTGTTGCTCTAAAAAATAATATTCAGAATTTGTGGTGGAAAAGGTTTGTCCTTGACCGAGAAGATATGTATGGAATTGATGCCGCAATTCTTATGAATCAAAATGTCTGGAAAGCCTCTGGACATGTCGCAGGGTTCTCAGATCCACTAATTGAGTGTCCGAAATGCAAGAGTCGTTTTCGAGGTGACCAAATTGACTTTGATAAAAATGGTTTTCAACACTGTCCAAACGACAATACCTTGTTGGGAGCACCACGTCAATTTAATATGATGTTTAAGACTCAGATCGGAGCGACTGAGGACGAAAGCGCCGTCTCGTATCTTCGTCCCGAGACGGCGCAAGGTATGTTTGTCAATTTCAAAAATATTGTTGATACCTTTCATCCAAAACTGCCTTTTGGTATGGCTCAAATTGGAAAAGCTTTTAGAAACGAAATCGCGCCGCGCGATTTCGTCTTCCGTGTTCGAGAGCTCGAACAAATGGAGATTGAATACTTTGTAAATCGAAAAGATTGGAAGGAAGTTTTTGAAAGTTTTAGAAAAGAGGTTTTGGAATACGCTAATGATATTGGTCTTAATAAATCGAAAGTCCACGAGCTTGAAGTAGCAGATCAGGACCGAGCACATTATTCCAAAAGAACAATTGATTTTGAATTTGACTATCCTTTTGGAAGAAAGGAACTGTGTGGTCTGGCCTATCGAACAGATTTTGATTTGAGTGCTCATAGCAAAGCTAGTGCAGTTGATCTTTCCTATTTTGACGAGGAATCAAAAGAACGATTCGTACCGGATTGTATTGAGCCATCTTTTGGTGTTGGTAGAACAATGTTGGCCGTTTTGACAGACGCTTATACTGAAGATGAATTAGGAGGCGAAAGCCGAACGTATCTTAGGCTTTCGCCAAAAGTAGCTCCAGTTATTGTTGCTGTATTTCCGCTTTTAAAAAATAAACCAGATCTTGTTAAAAAAGCTAGAGAAGTTTACACAGATCTTAAAAAAGAATTTGGCCGAGTAATGTTTGATGACAACGGAAATATTGGAAAGCGTTACAGAAGACAAGATGAAATCGGGACACCATTTTGTATAACAATTGATTTTGACACAATTGAAAAAGACAATACTGTAACAGTTAGAAATCGCGATACGGGAGATCAGGAGAGAGTTCCGATTGCTGACCTTGCCTCCTTTATTAAAAAATCCTTAGAATAATTTGTAATTAAAACAAATTATAAACGGCCTCCACTTCAGATGGAGGCCGTTCTCGTTGCATCGCTTATCGAATTTGCCCGTCGCTACTTAGAACCATGTAACTGAATGGCTCGTGTACTACGTCAGCTACTTTGTGACGAGAGACGTAGTGCGTTGGCCATTCGTAAGCAATGGCCTCGATGTAAGGAAACCGGTGGGCTACGACTACCCGTCGGACTCCCTTACGTTCGATCGCTTCTTTGATTGTACTCACGGCTCTTTTGCCGAAGTCACTAAGGAGTTCACTTGGACTTCCAGAAAATGAACTTAGGATTTCCTGATGGCCGTCAGACTTAAGGGTCTCTTGCCACCATTCAATCTCTTTTTCATCTCTTGCAATCATTCCGAGCTCGGGTAAGGAATTGATTCCGAACCCTTTAGTCATCTCCTCGATGACGGGATTGTGATCCAAGCCTGTTGGGGTAAAAACTATTTCAGGCGAGAAGACATTTGTGAGCTCCAGATTAAGCGCGTGGGCTTTTTCAATGGACGACTCTTCTAGCGTTTGGGGCAAAAAAACGAAAACAATGCGTTGCTCTTTGTTTCCCATGAGGGTTAAACCTCCTCTCTTTCCCGAACTATATCAGGATTATAAGAGATATGCTACACTCCTTTCTATGACGATAAATCACAATTTTCATGACATTTATTAAGAAAATTTTACCAAATGGGCTCCGAGTTCTCCTGGTTCCGGTTAAGGGATCAGAGACAGTTACTGTCTCAACTACTGTTGAGGCTGGTTCAAATTATGAAGACAAGGGGAACAATGGAATCTCTCATTTTCTTGAGCATATGTGCTTTAAGGGTACGCCAACTAGACCATCTTCCTCAATAATTAATCATGAACTTGATGCAATCGGTTCTCAATCAAATGCTTTTACTGGAAATGAGTGGACAAGCTATTATGCCAAAGCTCATTTCAGACACCTTCCAAAAATTTTAGATATTATTTCAGATCTGTATCTCAACCCGCTCTTACCAGAAGCAGAAATTGAAAAAGAAAAAGGAGTTGTCATAGAAGAAATTAATATGTACGAAGATATTCCTCAGAGAAAAGTTTGGGATGTCTACGCTGAGTTGTTACACAAAAATGAACCGGCTGGACGACCGATTATTGGCCCCAAAGAAAATATTAGATCACTCACTCGCAAAGATTTAATATCGTATCGTTCTACACACTATGTTCCTTCGACTACGACCGTAGTTGTCTCCGGCAAGTTTAATCAAAGTGCTGTAATGAAGCAGATTAGTAACACTTTTGGTAAGATGAAAAAATCAAAAGCACTGGGGAAGGTAACTCCGAAGAATATCCAGAAAAATCCAGCTGTTAGTTTGCTTGATAAAAAAAGCGATCAAAGTCATCTCATTCTTGGATTTCGAGCTTTTGATTTGTATGACAAAAGAAATTGGGCACTCTCACTTCTTTCAGTCATTTTGGGAGGTGGTATGAGTTCACGGCTGTTTCAAAAAATGCGTGAAGAGCTTGGTATTTGTTACTATGTGCGTTCTGGAAAAAATGCTTATACCACCCATGGCGATTTCGCAATTTCCGCCGGGGTTGCCAATGACCGTTTAGAGGAAGCTCTTGTTGGGATTATTGAAGAACTAAATAAATTAAAAACAGACAAGGTCTTAGAAAGGGAACTTAGGAAAGCGAAGGACTATCAGATTGGTAATCTATTTCTCGGTCTCGAGGGGTCAGATGATTTCGCTGAATTCTATGGTTTTCAGGAAATTAGTCATGAAAAAATCATGACTCCGGCTGAGTGCGTCAAAAAAATTGAGGCGGTCACTATTAAAGATATTCAGGACATGGCCAAAAAAATATTTGATAAAAAACATGCTAATCTCGCCATCGTTGGTCCTAAAAAGGACGATAAAAACTTGATAAAGCTTTTGGGAAAAATTTAATTCATACTTTTGTTTTTTCTTGACAGAAGTGATATTCTTAAGTCATGAGTGATAATCACGTAACTATAAATATTACGTACGGAGCTATCTGGAAGACCGTAGCAATCCTACTTCTTCTCTATTTTATTTATCAGGTGCGAGATGTCGTCCTGGTAATTATCCTAGCGGTTGTAATTGCCTCTGCACTTGAGCCTGGTACCAAATGGTTAGTTAGGCATAAAATTCCAAGAGTTGTTTCAGCTTTTCTTCTATATTTTTCAATTATCGCTGTTATTTTTGGAGTCGTTTATTTTCTTATTCCTCCGCTTTTGAATGAAAGTGTGAGTTTAGTAAATAATATTCCTCAATATGTAAAAGTGGCTGAAATTTGGCCACCTATTAAAAAGATTGCTCCGATTTTCCAGATTCAAACTGTTATACCAGTAAGTGCAATTGCAACAGGTCTTACCTCTGCAGTTTCAAGTTTTATGGGAGACCCATTTGAGACCGCAGGGAATTTCTTTAATGGTATTGTCAGTTTTGTTCTAACTATCGTTATCTCTTTCTACATGGTGGTGAGAGAGGATGGAGTTGAACAATTTCTAAGATTAGTAGTCCCTCTAAAAAATGAACCGTATGTTATAGATTTATGGAAAAGAACTCAACGAAAAATTGGCAGATGGATGCAAGGACAGCTTTTGCTCGAACTTATCGTCAGTGTTTTGATATATTTCGGTTTAATTATTTTAAGAATTCCTCATCCACTACTACTTGCAATATTTGGTTTTATTTTTGAACTTATCCCAGTATTCGGGATGAGCTTAGCCGCAATACCAGCAGTCATTCTGGCAATATTGAATAGTGGTTTTAGTCTGGGACTTTTGGTCGCTGGTCTTTATTTAATTATTCAACAATTTGAAAGTAATATTATTTACCCGTTGGTAGTTAAAAAAATGGTAGGTATTCCACCGCTTCTAGTTATTATCGCTCTTGTTATAGGAGGAGAGCTCGGAGGTCTCATCGGGGTTATCCTATCCGTTCCAATTTGTGTAGCTATAACAGAATACATGGATGATATCGGAGTAAAAAGAAAAGAAGCCAGAAACAGTCATAATTCCTAATAATATTTCCGATGGCAGATTCTAAAACGTTTTATATTACAACCACTCTTCCTTATGTGAATGCGGAACCGCATGTTGGTTTTGCGACTGAACTAATTAGGGCAGACGTTATTGCACGCTATAAGAAATTCCTTGGTTACGAGGTATTTTTTAATACAGGTACTGACGAACATGGGCAGAAATTATTTGAAGGAGCTCAAAAAGAGGGGAAAGATATTCAAGCATACGTCGACAACTACTCAGAAAAATTCCGCTCTCTAAAGGAACTACTTCTTATTTCAGAGGACATCCATTTTACTAGAACTACTGATCCTAAGCATGTTAAGGCGGCACAAGTGTTTTGGGAGTTATGCAATAAAGCTGGTTATATTTATAAGAAAAATTATCAGGCTAAATATTGTGTTGGTTGTGAGCTTGAAAAAACTGATTCTGAATTAGTTAATGGTAGGTGCCCACTTCATCCCGATCGTGAGATTCAACTTGTTGATGAGGAGAATTATTTTTTTGCTTTTAGTAAATTTGAGGATAAGTTAAAACAATTGTATACGACTAATCCAAATCTTGTGATTCCAGAAAGTCGTTTTGGAGAAATAAAATCGTTTGTTAAACACGGACTTAAAGATTTTAGTATTTCAAGAGTTAAAAATAAAATGTCATGGGGTGTAGATGTCCCTGGCGATGATAAGCATGTTATGTATGTTTGGTTTGATGCTCTGGTTAGCTATATTTCGACTTTGGGTTGGCCAGATAATAAAGATGATTTTCAGAAATTCTGGGTTCTAGGAACTCCAGTTCAATACTGTGGTAAAGATAATTTGAGACAGCAATCGGCGATGTGGCAGGCCATGCTTATGGCCGCAGGACTACCTAATAGTGATAAGATTATTATTGATGGATTTATCACGGGTGACAGTGGGGTAAAGATGTCAAAATCATTGGGTAATACAGTGAATCCATTTGATCTCGTGAAAGAATACGGAGGAGATGCACTTAGATATTTTGCAGTTAGGGAGTTAAATCCTTTTGAAGATAGTCCATTTACGATGTCACGTTTCAAAGATGCTTATAATGCTAATTTGGCAAATGGTCTTGGAAATTTAGTTTCAAGAGTGATGAAAATGGCAGAGATGAATTTGAGTATGCCAATTGATGAGACTGATGAAATCTTTCCAGAGGATTTTAAATCTACGATTGAAAAATTTGAGATTAATAAAGCGGCCGATTTCGTCTGGGCCGAAATCGGCCGACTAGATCTTATGATCCAAGAAAAAGAGCCGTTTAAATTAATAAAGACAGATAAAAAGGGAGGAGAGAATATCATCATAGAACTTCTAGCCAGACTTTACGGTATTGCGGTAATGTTAAATCCGATTATGCCCGAAACGTCCGAAAAAATTAAAAAACTTATCAAAACAAACAAAAGCCCTATAGATCCCTCTTTTTATTAGAAAGGACTAATAACTATATGCCTGAATATATAGACATCCACGCTCATGTAAATTTTGAAGCGTATAAGGAAGATAGGGAAGAGACAATTAAGCGTGCGCTAGATGCTAAGACCTGGATGATTAATGTTGGTACTCAGAAGGATACTTCTTTGAGTGCCGTTCAACTTGCCCACAAATATGAAAAGGGAGTTTACGCAATTATCGGTCTTCATCCAGTCCATACTTCGGCTTCATATCATGATGAAAACGAATTAGGGGAAGGGGGAAAGAATTCACGGCGAGGGGCGAGCTTTTTGATTTTGAATTCTACAAAAAGATCGCCGGTGATCCAAAAGTTGTCGCTATCGGAGAATGTGGGCTGGATTATTTCCGACTCGACGAATCCTCAATCGAAAAACAAAAAGAAACTTTTATTCAATGTATTAAATTGGCAAATGAGGTTGGCAAACCTCTCATGCTACATATCAGAAGTAATAAAGAGAGGTCAGCTTACACTGAAGCTGTGCAAATTTTAAAAGAACATGCCGAGGTGCGCGGGGATGTGCATTTTTTTGCAGGATCAGTAGAAGAAGCTAAATCATTTCTTGATTTAGGTTTTACTCTTTCATTTACAGGGGTTATTACTTTTGCCAAAGAATATGCCGAAGTTATTAAATACGCACCAATTGATTTGATTATGTCTGAGACTGATTGTCCATATGTAACTCCGATTCCATATCGTGGTAAGCGAAATGAACCACTTTACGTTCAGGAAGTTGTTAAGAAAATAGCTGAAATTAAAGGACTTCCACTTGAGGAAGTTAGAGAGCAAATCATAAAAACAGCCTTTAGAGTTTTTAGTTTGTAAAATAAGTAACCCGATTCCGTCTTTATGATTAGTCATTGACAAAAGCTAACAAAAGAGGAATATATGGGTAACATGAAAAATATTAAACCAATCGCTATATTTTTAGCCACCTTCGGTCTATCATTTGGCCTTTTCACAGGGTCAGCTTTAGCTATGACTCCAACAATTTCATATTCTCAAGTAAATAATAGCTATGTGCAGGCAACGGTTTACGGAGATTCAAATTCTTCAGTTAACTTTTATTACTACAATTCTATCAACTCCTCTTCGGTTAATAGCCTGGGGACTATTGGTACAACTAATTCTAATGGGTATCTCTCAACCACTATTCCAAGTGGCTACACCATTCCTGCTGGAGTATTAACTTATGTAATTGTAAATAATCAGCAGTCACCATCGGTTGCCTTCCCATATTATTCAGGCACCGGCTATGGAGGACAAATTTCTCTAAGTCAGAATAATATATACATGAATCCAAACCAAACAGCGACCGTAAGTGTTGAAGGAGGCTCTGGAAATTATTTTGTATCCTCTAATTCAAATTCCGGAATAGTCACCACTACAATCACGGGCAATAATATTAATCTCTATAGTGACACTTCTGGTATCGCGACACTAACTATTTGTTCTAATGGTTCAAATTATAGTTGTGGAACTCTTACAGTTAATGTCGGATATACAAATGGGATGGGTAACCCATCTACGCCCGCACTAAGTGAAACGTATGTGAATGTTAACGCTGGGCAGACGCAAACAATCTCGGTAAATGCAATCGGTAATGTATATCTTTCAAATATTTTAAATCCAAATATTGCAACGGCCGTGTTGAATGGAACAATTATAAATGTTACCGGTATTTCGGCGGGCGCAACCAGTGTCTCAGTCTGTTCTTCTGGGGTTACGAATGGTTGTACAATTCTATATATTAATGTGAGCGGAAGTATTGCAGGTGGAATAGTATATGTGAATCCAACCTATCCAACTGGGGGACAATTATCATCTGGAGTTTTTTTGAGTCAGGTTCCATACACTGGAGCAAGTTTAGACCTTAAAATGATTCTATTCCTTCTTGGCATGTTTATCTGGAGCGCTTTTGCAGCTTACTTTATAATCGGTTCTAGTAAAAAAAACCTCGTACTTTCCTCAAATAACGACGATGTCTCCGATAGAATCCAAAAGTTCAAGCTTGAGAATTTGAGAAACAAGAAAATATAACCTTTGTTATAATTAATTTATGGATAATCCAGAAATTGCGGTTTTCGGTGGTGGATGTTTTTGGTGTACCGAAGCAGTTTTTAAAATGCTTAAGGGAATAAATTCTGCCCAACCCGGGTATTCTGGTGGGTATGTTGATAACCCAACTTATGACCAAGTTGTAAGTGGTACTACTGGTCATGCTGAAGTTGCTAAAGTGGAATTTGATCCAAAATTAATTTCATTTAGAGATCTTCTAACTGTATTTTTTGGAACTCATGATCCAACAACTTTTAACCGGCAGGGGAATGATGTCGGAGCCCAATACCGTTCAATGATTTTCTATGCCAATGAAGAACAGCGAAAAGAGGCGGAAGATTTTATCAAGGAAATTAATGAGTCTAATAAGGACGGCCGGCCAGTCGTTACTGAAGTGGTTCCACTTCAAAAATTCTGGCTGGCCGAAAACTATCATCAGGATTATTTCAGAACTCACCCTGGAAATCCATATTGCGAAATTGTCATTAATCCAAAACTTGAGAAGGTGCAAGAACAGTTCTCTAAACTTTTGAAGGTGTAATATGTTGACTTAAACAACGTCCTAGATAATAATTAGAGTATCTAACTATTAATAAACATGAATAATTATTTCAAGAAAGCTTTTGAGTTTATAAAAAAACCAGTAGGTATTATTTCGATCATTGTAGTGGTGGCGATCATCTCCATTGCTGTGGTTTTTATGATGTTATCTCCTAGTATTAAAAATAACATGTTTGTTGTTACTAAGCAGACTATAACAGATAACGTCTCTGCTACAGGCGCAATTAAGGCTGCTCAAAGTGTTGATTTAGCTTTTGTTGGATCGGGCCAAATATCTTCAATTAAAGTTGGTATAGGAGACCAAGTCACTGCTGGTCAGATTCTTCTGGAGCAAAATAACAATACTCTTTATGCTTCACTTGAAGGAGCACAGGCAAATTTATCAGGGGAGGAAGCCACACTAAATCAATTAAAAATTGGTACAAGACCAGATCAGCTTGCCTTAGACGAATCAGCTGTTTCGGCCGCCTCAACAAGTTTGGAACAATCTGAAAATGCTGTCCAGAGTGGAATTCAGAGCTCATATGTGGCGTCAGATGATGCAATTCATAATCAGGTAGATCAATTTATGAATAATCCTCGAACTTCAAACCCGACGCTTGAGATAGTCGTAACAGACTCTTCTCTTCAGAATCAGATTGAAAGTGGACGTACTGTTGTTGAGGGAATTCTCTCAAATTGGCAAAGTAATTTAAGTACCTACCAATCAGACAGTGGAGCCAATCTAGATTCAGATGTTGTAACTGTTGAGACGAACCTTTCTGCGATAACTGATTTCCTACAAAAAGTTTCAGAGGCTGTAAATAATATTACTCCATCTAATAACCCAAACCTTTCGCCAGCGACTATTAGTCAATATAAGTTAAGTATTACTACAGCAAGATCAAATGTTTCTGGTGCCTTATCTTCACTTATAGGTGGAGTTACAGCAGAAAAGGGAGCTGAATCAGCTTTGATTAGCGCAGAAGAATCACTCACCTTGGCTCAAAATGGTGCCACTGCGGATCAAATTGCTACTGAAGAATCCAAAGTTCAGGCAGACCAGGCTGTAGTTGATGGATACCAAGCTCAGATTGAAAATACAATTATGCGTGCTCCAATAGACGGTGTAATTACAAGACAAGATGCTAATCTTGGTGAAATTGCCACCCCTGGTACTACTCTTGTTTCTCTTGATTCAAATGCAAAGTTTCAAATGGATTTATATTTGTCAGAAAATGATATTGCGAATGTAAAAGTTGGACAACCTGCGACAGTAACTCTTGATGCACTTGCTTCTAGTACACCACTTTCTGCAACTGTCTTGAGTGTAAGTCCTGGGGCTCAAATGGAGAATGGAATGCTTTCCTATAAGACAACTCTTCAAATTAATTCCGACGATCCGAGAGTAAAAGCCGGCATGAGTGCCAGTGCAAATATTACTGTGGGTAGTTCAACTGATGCACTTGTTATTCCTCAAAGTGCGGTTATTACACAAGGTTCAAGCACTTACGTTCTCAAATATATGAATGGTTCGAAGCCAACGCTGGTGCCTGTAGCCCTTGGCCTGAAAGATGCTTCTGGCGTGGTCCAGGTACTATCTGGGCTCAATGAAGGAGATACAGTCGCAACATTTGGTTTAAACGCTTCAGGAAATTAAAATAATAATATGAACAAGGAAGAAAAAATAATAAATAAAGAAGAAGAAATTTTGAACAGACTAGAAAAGGACGAAAAAATCCTGAAGGAAGATGAAAAGATCATCAAAAAAAATAGCAGAAATGTTTGGATTAGTACTATTGTGTTGGCGGTTGTTATTATCGCAGCTACTGCCGGTCTTATCTATTGGAAAATTTCTTCCTCCCGCGTTTATGTAGAAGATTCAACTATCACTGCACCTCTTATTGATTTAAGTCCTAGTGCTCCCGGCACTCTTCAGGCTGTTTATGTTAATGAAGGTGACACAATTGCCGCAAATACTCCAGTTGCTGAAGTTGGAACCAGTCTTATTTTTTCAAAAGTTGGAGGGGTTGTAGTAACTGTTAGAAATGATATCGGAAAGCTTGTAAATGCTGGCGATCCGGTTGTTACCATGATAGACCCAACTCAACTTCGAGTCGTCGGTCAGGTTCAGGAAGATAAAGGACTAAGTCAGATTGCTGTTGGTGATCCAGTTCAATTTACAGTTGATGCATTTGGTAGCCAAACATTTGATGGCGTTGTTGACGAAATTAGTCCAACCTCAGAAGCTTCGGATATTGTTTTTAGTATTTCAGATCAAAGAGAAGAACAAAATTTTGATGTGAAAGTACGTTTCGATACGTCAGAGTACAGTCAACTAAAAAATGGTATGTCTGCCAAGATGTGGATCTATCATCAATAGAAAGCTAAATCATGGATAAAACTACCCACAAGTGGATGATACTCACAACAGTTATCATAGGGACTTTTCTTGGTCGATTAGACCAAACGATTGTTGGACTTGCTTTACCAAAAATCATCATAGACTTTGCGATTACTGTTACCGCCGCAGGTTGGATATCAACTGCTTATATTTTAGCTAACTCAATTTTTGTGCCAGTGTGGGGTAAGTTGGGAGACACCGTAGGTAGAAAAAAAATATACATACTTGGTTTTTCAATTTTTATTTTTGGTTCAGCTCTTGCGGGATTTTCATGGAATTTGGGATCAATGATTGTTTTTAGAATTATTCAGGCCATCGCCGCTTCAGCTGATTATCCAACGGCTATGGCTATTATTGCCGTGACTTTTGAACAGGGTAGAGAGCGCGCACAGGCGTTAGGCATTTGGACTTCTTCTTTTGCCGCCGCTGCAGTTTTTGGTCCTATAATTGGGGGACCATTGATTGACCTATTTGGTTGGAGATCAATATTTTTAGTTAACATACCGATTGGTATTATAGGAATACTCATGGCACTTTCGTACGTTCACGAATCTGTTTCGGATAGACCTACTTTCAAATTTGATATCTGGGGAGCTGTAACTTTGGGTGGTGCTCTTTCAACATTAACCTTAGTACTTGACCAAGGAAATACTTGGGGATGGTTCTCTCTTGATAGCCTTCTTTGTTATGCTGGCAGTATTTTGTTTGGAACAATCTTTTATTTTATTGAAAAAAATCATGAAGATCCGATTGTCGACTTTAAATTCTTCCAAGACTCTATTTTTGTTAATGTTCTTGGAAATAATTTTATAGTCTTCATGGGAATGTTCGGGGGAATATTTTTAATTCCAATTTTTGCCCAAACATTTCTTGGTTACACAGCCACAGAGTCTGGATTTCTACTAATGCCAATGGCCGCAGGTATTATGCTAGCTTCTCCTATTGGAGGTATGTTTGTTGGCCGTATACAGCCGAAATATGTCATTTTTGCGAGTACCATTGTTGCTGGTATAAGTATTTATTTTCTATCTCATCTTGATCCGAGAAGTGGTCCGTTTGCAATTATGATTCCGATGTTCTTTATGGCACTGGGTATGGGCTTTGGAATGCCACAAAGAACCGGTATCATCGCTTCAATCGTTCCAACTGCTGAGATCGGTATTGCCTCATCAGTGTTAGCACTAGTTAGAAATATAGCTGGAGCTTTTGGTATTGCCATCTTCTCTGCAATTCTTAATACAACAGAAGGTGCTAACATTCTTCAATTTGCTAGAAATGCAGTTGTCAATACGACCGACCCAAATGTTTTGAAGGAAGTGACAAGTCTAATAATACTCAGAGCCCAAATCTCATCTTATGATTATGTCTTTGTAGTTGCCTCTATTGTTATTATCGTTGGAGCATTCACTGTTTTGTTTATGAAACCTATTGTCGAACAAAAAGGTACCAGTGTTATGGTTGAATAAAAATATGAAAGATAAACAATTTAACACATTAATACCACTTCTATTTAATGTCTCTCGTCTTATTCGAGAGAGGACGGATTCGGTGCGCCCTGACCTTGTTTCAGCACTTCGCTTGGAAACACTCCGATTCATTGAGGAGAAAAAACCAACCATGAAAGAACTTTCTGAATTCCTGCGAATTACACCACCTTCAACAACTACACTTGTTAAATCATTGTGTAGTAAAAAACTTGTTATGCAGAAACACGAACCTAAAGATAAAAGAACGGTACGACTGTCCGTTACGAAATTAGGCAAACAATCAATGGACAAATGCACATCAGGAAAGGTCATTTTCTTGAAAAAATTCTTCAATCATTTAACTTCGGGAGAACTAAAAATGATTATCTCAATTCTTAAAAGACTACAGAAACAATATCAAACTTTATAAATTTTGGTTTGCCAAAATGCTTTTAACCATATTAATTGGAATAGCAAAGCTAATGTTGTTGGAGCCTACTGCGGTCGCTACGTTAATGGCAATTACGTTGCCAGAAAGATCTAGAAGAGGCCCTCCGGAATTGCCTGGATTAATAGCAGCATCGGTTTGAATTACACCTGTCAGTTGTTCGGTTGTTCCATTTTCGTCACTGGCTTCAATCGTTCTGTTAAGTCCTGAAATAACTCCAACAGACACCGAGTTGTTGTATTCCCCAAGAGCATTTCCAATCGCAGCAACGCTTTGCCCAAGTTTTAATGTTGATGAATCTCCAAAGGAGACTACTGGATAACCAGTACCGTCTATTTTTACAACCGCAATGTCATAGGTTGGGTCCCTGTATACAACAGTTGCGGTTTTTTGGCTACCGTTTGAAAGAAGTACTGTATAGACAGCGTTTGTGTCCGGAACCACGTGTTTATTTGTCACAATATACCCATTTGACCTAATAAAAAAACCTGTACCGGCAGCAACTTTTTGTAATGATTCTCCAATTTGTTTATAAACTGGAATTTGAATTCCAAAATTTTGATAATTAGGATCATTACCAAAAGGGTTCTCATAAGTTACCTGAAGTTGGGGAACATCTTCTGATTCAACAATTGAAACGACTTCAGGTGATACTTTTGCAACCGCCGTAGTTAAAAGATTCTGACTAGAGTCAGATGCCACAGATTGGGAGTTTTGCTTCAGAGCTTCTGCTGTCTGAGTTTGTATTTTATTTATAGTGGATGCTTCGCTTGAGGAGGAACTTAATATTGTGCTCTGAAAATTGTCCAATTCGTGTGTAAGCAGGGATACTTTTGAATTCAAATTATTAATTTCTTTAAAAACGTATACCCCTGAAATAACTGCGGCGATAGCCAATACTGCAACAACAGATATTAAAATTACCCTTATTTTTATATATTCTTTAAACATTTTATATATTTACGATACTAAGACTAAATTAGTTGCTACTCATGACAAATCAAAATATGCCACTATGATATACTAAATTATATGACAAATACTCCACAAAGTGAGGCGGCAGACCTTAAAAGAAGAGAGGCCGAACACCAGCGACAAGAACAAGAGAGAAAGGATAAAGATCATAAAATGATTGATTTGAACCTTAAAAAAGGTTTGATTATTTCAACTGACAGAGAAATTAGAAGCAAGGAAGCTGAACTGGTTACTCTGTCTAGAGAATTAGCTGAACTAAAAAAGAAGGGGGACAGAAATGTCCAAGATACTCGGGAGATTGATCAAAAAATTGAATTAGATAAGAAAGAGGTATCTAATCTGGAAAATGAAATATCACGACTTGTACAAGAGAAAAATATTAATGAGAGAAGTATGGGGTCTGGGTCTAAGACTGCCACTATTGAAACAAAAATTAGAAATCTGCAAACACAGGTAGACCAACTAAATAAAAATAAAGAAACTCTGACTAGGGAAGCGAGTGAGCTAGAACGACTGGTGAGATAAGTGGGCAGATTTTTATAGGTAATTGAATTGTAAAACAAGTACCCTTGTTTGAGCTCTGAACTGAAATTTCTCCTGAAAAATCTTTCTCAATAATTTCTTTGGTAATTGAAAGGCCGAGACCAATACCTTTGTCTGCTGGTTTAGTACTAAAAAATGGTTCAAATATTCGGCCAATATTTTCTTCCCTGATACCTTGACCGGTATCTTTTATTTTTATTATGGACATAGTTTTTTCCTTTTTAAGAATGATTGATACTGAAAAGTTCTTGTTGTTATCCGTTGATGAATCTAGAGCATTTGAAATTATATTGGTAATCATTTGGTTAAACCTTAGTGGATTTCCATACAGAACTGTATTCTTGTGCAAATCAGTGTGAATTCTAGCTTTACAGATTTTGGTCTTGTATGAAAAAACATCTATCACTTTTTGTATTTCCTCATAAGGATTAAAGATTTCGCTTAGCTCCTTAGTCTGAATTTGATTTTGAGCAGCACACATAAATTTTTCAATTCGAGAAGCAATCTGTAAGGCGTTAGTAACATGTGAATCGCAAGTCTTTATTTCTTTAACATTTAAAATCATAGCCGAAAGAGGATTTATTATGTCGTGGAAAATTCCCGAAGATAATCTACCAAATTCAACAAAACGGTAGAGTTGAGACATTTTCTCAAATTCAGCATGCCTAAGTTCCTCCGTCCTAATTTTCACGATTGTCTCCAAAGAGTCTCTTTCCTTTTGTAATTTTACTTCTTCTAATGATTTGAAAATTTCTGTATTGTAGAGCCAGGAAATTCCCATAATTAGAAAATAGGTAATTATAAAAGGAAAAATATCATCAAAATCTATGGAATCAGTTCTCCAGCCTTGGTCCATCTGAATAATTCCGCGTGTATCGGTAAACCATAATATAAGTACTGTGAATGAAATGATGCCGGTCATTATAAACCCATACCTAGTGCCACATAGTATGTTTGAAACTACTATGACTAACGCATAACCTAAAATCGCTGCTGGTAAATTAATGCCCCATATATAGGAAAGGTAAGTGGGACTCAATAAATAGATCCACGTTAATTCGTAAGCAGCAGCCTCATAATATTTTGCTTTATATGTAGCTGAGACAAAAAGGAGAAGGCAAAGAAGAATGCCAAAATCTGTAAGGTGCCAATTATTGTGAACTGAATTACGAATAATTTTATCTACTATAAACGCAAATTCTATGCCACCTATACATATGACAGAAAATATTAAAAGAATTTTAAGTATAAACCTTTGCCGATAAGTTTCTTCTAAATTCATTTTAAATCTCAAGCTTGTAGCCCCTTCCTGGTAATGTTTTAATCATTTTTTTCTTGCCAGTATCAACTTTCTTACGAAGATTTAAAATATGAGCCTCAATTGTGTTTGAAAAAGGATCGCTCTCTCTGTTCCAGACATGCTCCAAAATCATTTCTCTCGATAAAACTTTTCCAACATTCCCCATCATGTATTCTAATAAAGAGAATTCTTTTCTTGTTAGATATATTTCACGTTTGTTTCTAATTACTCTTTGAGTCGATGGATCAAGTGTTAAATCAAGAATCTTCAAAATTGTTGGTTTAATTGTTGGGGGCCTACGGAGGATTGCCCGCACTCGAGCTAAAACTTCTTCAAAGAAGAAAGGTTTGGTTATATAATCATCAGCCCCCATATTAAGAATGCCAGTCTTAAGGGCTACCCCAGTTTTGACCGAAAGCATAATAATTGGTATTTCTTTGCCAGACGCTCGAATCTCCTGACAAATTTGAAAGCCGTCTTTTTTTGGTAAAACATTATCAAGCAGGATAATATCGTAACTATTTGTTCTAGCTAAATAGGAACCCTCTTCTCCATCTTCGGAACCGTCAACCGCAAAGGAAGCTTGCTCAAAACCATTTTGGAGAGCATTTAGTATGTCTGGGTCATCTTCTACAATAAGCATTCTCATATTTTTATGAAAATTTAGTAAATAGAATATAAATTATACAACGAATAAAGTTAAAAATGTCAAAAAGTTGTCTTCATAATTTCTTCATCTTTTTTACGAATGAAAAGGCGCTGGGCAAAATTATGCCCAGCGCCTGATTTTAGAGACTACTTAGTTGGTGACTTCTAGTGGCGTATAAAGCCACTTTGGAACAGCGAGCTCACCCTCGGTCGAGATGGTGATAAGAGGATGCTCTTGGCCGATAGCCAGCAGAACCTTCTTGGTGTGGCTTTCCCAGTTCGGATCGAAGACCTCATTGTGGAGTCCTTCAAAGCAACTGTCTGCATCACTGCGGTCAAAGAAGAGTCCGACTGGTGGGAAGGCATGCATGGCACGCCGGCTCTTACCTAATTCCTCCAGTCTTTTGGGCGGTTCCGACAAAGGAGCTCTCTGGTGGTTAACCATATTGTATTTGAAGAGCCCCTGGCTAGTGATCGCAACGTAGAAGCCTCCTTGCAGGATTCCAGCCACAGGAATCATGGGATTCTTCTTGCCAGGCTGTTTTATGGCCATTTTCATGACCTCCGGACTTGTGACCAAATCTATGACCTTAATACGAAATATGGAGTACAACGTGACAAAATAAAATTGACCGACAAAAAAAGTTTCATAATTTAAAGTACTGACAACCTTTCTTGAGGCTGACATTACCATCATTCCTTGTAATGTCAATAAATTTATAGAGCCGATTTTATTAAATCGGAAATTGATTTTAATTCTGATTCAGGAGTATTTTCTCTTGGGCCTGGTCTATATAAAAATTTTCTTGGTTCATATTCTGTTATGCCCTCGTCACCACTTTTTCTTGGAAGCATGTGTAGGTGAAAGTGGGGAATTGACTGACCAGCAATTTTTTCTTCATTCCAGGCATAATTAAAACCTTGAGCACCAAAAGTTTTCGCTAATGCTGATTTCAATTTAATTCTAATTTCCTCAATCGCTTCTTTTTCGGCTAGTGTCAGATCTTCATATTTTGCTACACAACGAATTGGAAGGATTAGTGTGTGGCCAGGAACTACTGGAATATTTGTCGGAATTGCCCAAGCAGACTCATTGCGAATGATTTCTCTTTCTTTTACTTCGGCTGAATTGCAATAAATGCAGGCTTCCATGCATAGGATTCTATAGTATGAACTTTATAAAACAAGCAAAATCGGCATTTTAGATGAAATTTTTCTGAAAAAAGTCTAAAAAAGTCCTGAATGACGGCTTAAGATATGAGCGGTTGCATAACGAAATAAGCTATGGTACTCTTTCGCCTATGACCGAGGAAACAACAATTGGCGATAATAAAGTATATGAGGCAGGATATTTGATCCAGCCAACTTTGGCTGAGGATCAGATCAGTGCTGAAGTGGTACTAATCAGAGATATTGTTGAGAAAAACAAAGGCGTTGTTATTTTTGAGGAATTTCCAAAACTCCGTCCTCTAGCTTATTCCATTTCTCCAACAACTTCTAAGGGCAGTTTTGACAGGGCTTATTTTGGTTTTCTTAAATTTACCGCTGAACCAGAAGATGCTAATTCAATAAAAGATATTCTTTCTAAAAAAGAAACAATCATTCGCTCTATTCTAATTAAAACAATCAAAGATAATACTATGTATGGTCCTAAGCTTGCTCGAAGTGATGGTGGAAGTAAACCAATTCGAAAGACGACCAAAGAACGTGGAGCATCTAAGGATTCAAAAGAAACCGCACCAGCTCCTATTAATGAAGTTGAGCTCGATAAAACTATTGAAGAATTAGTTGTTGAATAAATAATATGTATATAAACAAGGCTATAATCTATGGAAATTTGACAAGAGACCCTGAACTTAAGTCTCTACCATCTGGCCTACAGGTTGCATCATTTGGGGTCGCTACAAACCGAGTTTATAAGGACAAGACTGGTGCTAAGCAAGAATCAACCGATTTTCATAATATCGTAGTTTTTGGAAAGCAGGCGGAGCTCGTTTCTCAATATTTGAAAAAGGGAAGTGGAATCTTTGTTGAAGGCAGAATGCAAACAAGGTCATGGGATGGACAAGACGGCCAGAAAAAGTATAGGATGGAGATCGTCGCTGACAGAATCCAGTTCGGACCAAAGGGTGGGTCCAGTAGCGGTAATTACGACAAGTCAGCTTCAGCTTCTAAAGCGCCAGCAAAAAGTGCTGCATCATCTGAAGAGGCAATACAATACCCAGAAGAAGAGATTAACGCAGAAGATATACCATTTTAATGATAAAACAAAATTCAAAAAACATGCAGGCTAAACACATGCAGACCAATATTGCTCCAAAATCAAAACAGTGTTTTTTTGCGCAAAATAATATAAATCACATTGATTACAAGGATGTTGAGCTTTTGAAAAAGTTCCTTAATCCTCATGCTCGACTTCTTTCAAGAAAGAGAACAGGAGTTAGTGCTAAAAACCAAAGAAAGCTGGCTAATGCTGTAAAACGCGCTAGATTCATGGCCATTCTTCCTTTTGTTTCTAAATAATAAAAATAAATGAGAAATGGGCTATTAGCTCTAGCTTGTTGCCTATTAGTTCTCCCATTATTTTTCGTATTCTCTAAAGAAGCTTCTGCTCAGACTCTTCTTCAAGATCAGGTGTCTTACATGAAGGCTAAGGTTATTTCCATTGATAGTAGTCATATGGAGGAGGTTCCTGGTACTGATACGGAAGAGAATTATCAGACCATACACGCCTTGGTTCTAGGTGGAACAGACAATGGTCAGACAGTTGTTCTTGATAATGATTATTTAAAACTTTCTGTCGGTGAAGAATTTTATCTAACTAAAACGGTTAGAGCAGAGGATGGCCAAATACTTTACGCTGTTTCTGATCCATATCGTTTGCCGGCATTAATTTTCTTTGGAGTTTTGTTTTTGGTCTTGGTACTTATTTTTGGAGGCCTGCAAGGTCTCCGTGGACTCATTAGCTTAGCTGGAAGTTTTATTTTAATACTGTATGTTCTTTTGCCAGGCATTCTTCATGGCTACTCACCAATTCTTTTAAGTATCGGGATTTCATCTCTTATAATTATTCTTGGTTCGTATATTACCCACGGTTTCAACAAGACTACGAGCTCGGCGGTCATTGGAATGATAGTAACAGTTATCATAACTGGGGCTCTCGCTTATTGGGCAGTCACTTGGGCGAACTTGAGTGGTTTTAATAATGAGGAGGCGACCTATCTGAATTTCGATACTCACGGTAGTATTAATTTTGTTGGCCTTCTCTTTGGTGGAATTATGATCGGTCTTCTTGGAGTTTTGTATGACATTGCTATTGGTCAGGCGATTTCTGTTGAGGAGCTCCACAAGGTCGCTCCTCATTTACCTCGCCTGACCATCTATAACCGCGCTATTCGCATCGGCAGGGAACATATAGGGGCCTTGGTTAATACTCTTGTTATTGCTTATGTTGGAGTTTCGCTTCCACTACTTCTTCTTTATTCAGAATCTGCAACCGCTGGTTCTATCGGTCTTACAATTAATAGAGAAATATTTGCAACAGAAATAATCAGAACGCTTATCGGAAGCATCGGTTTGGTATTGGCTGTACCAATTACTACATTGATTACAACCCTTATATTAATTAGAACTACAGAAGCGCCTGCAGAAGTCGTTAAATTGGAGAAAGAAAAAATCGAGCACGCTGGGCACCATCACTAAGTTTCCCTAAAATATTTTTAACTTTTCTTCATATTGTTTATGATATGTTTTTTTGCATGAAAAACATCACAAATACTGAGGTTACTTTACCTTCAGAAATTATTAAGGATAAGATCTATTTTATAAGAGGAAAGAAAGTGATGTTAGACAGAGATTTGGCAATTCTTTATGGAGTTCCAACCAAGGTTCTTAATCAGGCCGTAAAAAGAAATTTAGATCGGTTCCCTGAGGATTTTATGTTTGTGCTGAATGATGTGGAACTATTAAATTGGAAGTCACAATTTGTGACTTCCAATTCGACGCTTAAGCAAAGTCTTAGAAAACCACCGCTTGCTTTCACTGAGCAAGGAATCGCTATGCTTTCAAGTGTTTTAAACAGCAAAAGAGCTATACAAGTTAATATTCAAATAGTCAGAATATTCACTAAACTTCGGGAGATGATTGATATTTATAAGGAATTAAGGGAAAAAGTGGAGGAAATGGAAAAGAATAACGAAACTAATTTTAAGGAAATATTTAGAGTAATCAGACTACTTGTTAAAGTTGAAAAGAAGCCAAAAGGTAAAATGGGGTTTGAGACAGACCCGTTGTAAAGTTTTAAGCCCCAATTAAGCGCCGACTCGTTCGCGGTAGTCACCACTTTCAGTATTGATTCGAATAACGTCACCTTGTCTTACAAACATTGGCACGTTAATAGTAGCTCCAGTCTCAAGTGTGACTTGTTTCAAAGCACCACTTGAAGTATTGCCTCTAACGGTATCAAATGCCTCAGTAACTTTAAGATCAACTGTAATTGGAATTTTGACTCCAATAATTTTCTCTTCGTCTTCACTGTCTGTCCAGATTAATGCATCGGCGAGCATATTTCCTTTTAGAAATTTCATACCGTTTGATAGGATTTCTTCTTTAAGCTCAAATCGTTTTGCCGCATCCTTTTCATCACAGAACCAATATTCACCCTTATTATGATATAAGTATTTGATCTTTCTTGTGAGGATATCAGCTTCTTCAACTTTTTCGGATTGATGAAATGATCTTTCAGTAACTCTGCCAGTTAAAAGGCTCTTTAACTTAGTCGCGTTAACTGGTTTTCGCTGTTGTTTTCGAAAGACATGAGAAGTGATAACTTCCCAAGGTTCGTTATCCAATATGATATATTTTCGCTCTGTTATTTCGTTGTATTCAAGCATAGTTCGGCTATATTACCGCATCTTTTGATAAAAATCAAAAGTATATAAGGTATAATTATCTTTATGACTGAATCCGTATTAATCACCCTCCTAATCAAATATAAATATGAGATTCTTTTCCCAGGATTGGTCATTGAAGGCCCAATTCTAACTCTGCTAGCAGGCTTCCTGGCTACTCCGGCAGGTGGTTCAATTTTTAATTTAGCAACTTTATATTTTGTGGTTCTGTTTTCTGATGTCTTTGGTGATGTTTTGTATTACTCGGTTGGCAGGTGGGGAAGGGGGACAAAACTTTTTAAATGGCTTTTGTATAGAATGAAGCGAACGGAAGAGAGTTTTATCTTTGTCGAAGAATACTTTAGAGACCACGGTGGTAAAACACTGGCGTTGGCAAAAATTACTCATGGTTTGGGTTGGCCAGTTATGGTCGCATCGGGAAGCGCCCGAATGAAATTCGGGCGCTTCTTTGCTTTTTGCTTTGCGACAAGTATTTTTAAATCAGCTGGCTTAATTCTTCTCGGCTATTTTTATGGACGAAGTTATGAGCTTGTAGATGATTACCTAAGTTATACCAGCTTCATAATTACCTCCGTTGTCATCCTTATTCTAGTTATCTATATAGTTAGGTCTTGGCGAAAGTCCAAAAAGTAATTACTTAAGACCCGCTTTTATTTCTTTGAGGATTTCATTTGCAATTTTTGAGTTCTCTTTCAAAAATTGTCTTGTAGCATCATATCCTCTCCCTAGAATTTCCTCTTTATACTTGTATGAGTTTCCAGATTTGGAAATAATCTCCATTTTTTCTCCAAGGGCGATGATTTCACCTTCCCTTGAGATTCCTTCGTTGTACATAAGATCAAATTCGGTCTGTTTGAATGGAGCGGCAACCTTGTTTTTGACTACTTTAACTCTGACACGGCCACCCATAATTTCTTCGCCTTTCTTAATCTGGGCAATGCGACGAATATCAAGACGCACTGATGTGTAGAATTTTAGAGCCTTTCCACCTGGTGTCGTTTCAGGATTGCCAAACATCACGCCAATCTGCATTCTAATTTGGTTAATGAAAATAACAATTGTTTTGCTCTTAGCGACGATACTTGTGAGCTTACGAAGAGCTTGAGACATGAGTCTGGCTTGTTTACCAACATGCATTGCTCCCATATCACCCTCAATTTCATCTTTTGGAGTAAGGGCTGCGACTGAGTCTATAACGATTACATCCATCTTTCCTGATCTAACAAGTGATTCAACAATTTCAAGAGCTTGCTCACCTGTGTCTGGTTGAGAAATTAACAGTTCGTCAATTTTTACACCAAGTCTTTTGGCGTATTCTGGGTCCATGGCGTGCTCGGCATCTATAAAAGCACAGATGCCATCTTTCTTTTGAGCCTCTGCAATGACATGAAGGGTAGAGTTGTCTTTCCAGATGATTCTGGTCCAAAGACTTCAATAATGCGTCCTCTAGGAAGACCACCGACTCCAAGAGCGGCATCTAATCCAATTGAGCCAGTCGAAATAGCATTAACATTAACTCTCGGTTTATCACCGAGCTTCATGATTGAATCTTCACCGAACTTACTTCTAATTTGTTTTAGAGTGTCTTCGACGTTTGTGACCCCAACTGTTTTATCTTCCTTTGGTTCTTTCTTTTTTCCAAATGCCATAATTTTTTATTAAAACTAGACTAATAATACTTCTTCTATATGAAATTTCTATAAAAATTTTCTAAAATTTAGATGAAGAAGTTCCTGCTTCGTTAGTAGACGTGGCTGTAGAAGAGCTCGTGGTGGCAGTTGTGATTGAGGCTTCATAATAAACCTCTAGATTTTTCTCGGTCTTTCTGCCGAATCTATCCTGCGCTTTCATAGTCAATTATAGTATAGCCAGGAGGGAGCAGCAATTTTTCATCAAAATTTCCACTCTGGTCCACTGATATTGGTCTGTCGTCAAGACTGATGGAGGTGATATTTTGGGCAACGCCCCTAATTTCAATAAAAGATTGATTGAATACCTGACCATTAGTGGGGGAATCAATGCTTATTTCTGGGCCATTTATCAATTTTCTAGCTTGAAAATAAGCATAGCCACAAATAACTATGACAAATAGTATGAATATGCTTAATCTTAGAAGGAATTTGGCGTCTCGGTTCATTCGATTTCTTCAGGTACAGCTCCTTCATAGCCCATAACTTCACGAGGTTTGGCACCGTTTGATGGTCCAATAACTCCTCGCTCTTCAAGCATGTCCATTAGTCTGGCAGCCCTGGCGTAACCGACGCCTAATTTGCGTTGCAAGTACGAAGTTGAGGCTTTACCGGCCTTAACGATAGTTTCTCTGGCTTCTTCGTATAGGTCATCGTCGTCATCGAGCGACTGATCATCAAAATTTACTGAATTAAGGGTGTCATTTTTTTCAACAGCATCTCCGGAAATATTGATATCACTGGTTGGTAGGGCATCTCTGTAGGAATCAATTAAATACTTAACAACTTTCTTAACTTCCATTTCTGAGATGTAAGCCGATTGAATTCTTTGTGGATTAGACATTTCGCCAGAAAGATAAAGCATGTCTCCGGCGCCGAGGAGCTCCTCGGCGCCTCTCATATCAAGAATGGTCCTAGAATCAATCTGTGAAGCCACCTGGAGAGCGATTCTGGCTGGTACGTTAGCTTTGATAAGACCAGTAATAATGTCTACAGATGGTCGCTGTGTGGAAAGGATGAGATGGATACCGACGGCGCGACTCATTTGAGCTAGTCTTACGATAGCTGACTCCAATTCTCTTGGATAGGCATGCATGATATCAGCCAACTCATCGATAATGATGACTATATATGGAAGAGTCTCCACAAATTCCTCATTTTCACCATCCTTTTTATTTGTCGCTATCTTCTTGAGTTTTGGTTCAAGAATGTTCTTGTGATATGACTCAATATCTCGAACAGATTCATTTTCAAGAATGTTATATCGTCTATCCATTTCTTTCGCTGCCCATTTCAAAGCAAGAATAGCTTTCTTGGCGTCAGTAATTACAGGAGTTAATAGGTGAGGAATTTTATTATAAAGAGTAAGTTCAACACGCTTTGGGTCAACCATAATAAATCGCATGTTCTCTGGTGCGTTTCTATAAAGTAGGGAAGTGATAATTGTATGAATAGCGACTGACTTTCCTGATCCAGTTGCACCAGCTACAAGGAGGTGAGGCATTTTAGCTAAGTTAGCAAAATGAGACTTCCCAGAGATTCCTTTACCAAGTCCAATCATCAAAGGTTTTTCTGACTTCTGAAATTCCTCTTGAGATAGGAGTGTTCCGAGCCCAACTGTTGTCTTAATAGTATTTGGAATTTCAATACCAACTAATGATTTTCCTGGAATTGGTGCTTCAATACGAATAGGGTGGGCGGCCAAGGCCAATGAAAGATTATTTTGAAGCCCAATAATTTTGGAAAGTTTGACCCCTTCTGCTGGTTTCAAAGCGTAACGAGTAACCGATGGTCCAATTGAAATTTCATCCATTTCAACATTGATGCCGAAATTCTGCATTGTTCGTTTGATGATGTTTGAGTTGGCTTTGATATCTCCGACTCCTGGCTTCCCTCGGTCATTCTCAAGTAATGAAAGCGATGGGGGAATGTAAACAGAGTTGAGACGTCTAATTGCTGATACCTCAATACCTTCTTCTTTATCAATTTTAGGTGCTATAGCTTTTTTGAAGAAACCAGCCGCTTTTACTTTCTCCTCCTTTGTTTCTTCAGCTGGGACTTCCTCATCAACTTCTTCTTTTTCCATTAACGCTTCCTCAGCAATTTCGTTTGGTTTTGAAACGAAAAGTTTTCTCCAAATATAAACAAAAACATTTCCGATTGCTGAGAATGATAATTTGGTATCGAAGATAATGAAAAGAGAAATGATAGATAGTGCTCCAAGCAAGATTGCCGAAGCTTCAACATCAAAAAGTTTTACAAGGGGCTCGGCGATAATCTTTCCAACAATTCCACCTTGTTCATATGAGTAGAGACTGATTAGTCCAAGACCTGACAAAAACAAAAGAAGACCACCAACAACTCTTAAGCTTGAAAATCTTTTTTCCGGTTCATTCCAGAAGCTGATGCCTAGTAGAATCAAAACGATTGGAATAAGAAAATATCCGAGTCCGAGAAGATATGAAAAGAAAGAATAAAGGGCATCTCCAACTGGTCCAGCTCTTCCGTGAAGAGGTAATCCAGTTTGCCAAGCAGAGAGCAGAAAGAAGATTGAGATGACGAAAAGTAAGATTGCGATGATAGCGTGTGCAGTGTCTTGTTTTAATTCTTTTAGTACGTTGATAGAGTGGCCGTTGCCGTTATTTTTCTTTTGGTTTTTGTTATCATTTTTTGCCATTGTCTAAATATTATACATCAACTCCACCTTACGGTTCATTCTTTCGATAAAGCGAAAAAGAAAGGCACTTCTTTGAAGCCTTACTTGCATTTCAAAATGTCTTATATATAATTCGAGCTACGTTTTAACTTTGACTCCATGTCCTTAACAAGAGGCGACTCTTATAAAGGACAAATCATAAAAGACACATAAAAAGTCATGAATAATCAAGACAATAAGCCATTAGGTGATAACCAGCAAAATAGTAACCAAATAGGGAATCTTTCTATTTTTGAAGGTAAAAGACATCACGCTTATTTCCATGAAAAGATTCAGAAACTTCTCATTGCCATCTATCTAGTCACTGACCTTATAAAAGACAGCGAGCCAATCAAGTGGAAGATCCGCGAAAGGGTATTGGAGCTCCCACCAATTAACTTGTCCTTGATAGATGCTTTTGGGGATGAGAAAAGAATTGCATTTCGCGACATGTCGGCTATCTGTCTTGAAGTAATTTCAATGATAGAAGTTGCTTTACATTCAGGGTTAATTTCCCGAATGAATTTCGAGCTTATCAAGACTGAGATGATTGCCGTTCTCGCACTCATGGAAGAAAGACTTGGATATAAAATTGGTGCATCAAATCTGGTACTTTCAGAAAATTTCTTTAAGACAGACGAGACACTACTTGAGCCAGACGCCCCAGCCCTATTTACTCTAAATCAGGGTAATCCTCCTAAAGGACAAAGTGAGTATAAAGGACATTATAAAGGACAACAGACGATTAAGGACATTAAACCTTTTGGCCACTCAAACAGTACTACTGCTAGGAATACCGCAACAAACAATGAAGATAAACGTCTTAGACAGAGAGCCATTGTTGATCTTATTAAAAAATTGAAAAGAGAAGTCACCATAAAGGACTTACTTTCTGGTGTGTCTGGCTGTAGTGAGAAAACTATCCAAAGGGAACTTATTGCCCTAGTTGATAAAGGTGTCCTTAAGAAGACGGGGGAAAGACGTTGGAGCAAATATTCCCTGAATTAGGGAGGTAGGGATAGAAAGCCCAATTTATTGACTTGTTTTGTCAAGGGCGGTATTATTAAAAAACCAGCAAAATCAAGGTTATCCACACAAAGTGTTTGGTTTGAGCTAGTCATTGATTTATAATTTGCTGTAAGGACGAAGCATTTTTGCTAACGTCTTTACAGCAGATTAGAAAGAGAAGGATTCAGAGCGAATAAGCCCATTGACAATCCGTAGAAAATGTTAGAAATCAGACTTACTGAAAAGTAAGTCAATTAGATATTACTGAAATTTCCGCAAGTTTAAGTCATGGTAGATCTCTAGAAATTCAGTCTTCATTCGTAACTAATCTTTTGACTTCACGTCGAAAAAATTTGAAGTTGAAAGAGTAGTAAAAGTAGTGACGAACACACATTGTCAGTTGTCGAACTGATTAGTTTGTCATTTTAGAAAGACGATTCATCCGCTTCCAAACATTATTAACAATTAGTAGATAATTGGAAGAAGAATCGTTAATCAATAATTATAATTATGAGTAATAAATTAAGAATAATCATTGGAGGTGTCGCCGCTTCTGCTGTCGCTCTTAGTGCCATCATTTCACTTGGTACTGTTGCTACTGCTTCTGCCGCTTCCTTCAGTGGATACACTTTCTCCGCTCCTCTTAAACAAGGATCAAGCGGTCAGGAAGTTTTGGAACTTCAGCAGGTTCTTAACTCGAACCCTGCAACACAAGTTTCAACAACAGGTGCTGGTTCCCCTGGTAATGAAACAACTTACTTCGGAGGCCTAACCAAAGCTGCAGTTATCGCTTTTCAGAATCTTTATGCATCAAGCGTTCTTACACCACTTGGCCTGACATCAGGTACAGGATATGTAGGAGCTGCCACATTGGCAGAGCTTAATGCTATTGCTGCTGGTAGCCCAACTACAGTTACAACAACAACTGCTGGATGTGCTGCGGGTGCTGCTTTCAGTTCAACAACTGGACAGCCATGCACAACAAGCACAACTACAGGTACAGTAACAACATCAGGAAATGTCACAGCTTCTCTTGCTGCTGACAATACTCCTGCTCGTTCTATTGTATTGGGTCAGTCTTCAGCTGAACTAGCTAGATTCGTCTTCAGTGGTAATGGATCAGTTACAAACGTAACTCTCCAACAGACTGGACTTTCTGCTTACAACAACACATTAAACAATGTCTACCTATACAATGGTGGAACTCGTTTAACTGATTCAGGTTCAGTATCTTCAAATGGTGTCATTACTTTCAACAATCCAGCTGGATTGTTCACAGTAAGTGGTAGCATGGAAGTTACTGTCCGCGCCGACCTTGTTCCTGCTAGTCAGAACAGTGGTCAGACTGGAACTGTAGGTGTTGAACTTACAGGCTTTGCTGTTAACAGTGGTACTGAAGCTACAACAGCTTTGAATGGCAATTTGATGACAATCATCAATGTCACTCCTGCTCAAGTTACCTTTACACAACCAATCAGTAATCCAGTAGCTCCAGGCAATACTGTTAGTGTAAATGCTGGTACAACTAACTATACAATTTGGTCAAATACTCTCGGTGTTTCAACCCGAGCCGTTGATCTATATGATGCAACATTCCAAATCGTAGGTTCAGCCCCAGCAAGTTCATTTGCTAACATCAAACTTTATGTTGATGGAACACAAGTTGGAAATGCTGGAACAATCCAGAACATTAGTGGAAGCAGTTACATTGTCTTCGACGAAACTTCAAACCCATATGTAATCTCAACAGGTTCACATGATCTAGAAGTTAGAGCTGACATTGTCGGTGGTGCAAGTGATAACTTCACTGTCGCTATCCGAAATCCTGCTGACTTGATGTTACAAGACTCACAGCTTGCTGGTGTCTTCGTTGCTCCATCAACAACAACTGTTGGTGTCGCTGCAATTCCTGGTAACACAGTAGAAGGAACAATTGACATTAACCAGGGTTCAAACTCTGTAACTAATGATCCTAACTTTACAACAACAACTCTTTCTAGTGGATCAACAAATACGACAATTGCGTCGTATGTCTTCACTGGTTATGGTGAAAATGTAAAGATTTCTTCATTGAATGTTCTCCCACAACTTACTGGTAGTTCTCTTGGTAACAGTTTGAACAACGTTTCACTTTATGCAAACGGTGCTCAGATTGGTTCAACTCAGAATTACAATGGAAATGGTACACCTTTGTCCTTTAATCTCGGATCATCTTTGATTATCCCAGTTGGACAATCAGTTACAGTTTCTGTAAAAGCTGACTTGATTAATTCAACAAGTAGTAATCCTTACACAAGTGGTAATTTGGATGTCCAGTTGAGTTCTGTTACCTCTGGAAATGCTCAGGGTCAGAGTTCACAACAGTTGGCAACAATTCCTGCTTATGGAACTTATGTTCAAAGCCCAACTTTGACTATCGGTGGTAATTCAGTAACTGTTTCTGCAAACTCTGCTTACTCAAACCAGACAGTTGCTCCAAATACCGCAGCCTTCAAGGTTGGTTCATATACCATTCAAGCTGGCTCATCTGATAGCTTTAGAGTTACAAACTTGGTAGTCGGTGTTACTTCAAGTGCTGGGCTTACAAACTAATCTTGCTAACTTGAAGGTTGTCGGAACTGGTATTGCAGTTAATCCTGTAAATCCACAAGGTTCAAACAACTTCTCAACTAACTTCACTATTCCTGAAAATGGTTCAACTCAAGTTGATGTCTATGCTGATGTTGGTGCCTCAATTGGTACTGCTTCAACAACATTGACTGTAACTGGTACAACCGTTTCAGGTAATGTAAGTACAACAACTGCTGCTGTTAATGGTCAGAATATCTCAATCTCAACAGGTCAGCTTTCTACTCCAACAATTGTTACCTCAAATACTGCGGTATCACAATATGTTGTTGGTGGAACCTCACCTCAGATTGCTGAGTACAACCTTGTATCAACTTCAAGTCCTGCTACTGTTCAAGAATTGCAGTTCACAGTTTCTGGTTCACAATCAGGTACTGTCAGTGCAGTTACTTTGAAAGTTAATGGTACGACTGTTGGTGGTCCTATTACTGTAAACAATGGTGTTGCCGACCTTTCAGGTCTTAACATCGCTGTTCCAGTAAGCAATGCCGGTATCTATCTTGATGTAGTTCCTACCTTTGGTGGAGTTGGTATTAACCAACCTGTCTCCTCTGGTGCTACTACAACAATTGCTCTTACCTACCTCAAATCAATTTCTGGTAGCGTAACGACAGTTAATAGCACATTGAATGTTGGTTCAGGAAGCACAATTACATTAGTATCTTCAAAGCCTACAATCAGTATCGCAACACCATCAAATGTTACGTTAACTGCTGGTTTGGTTGAAGTTGCTGATGTAACAGTATCTGCTGACAGTAATGGTTCAATCGGTCTTGCACAATTACCAATCAAAATCTCAACTGGTAACATCGCTCTAGGAAGCACCCAGCTTGTCGTTAAGGTTGGTGGAGTTCAGCTTTCAACAAATGTGTTGTCAGCCGCAAGCTCAACATTGTCAAGCACCAGTTCAAACGCTAGTGGTAACATAACCTTCAACACTGATAACAATGGACAAGGTTATATCATCAGCGCCGGTCAGTCTGTAACCTTCCAGGTCTTCGCTACTCTAACAGGTGGTGGTGCATCAGGTACTACAGATTCAACTGTTACTTCGATTGGTACAAATACCAGCTTCAAGTGGATTGATATAAATGGAAATGCAACTCATCAACTCGATGGTTCAGCCATTTACAACTATCCAACTGGGCAGTCTTACTTGTCTCGATCTAACTAACCTCTTGTGAATCTTCTGAAATAGGGAAACTTATTTCGGCCCCACTTCGCTCCTTCGGAGCTTCGACGGGGCAGGAAGATTTGGTTGAGAAAAGCCCTTCCGCTTTAAGCGGAAGGGCTTTTCTTTTTGCCAGTAATTTAATTTGGTACGTCTCTAGAGTAACTAGTATTGATTTATGATTTTGGTTTGAGTGTAACTTGAAACTTTTCAGTTATAGTCAAAGTATTATAGATAAGCTATAATCGACATATGAAAAAAGATACAAGCAATAGGGCCTTAATATTTGCCGGAATTACTGTATCTCCAGAGGAGAGTTTTAGGGTTGGTTTAGAAATCAAGAAGATAGGGGGACTGACTTTCAGCAAGATTAAAAGAAGCAAAGAAGGTTGGTTTACCCAATGCGACCAGGTTCCAGGCATTATTGCTGGTAATACTAATCCCAATCCAGACAATGTTGAAATTGAAGCTCATATCCGACAGGCAATAATTGCAGCTTTTAATATAAAAGTTGTCGGAGAAACTTCCATTGAGTCTCCTTTTAGGTTCGAGTATGACAGTGTCTCACATAAGGAATAGGGGAAATGGTCAGTTCAGGAATTACAAATCGTGAGCTGAAGAAGAGGCTGGGCAATATTGGTCAAAAGGAGTGGCTGAAACTTGCCAAAGACAATGAACTTTTGGTTCTATCTGGTAAGAGCGGTTCTCATTACATTAACATTAGAGATCCAAAAAATTCTGATCCAAAAGATCCTCGTGGATTAATCACTACACTGATTCCCAAACTATTTAAACAAGCTAATGAAGAAATTTTCAAAAGATTTCTTAAATATGGCCTTTCAGAAAATGATATTTGGAAGGGATTAGGAATGATGTAATTTTCTAAATTCTGAAGTAGGGAAACTTATTTCAGCCCGCCTTCGCTCCTTCGGAGCTTCGGCGAGGCAGGGAGATTTGGTTGAGAAAAGCCCCCATAATGGGGGCTTTTCTTTTTGGGAGTAATCAAGGTTGTGTTATTACGTCTCGAAGTTAATAGTATTGATTTTAGGTATTAATTTGCTATATTTATATCGTGCCTGTGGGCGAAAGCCCCGTTCAGCTAAGGTATTTCTAAGCTGAAGGCAGGCATAACAAAGGTACCGCCTCCGAGCGGTATTTTTGTTACTCATCAAGAAATCCTGTCCAGCACTACATACTTAAAAGTTGGTGTCATAATTTGAAACTCAGCGCGTCTGGTGTTAGTATAGAAAGGTATGAAAAATAATTTAAAACAAGGTTCAATACGAACAATCATATTCAAAGAAGATGACATATGGTATGCCGTTGGTCTTGAGTTTAATATTGTGACCGAGGGAGACACCCCTGAGATGGCGTCTTTCAATCTTCATGAGGCTATTTCAGGTTATGTAGAATCTCTACAACATAGTAAGGTAGGAGGAATGAGGACTGAGGCCACTCTAAACCAGAAGTCTGATCCTGAATATGAAAAGCTTTGGGATAAGCTAGAAGGCAATAAGCCTATTCCATCTCCGTACCATGTACATTCATTTGGTAGATTTCTTTTATCTAAATAATCATACTAAATGCCGAATGGCCTAATGAATTGGACATTTGACGATGTAATTAAATTTCTAAAGAGACATTCTTTCCTCTATAACTATACGAAGGGAAGTCACTATTTCTATATTGGCTCTCATGGTGGCATCTCAAGACAAGTTGCTGTCCCATTTCACGGAAGTAAGAGCATAAAGCCAAGGACACTAAAGGGTATTATCCTCCAGTCTGGCATATCAAAGGAAGAATGGATGAAATAAATAAGGATGTAAGTCGTAACAAAATACAAGCTATCACGTCTTATTATGTAAGAGTATTAAAAGTTTAATTATAAAAATATGGATAAAAATTCCAAGATTGTCTGGACGGTTGTGGCTGTTGTAGTAATCATTATTTTGGGTATTTGGATTTGGACAGCTAATAGCGTGTCAGTAACTCCTGTAACTGATACAGGGACGGCTACAACGACTGCAACAACAACTGTTGCAACTACTACAGTTCAGGCTGCTGAAGTTGGACTTACAGCCGGACAACCAGCTATCGCTTATGAGGACGCGCTCTCACTTTATGCTAATGAGCGAATCCAGTTTAGTAATCCGGGAGCTACTGCGACTTGTCAGGCGCTTCCAACTGCAGTGACTTTCCGATCTGGTGTTTCGTTTATGCTTGATAACAGATTAGATAGAACTGCCGTTATCCATTTCACAACTGGTGTTGTTTATACACTACCTGCCTATAGTTTTGAAATCATTACTCTAAATAGCATTCATTCATACAATGTTGATTGTAATGCCTCCCAGAACGTAGTTACTGTATCTATCCAGAAATAAGAAGGAAAACAAAAAGAGCCCCGACATTATCGGCGGGGCTCTTTGTTGTATAATATCTGAATGTTAGACAAAGCTTCAATTAAATTCATCTTCGGCTTCCTCGGAATCGTCTTCATCAGCTTCCTTATCTTTATTGCTGTCGGTTTCTACAAAAAATTCGTTGGTGACGACAGTACCGCTATCTGTTGTACGGCCTCAACTTCAGTTCAGTAAAATTACATCATATTTTCTTTAACTAATTTTTAAGCGTTTTTCATGCGCCTCTTGTTATAAAGATGGCATGAAAAAAATAATTAAATTAGGTTCCGGTATTTTACTATCGACACTTTTTATTATTGGTAATGCTCATGCTTCAACCATTGTTTCGGGCGATATCACAACCGATACCACTTGGACCGAATCTGGCAGTCCATACATTCTTTCAAATATTATTCAAGTGGCGCCTGGGGCGACTCTAACTATTGACCCAGGCACCACGATTCAATTTGATCCAAGCCCCGATAACCAATCAGTTTTTATTGCTGATAATGGAACAATTAAGGCGCAAGGAGATATTGATAATCCGGTAAAATTCAATGGAGTTGGTCTTTATTTTTATTCAGCAAGCTCAACATTGCGAAATCTCTCTTTTGAAAATGCGGGTTCCGCTATTTCTTTATTCGGCGGAAGCCATATTGATGCAAATAATATTTTAGTTGTTAACACGTCTGGGAAATCCAGCAATTCAAATTTATGAGAATTCTTATCTTTCACTTGCCAGTAGTACTATCACCAACAGTCACGGTCAGTACGCTGTTGAAATTTATGAATCAAATGCAGACATATCAAGTTCAACATTCTCAGGCGGAGATAACGTGGGGTTCGGGCTATATGGTGCTAATTTGAAATTAGATCATTCTGTTATCAGCCATTTTACATCAGGTCTCTATTCTTTTGATGAAGTTGGTTCTTCAAGTACATTTGTCTCAATCAGAAATTCAGAAATATCAAATAATCAGTTTGGAATTAAGTCTTGGGGTAATGGCAATAATTTTTCAATATCGACGAGTACCATTTACGGCAATACTTCCTACGGAATTTATAATTATGATTCTAACCAACTATCTGCCGAAAATAATTGGTGGGGAGATCCATCTGGCCCGAAGAATCAAACAGCTAATCCAAAAGGTATGGGTAATTCAGTTTCAGATAATGTTTTAGTTTCACCATGGCAAGTTTCCTGGCCACCAGTTTTAAAAGATCCATGCTGTTCTAATGTTTTATTTATTCCAGGAATTGAGACAAGTCGGCTATATTCAGGAAATTCCACAACAACCGAAAAGCGCTTGTGGGAACCAAATATGATTACAAGCACAGTTCCAAAACTTTTTCTTAATACAGACGGGACAAGTCAGGATTCATCAATTCACGTCAAAGACGTTATTGCTACGAGTAGTATTTGTAATTGCTTTCTTGATCAAGATGTTTATGCAGATTTCAATTCCTTCATGGATTTACTGAAGAAAAACGGAACCATAAACGATTGGCAAACTGTTCCGTATGATTGGCGTCTGGATATGAATAGCGATATTGATAACGGCATACAATACCCAAATGGCGTTATTTGAATATCATAGATCAGTTGAGATCCGAAGCTAGTTCATCAAAGACTCATAAGGTGACAATAATTACTCATAGTAATGGTGGGACTATTTGCCAAATTGCTTTTATATAAACTTGAGCAGATGAAAATTAAATCAGAGTGACAATTTAATTGACTCAATCGATAAGGTAATTATGGTGGCTGCTCCACAAATAGGAACTCCTGATGCTCTTGGCGCACTCCTTCACGGGGATGATCAGTCCATTGGTTACGGCGGTTATATCTTGAATGGCACAACGGCCCGGAGTCTCGCTGAAAACATGCCGACCGCATATGCATTATTACCTTCATCTGCGTATTTTCAAAATGCCAGTGACACAGTAATAAGTTTTGATGAAGGGGCAAAGAAAATATCAGGATTTTCACACTATGGTTCTGCGATCACCGATAAGAGCACTCTAAGTAATTTTCTACTGAGTAATAACGATTCAAGAACTAAGCCACCTGCGAGCGATTTAAACGATCCAAATATTTTAAATAGTAGCTCTAATAGTGAAGGCCGATCGAGCTTCACTCTATAATTGATAATTTTGTCGCTCCATCATCAACTCAGATTTATAAGATAGCGGGTGTTGGCGTGGATACATTAAAAAGTATTGATTATTCAACGGCAGAAGATTGTACCATTCCATATATTCTCAATTGTAAAAATGTACTGACAAGGACTTTAGCAAAGAACCGCTCTGGGTGACGGCACGGTTATAAGTAAGAGTGCAATCTACGGAGGGGGCCAAGGTTTCTATGTAAACTTGCTCAAGAAGAATATGGATTCTAGTACTAATTATAATCACCAAACAATTATGGAGGTTCCAGAGGTGGATCAATTTATCCAAAATATATTTACTAATGCAACTCAGACCCCGAATTATATTACTTCTATACCGGCTGATGTATCAAACACAAACAAACTTGAATTAAGTGTTCACTCGCCGGTTTCACTGGATGTTTATGATCAAAACGGCAGACATGTTGGTTTATCAAAAATTGCTTCATCAACACCCGATGGTAGTTTTATTGATACTCAAATACCAAATAGTCAGTATTATCAGATTGGAGATGATAAATATATAACTATTCCAAATGCCGCAAACTATACAGTAAAACTTCAAGGACAGGCGCAAGGTTCGTTCACACTAGATACCGAGACTTTAAGTGGGGATAATGTTGTGTCATCAAGTAGCTTTGAAGACGTACCGGTTTCAACATCGACTGAGGCAACTCTTTCAATTTCTTCTAGTATACCCGTCGCTAGTAGCACTCTATCAGTTGATTTGAATGGTGATGGTAAATCTGATTATGTTTTGAAATCAGATCAATCTGGCGATTTAAATCTATATCTACAGAGTATTAAAAATATGATTACCGGTTTAGGCCTAACTTCAAAGATCCAAGATGAATTATTTATGAAATTGGATAAACTCTCGGCTCAGTATAAAAGTGGTAAAATTAAAGATGTTGAAAGGAAGATCAAAGAATATATTTATCGGCTCAAAAAAGAAGAAGGACCACGTCATCGAATTAATGCAACAGATAGGGACGAGCTCGTGACTATCTTCCAAGATTTCCTAAATGATTTAACACCATAATATGATTCTTTATAAAATATGTTACGTTGTTCTAAGTCTGCAGGTACTACTTCTTGGAATTCTTGCTCTTATTGGTTTACATAATCCGGCCATCTGGGTCTTTGGACCTTTGTTTATCGGAATGCCATTGTCCGCCTTAAATCTTTTCTTGATTATCTATACAAATTTTCGGCCAGAGTATTTTAATCAACCAATCGTTAGTAAAAGATTATTTCAGATGTTAGTAATCGGATTTATTCTGTTTATTATGAATTTCTTTTGTTATTTTTGGTGGCTATACGTTGGTTCTCAAGGTCTCTGGCACGGCTTAGGCAGTATAGGATAATTACAATTATATTGGGTCTCTTTATTTTCCAGCTTAAATCGTCTATAGTTCTCATATGAAGAGTGCTCTTATCAGGCTAAGATTTGTCTCGGTAATAATTATTCTCATTGGTCTGGTTCTTATTGTAAGACTTTTTTCTCTGCAGGTAGTATCCGGTTCGGACTTTAGAGATGAAGCAAACCAACAATACATAGCACCGACTAGCAATATATACGACAGAGGTTCAATCTTTTTCCAGGATAAAGATGGAAATCTTTTGGACGCTGCAAATCTTGAGAATGGATATATTATGGCGATTAATCCTGAATTGGTTACCGATCCAGAAGGTGAGTATTCTAAGATTCAAAATATTTTACCTACTGACCACACCACATTCATCCAGAAGGCTACAAAGAAAAACGATAAATATGAACAAATTGCTGATAGAGTAAATTCAACAACTACTAATGCCGTGATTGCCTTGAATCTTCCAGGAGTAAGTTTTTATCAAGAAAAATGGCGTGATTATCCACTAAGTACGCTAGCCTCCCAGGTTATTGGATTTGTCGGCTATGATGGGAATATTCTTGATGGGAGATACGGATTGGAAAAATATTACGACAGTACTTTGGAAAGGACCAACCAAGATCAAAATGTGAATCCTTTTGCTGCTCTTTTTGCTAGTATTCCTTCAGTTATAAATTGTGATTCCAACGCAAAAGAGGGTGACATTGTAAGTACGATTGATCCGAACGTTGAATCCTATCTTGAGCAAGAATTACAGACATTACAAGATGACTACCATTCAAAAATTTCTGGCGGAATTATTATTGACCCAAATACAGGTACAAATATATGCCATGGCTGGTAATCCATCTTTTGATCCAAACACTTATCAAGATGTTGATGACATTGGAGTTTACACTGATCCACTGGTTCAGAATGTTTATGAACTTGGTTCAATTATGAAATCAGTGACGATGGCAATTGGAATTGATACAGGAGCAGTTACCGCTACAACTACTTATGATGATACGGCCTCAATCACTTTAAACGGTAAGACAATTCACAATTGGGATCTTACTAGTCACGGACTTATAAATATGCAAAAAGTCTTGAATGACTCTCTCAACGTTGGTGCGGCTTATGTCGAAAGTAAAACCGGTAATCAGAAGTTTGCAGATTACATGTTTAATTTTGGTTTTGGTGGAAAAACTGGTATCGATTTACCTGGTGAAGCCACTAATCTCGTAGCCAACTTAAAAAGTTCTCAAGATGTTAACTATGCGACAGCGGCTTTCGGGCAGGGTATTGCGGTAACTCCAATTTCAATGGTTCGCGCTTTGAGTGCGCTAGCAAATGGAGGCTATCTCATTACACCTCATATCATAAGCCAAATACAATATACAGATGGCACTGTTGAAAATATTAATCCACCAAAAGGGGCACAAGTTATCTCAACTTCAACATCAAAAATTATTACAGGAATGCTTGTAAATGTGGTGGACCAAGCTATGGATGCCGATGTTGGAGGTGGATTGAAACAGGCTCATTACGCAATTGCGGCAAAAACTGGAACCGCCCAACTTGTTGATACTCAGGATGGTGGTTATTATGATAATCGATTTCTACATTCTTTCTTTGGCTATTTTCCAGCAAATAATCCACGTTTTCTCATCTTTCTTTTCACTGATGATCCACAGGGGCAGGAACTGGCTGTCCATACTCTAGCATTTCCTTTCATAGACATTGCTAAGTTTATGATAGGCTACTATAGTATTCCACCAGATAGATAAAATCATGAAAAACAAAATACTTTTTACAATTATTTTTATAGTTATCCTCGGGATTGTATTCTTTGAGATTTTTCATGATCACAATCCGTCGTCAGTCTCCAAGATAGTTGATTCTGATACGGCTACAACAAGCGCCGCAGATCAACTTCCTGCTGAAGCACTTCTCCAAAGTAATTACTACGTTTCTCAAACTTTCAATAACTGTGGGCCGTCAGCACTTTCAATGGCCCTATCTTTTTACGGCATCCAAGCAAGTCAGCAGACAATTGCCGATGACATTCGTCCCGATAATAATTTAACTGGACATAATGATGATAAATCAACTTCTCCTGATCAGATAGTACAGGAAGCAGAGAAGTATAGATTGGTTGCTTACTACTTACCAAACGGAAATATTCAAACTCTAAAGGAATTTATTTCAAATGGTATTCCGGTAATTACGAGGACCTTTCTGAATACCCAGGAAGACTTTGCGCATTATCGAGTAATTAAGGGTTACGATGATGCAACTGGAGAAATTATAGATGAGGACGGATTTCAAGGGCCGAATGCTCGTTTTTCCTATAGTGATTTTATGACTCTTTGGCAACCCTTCAATTATGAATATGTTGTTATGGTAACTCCAGACAAAGAAGCTCTGGTCCAAAAAATTTTGGGAAAGGAATTTGACTCAAATGTCGCGTGGCAGGATGCCGTTCAAACAGCAAAGCAAGCTTTAAACCAAAATCCTAATTCTGTTTATGCTTCTTTTGATCTCTCAGTTGCGCTTTATCACACGGGTGATTACCAAGATTCCGTTAATCAATTTGAACAAGTTCAAAATCAGTTATCGGAACATGCCTTGTGGTATCAAATTGAACCTATTGAAAGTTATTACGAGCTCGGAAATTATTCAAAAGTTTTTTCACTAAGTAACGCTATCTTAAATGACGGTAATCCAGCTTTTCCAGAATTGTATGTCCTTCAGGGTGAGAGTTATCTCAAGGAGAGGAATACGGTATCAGCTAAATCTTCATTTGAGCAAGCTTTGGTGTACAATAAAAACCTTCAAAGCGCTAAAGATGCTCTGAATTCTCTCAATAACTGAAACAAAATGGGTATCCTACGTCGTATATAATATATATGGCCACTAATCGGTCTAAAAACGGTGTGATGAAACGCTATGCGTGGCTTTTTGTCGGTTTATTTGTCCTTCTCTGTGTCATTTTGGTATCCCAAATCTCAAATCAGTCCACATATGTATCTTCCGATATTTCTACTTCTTCAGCCCCACTGGTCTCAAATGTAGTAGCATCTAATAGTAACCCAACCACATCTGGTCCGGAAGTTATTATTGATGGAACGGATATATCTGTGGACCTCTCAACTACAACTGCAGAGATTGATCAGGGATTATCTGGACGTCCGACTTTGGGTGCTTTGGACGGAATGTTTTTTGTTTTTAATTCTGCAAAGTTATATCGTTTCTGGATGCCGGATATGAATTTTCCGCTAGATATGATTTGGATTGGATCTGATATGAAAGTTGTTGATATAAGTAAAGATGTACCAACCACTTTTGATCCCGCTCACCCAATTTTCTATAGCCCAAAGATTCCGGCGCAATATGTGCTTGAAGTTAATGCTGGATTTAGTGACGCTCATAATATTGCGCCGGGCGATAGTGTAAATTTCTCATCTATATAAACATGAAAATAATTTCCGTAGAAGAAGATAAAAAGAAAGAGTGGAATACTTTTGTTTCTGACAATTTTCCGCCAGTCGGTGCATTTCTACAAAGCTTTGAATGGGGAGACTTCAAAGCCAAATTAAATTTTCCAGTTAAAAGGTATGCTGTTACTTCTGATGGCCTTTGGGTAGGATGTCTTCAACTTGAGACACATTCACTACCCTTTGGTTACAAGTATGGATATGTCCCGCGTGGGCCAGTTTTAAAAAAAGACATTTGGCATGATGCTAAATTAACAGAACAAATATTTATAGAAATAACTAGATATTTGAAACAGCAATGTCCACTTTTTGTTTTTGTTCGTTTTGAACCACCTTATAAAAATTCTTTTAGTTGGTATAAAAGTAAACCATTTAATATTCCTTCGTATTATATTCAGCCTCGATTTAATCAAATAGTGTCTGTTGTCCAGACAGAAGAGCAATTGAAAGCTGGGATGGTTGCTGATGTACGGCATGACCTTCGGGCAGCGGAAAGATTAGATATAAAAACTTGTGTTAAAGATTCTCTGAATGAATTTGATGATAAAGCTTTTGAAGCCATGAAGAGTGATACCTCAAAGAGAAGTGGTAAACAAATATTTCCAAACGATACCTATTTCTCTTTTTTATATTCAATTTTCAAAAATAGAAGTGGTATTGAAGAGGCTTCTCCATACATCAGATTTTTTATTGCAACAAAAGAGGATTCACCAGTTGCAATATACCTAGCGATTTTCTTTGCTCATACAGTTACCTATCTATACGGGGCCTCGTATTCTGGTTCAAAATCAAAAAGGGCCCCGGCCTATCTTCATTGGGGAGCGATTCAGGAAGCTAAAAAAGCTCAATTTCACTATTACGATATTGGAGGAGTTGATGAAGTCCTGTGGCCGGGGCTCACTTTCTTCAAGAAACAATTTGGTGGTAAGACTCTTGAATATGTTGGAGTAGTGGACTTTATCATTAACCCTTTTCTATACAGTTTGTATTCTATTTTTAAGCGATGTTTATTAGCTACCAAACTTTTAAAGGAATAGTTTGACAATTTTGTTATTATCAGTAAACTGCTCTACATAAGGCCAGAGACAACAGGCGACCAATAAGTCCTGTCTAGGCGATAGTTTTGAACTTTGTTCAGAACTTTCCGATCTACAATCGGCCTTACAAGGTCGATTATTTATTTGTCTAAAACAAATACACAATGCCATTATCAAGAGAAAAAAAGAAAGGAATACTCGAAGATTTGAAAAGCCATTTGGTTAAAGCCAAAAGTGCTGTCTTCGTAAATTTCCACGGTTTATCTGTCGGTGACGCCACTTCACTTCGTAAGTCTTTAAAGACTGCTGGGGTTGATTATGTTGTTGCTAAAAAATCTTTGGTTAGGAAAGCTTTGTCAGATTCAAAAATTGAAGGAACACTTCCTCAGTTGGATGGGGAATTGGCAATCGCTATGAGCCAAGATCTTATTGCTCCAGCTCGTGGAGTTTATGAGTATCAGAAAAAACTTGATGGAAAGGTAGCGATTCTCGGAGGAATTTTTGAAGGGGAATATAAAGACAAAGAGGCCATGGTCTCTATTGCTTCAATTCCACCTCTTCAAGTTCTTTACGGTCAGTTCGTCAATCTTATTAACTCTCCGCTTCAGGGTTTGGTTATTGCATTAAATGCAGTAGCTGAAAAGAAGCAATAATTATTCATTAAAATTTATTAACATGTCAGAAGACACAACAAATACTGGAGTAGTTGAAACTCCTTCAAAGTTCAAAACGGTTGTTGATTCAATCGAAAAAATGTCAGTTATCGATCTTCATGAATTGGTAAAATTCTTGGAGGTAAAGTTCGGAGTATCAGCCGCTGCTGTCGCAGTTGCTGGTCCTGCAGCCGGAGCTCCTGCTGAAGAAGAGAAATCAGCCTTTACTGTTGAATTAACAGATTCTGGTGCAAACAAGATTTCAATTATCAAAATTGTTAAGGAAGTTTTGGCTCTTGGCCTTAAAGAGGCTAAGGATCTCGTTGATGCCGCCCCTTCTAAGCTTAAAGACGGTATGAAGAAGGATGAAGCAGAAGCTCTCAAGAAAAGAATTGAGGAAGCTGGCGGAAAGGTAACATTGAAATAAGCTTGTAGATACTAGCTTATAGAATAAAAAAAGGGCCTCAGCCTTCGGCTGAGGCCCTTTTGTTTGTTAAAGTGGCTCAAAACTGTTATATTTTCTGCATGGAAATTCTCGGAAAACTATTCGGATCAGTAGCTCGGGTAAAAATAATGAGGCTTTTTCTGTCTAATCCAGAATTGGTTTTTGAGTCAAAGGACGTCGCTCTCAAATCTAAAGTAACTCCCAAAACTGCGAGAAGGGAATTAAACGCTCTCAAGTCAGCAGGGCTAATAAAATCCTCAAGTCGGTCAAAAAATACGTCCTTCTCGTTGAACCAGTCGTTTCAATTCATCGAACCGATCAAGGTCCTTCTTGTAAATCTCGGGTCAGGTACTCATCAAGATATTACTAAGCGCTTGCTTTCCGTTGGTAGAGTTAAAGTAATTATGCTTTCGGGTATTTTTGCTCATAATTGGGACGGTAGGATAGATATTCTTGTGGTGGGGGACAAAGTTAAACCCAATCTTCTTACAAAGGTTATTAAATCCATTGAGTCTGAAATTGGCAAAGAAGTCCATTATGCGGCTCTAGATACTGCCGATTTCTACTACAGAATGGGTATTGGCGATAAACTGGTTAGAGACGTTCTGGACTATCCACATCAAATTGTCCTTGATAAATTGGGTATTTTCCGTAAATAGGCTATCCACAGCGCTCCTAAAGAACTTACCACTAAGCCCAATTAGCTTGGTATAATGTATGTATTATTAATTAGTAGTTTAACTTATAAATACGCATGACATTCCAAGATTGGGGTAATGTCTTAAGTACTTCCTTCCAAGGACTTTGGTACGGGAGTGCTTGAATACATTCCTAAAATTATTGTTGCCTTGATCATTTTTGTGATCGGCTGGGTTATCGGGGCTTTTATTGGAGAACTTATCGAACAGCTCTTTAAGTCTATCAAAGTTGATATTGCCTTGAGAAAAGCTGGAGTTGAAGGCGTCCTCAATAAAGGAGGTATTTCTTTGAATTCTGGAAAATTTGTTGGTGAACTCGTAAAGTGGTTTATCATTGTTGCTTTTCTTGTAGCATCATTTGATGTTCTTGATCTTACACAGGTCACCATCTTTCTTCAGCAGGTTGTTATTGGTTACTTGCCTCATGTTATTGCTGCCGTTCTTATTCTTATTGTCGCTGCTATAATCGCTGAAGCTGTTCAGAAAGTAATTGCCTCTTCAGTTAGAGCTGCTGGTGTTAGATACGGTAATCTTATGGGCAATGTTGCTAAATGGGCTATTTGGATTTTCGCAATCCTCACCGCTTTTGTTGAACTTGGTATTGCCGCTCAATTGATTGAGACCTTGTTCACTGGAGTTGTTGTGGCTCTTTCTCTCGCTTTCGGTCTTTCCTTCGGTCTTGGAGGACAGGACGCCGCTGCTCAATACATTGAGAAAGTACGTACTGAAATTGCTGACAGACATCACAATATTTAATTTAACGAAAGTTTAATGAAAAAGAGGCGGCCCTTTGGGCCGCCTCTTTTGTTATAAATTTGTCTTCAAATTAGAAGTTCTAAACCCTAATTTTTCTTTTGGTTTTTCTTCTTCCTGAATAAGTTGTCTCAGTGCCTCAAATACTATTTTAAATTGCCCATCATACTTCTGCTCTAGTTTTTCTATTTTATTTTGCAAATCTTTGTGAGAAAGGAGAAGCTCCCGAAGTTTACTAAAAATTCTCATAATTTGAATATTTACATTAATTGCCCTTTCGCTATTTAATACTGTAGAAAGCATGGCTACTCCTTGTTCGGTAAATGCAAATGGCAGTTTTCTTCGACCGCCATATTCAGTCAAACTTGATGTCGCAAATTGCGACTTCAAGTTTCGGTTTTCATCTTTAGTAAGTTGAAACATAAAATCTAGAGGAAATCTGGTCATGTTTCTTCTCACCGCTTCGTTTAACCTTCTGGTTTCAACTTCATAAAGTTCAGCCAAATCATAATCCAACATTACTTTTTGGCTTCTAATAATATAGATCTTATTGTTAATTTTACTTTCTATAGTTGTTATACCTTGTGTCATCTTAGAATCATGGTTTTTCATGCCGGTATTCAATCATATTAAGATGAAATTTTTATGAGGAAATAGGGGTTATTTGTACCCAAATTATCCCCAGGCTTGACTTTGAATGCGTCCCGACTATAATAACCATCACGACTGAATTATGTTAAAAACATCCAATTTTAAGCGGCCAAAATAACAGCTATTTTTAACTGTTGTCTTGAGAAGACCGCTAAAAGCGGTTTTTTTAATAACATAACCGACTGTAACTTGAAAAAATAATCCCGCAGCAACGTTCCCTTTTATACAAGGGGTCTTTAAGACGTTGAACAGCGGAAACAGGTAAATTCCAAACAGTAAGTTTGGAATAGTAGAATAAACAAAAAACGTGGTTTTTAAATATCCTAATAGGATATTAAGAGCGTATGGTGGATGCCTAGACTCCAAAGAGGCGATGAAGGACGTGGCGTAGCTTACGATAAGCTTCGGGGAGGTGCCTAGCAACCTTTGATCCGAAGATTTCCGAATGGGGAAACCCCACTTGATTTAATTCAGGTGATCTCTTCGCAAGAAGAGGAGCAAACCCGGGGAAGTAAAACATTTCAGTACCCGGAGAAAAAGAGACTAATAAGAATTTCCTAAGTAGCGGCGAGCGAAAAGGAAGAAGCCCAAACTCAGCCTTCCTATAGAGGGCACTCGTAAACTCGTTTACTCGAGTATGCGTCGTACACTCTATTGGGTGGCTGGGGGTTGTAAGGTGACAGTCGTATTTGATACAAAGAGTTACAAAATAATTCGTTAATAGAAAACGCTGGAAAGCGTTGCCCTAGAGGGTAATAGCCCCGTACATGAAAATGAATTATCTCTAACTGTCATTCTTGAGTACTTCGAGACACGAGTGGCTCGGAGGAATCTGCCGGAACTAACCGGTAAGGCTAAATACTCTTGGAGATCGATAGTGAACTAGTACCGTGAGGGAAAGGTGAAAAGTAGCCCGACGAGGGCAGTGAAATAGATCTGAAACCATACGTTTACAAGGTGTCGAAGAGGTGCTTGCACCTCGACGGCGTGCCTATTGAAGAATGAGCCAACGAGTTGATGCATATTGCAGACTAAGCCCGAGAGGGTGGAGTCACAGGGAAACCGAGCGTGAATAGCGCGTAAGTATTATGCATCAGACCCGAAGCCAAGTGAGCTTGTCATGTGCAGGGTGAACCAGGGAGAAATCTCTGGGGAGGCCCGAACCGGTAAGCCGTTCAATACTTTCGGACGACATGTGATAAGAAGTGAAAAGCTAATCGAACTTGGTAATAGCTGGTTCTCTCCGAAATAGCTTTTGGGCTAGCGTCGGATGTTCCTCTTAGGGGTAGAGCACTGGAAGGTCTCGACAGGTCGAAAGATCGCGAGACCTATCAAACTCCGAATACTAAGAGTTAAGAATCCGGCAGTTAGACTGCGGGGGCTAAGCTCCGTCGGTCAAAAAGGAAACAGCCTAGATCTCAAGTTAAGGTCCCTAAATTTATGCTAAGTGCACTTAAGGCGGTGAAATTTCTCTGACACTGAGGAGGTTGGCTTAGAAGCAGCCATCCTTTAAAGAAAGCGTAACAGCTCACTCAGTAAGAGATTTCGCACCGAAGATAATCGGGGCTAAGCATAGTACCGAAACTGAGGGTTTATTTTGTCTTAGGACAAAGTGAGCGGTAGGAGAGTATTCTAATCTGCTGTGAAGGTAAAGGGGTGACCCATACTGGAGCGTTTAGAAGTAAGAATGTTGGCACAAGTAACCACAATGCGAGTGAAAAACTCGCACGTCGAAAGATCAAGGTTTCCTTGGCAATGATTGTCAGCCAAGGGTTAGTCGGGCCTAAGGGGATGGCGAACGCCGAACCCAATGGACACATGGTTAATATTCCATGACTTCTTCATTTTCTGATGGAGTGACAAAGGTCAGTATTGTACGCGATTTATGGATTATCGTTATTGGATTAAGGGTGTTTTACAGGCAAATCCGTAAGACATAAGCCCAAGATCAGATAAAATGCTTCGCTTAGGCGAAGATAATGTACAAAAGCGGCCTTTCAAGAAAAGCTTCTAAAGATAAAAATGAAGGAACCGTACCGCAAACCGACACAGGTGATCAGCTCGAGTAGAGCAAGACGAACGAATGAGAGGTCCCCAAGGAACTCGGCAAAAAAGCAGCCGTAACTTCGGAATAAGGCTTGCCCTTTGTTAACTCAAAGGGCCGCAGCTAAAGTATCTCTGGCAACTGTTTATCAAAAACACAGCTCCCTGCGAACTCGTAAGAGGATGTATAGGGGGTGACACCTGACCAATGCCAGAAGGTCAAATATCGACGTTGATAGTAGCAATATTATTGGTGATTGATATAAGCCCTGGTGAATGTCGGCGATAACTATAATCGTCCTAAGGTTCTCAACTGATTCTTTTTGAATGAGTTGAGAAGGACTGGGACGATCATAGGAAATGATAAATAGTTTTAATAATCAAAGTTAATTACACAAAAGCTACCTACAATGCAGTAATGTATTGTTAGTCCAATATGGTTAATAAGAGACCAACACCATACATCCTAAACAATTTTGCAACGGACTTGTCCTCTGCGAAGTCGAAGGATGAAGATAGAGTCCAACTTGAAGGAATAGTTGAGCGAAATTCCTTGTCTGGTAAGTTCAGACGCGCACGAATGGTGTAATGACTGGAGAACTGTCTCGGGGACTTGTTCGGTGAAAATACAATACCGGTGAAGATGCCGGTTACCTGCAGTTAGACGAAAAGACCCCAGAAGCTTTACTACAACTTGGTATTGAGGATATGTTTTTGATGCGTAGCATAGTGGTGAGACTTTGAAGTTTTGTTCTCGGATAAAATGGAGTCAACAGTGAAATAGCCATCTTTAAAAATATATTTTCTAACCTCATCGGTAAAAACGGTGAGAGACAGTACCTGGCGGGTAGTTTTAGTGGGGCGCTATCCTCCTAAAGAGTAACGGAGGAGTTTATTAAGGTTAGCTAGGCGCGAATGGAAACCGTGCCGATAGTGTAATGGCATAAGCTAGCTTGACTGCAAGACGGATATGTCGAGCAGGTGCGAAAGCAGGACATAGTGAACCGACGGTCCGTATTAGATGCGGCCGAAGATTATCAGACAAAAGCTACTCTGGGGATAACAGGCTGGTTGCGCCTAAGAGTCCAAATCGACGGCGCAGTTCGGCACCTCGATGTCGGCTCATCATATCCTGGGGCTGGAGAAGGTCCCAAGGGTTTGGCTGTTCGCCAATTAAAATGATACGCGAGCTGGGTTCAGACCGTTCAGAATCGAATTTTTTCGGTTTTGGACCGTCTGAATCGTCGAGGAAATATTATTGTTGCGACCACGCAATATCTGTTAACTTGTCCATCACGGCGGCCATAAGGAGAAATTCTTGTGTGCACAGCTGACTTATATCGGTGAATTCCACATTCTATGAAAAGAAGTGCGAGGACGCCTAGGGAAAATAAAACGAAATTTTATTGCCCGTAGAGACTAAACGTCAGCCATCTTCGTTTGAATTTATTCAAAACAGATGATTACATAGTCCATTCCACACAGTGATGTGTGAAAAGAAGCGTGAGACAGGTTGGTCTCCTATCTACTGCAGGCGTTGATTTTTGAGAAGATTTGCTCCTAGTACGAGAGGACCGGAGTGAACTGACCTCTGGTGTGTCGGCTGTCCTGCCAAGGGCACTGCCGAGTAGCTAAGTCGGGAAAGGATAAACTCTGAAAGCATCTAAGAGTGAAGCCTACTTCAAGATTAGAAATCGTAAGACCCGTAGGAGATGACTACGTTGATAGGCGCTAGGTGTAAGACAAGCAATTGTTTCAGCCGAGGCGTACTAATTGTCATTCCTATTAGGAAATTTGGAAGTCACGCATTTGTTTATCGGCGCAGGCGAATATCAGTTGAAAAGGTTTTGCGCCACAGAATACCTGTTTAAATAAATTAAAGATCGAACGTTCAATTCTGGTGATTTGGCGGAAGGGCAACACCTGTTCTCATTCCGAACACAGAAGTTAAGCCTTCTTGCGGCGATGATACTCTTTTGGAGGGGAAAGTAGCTAGTCGCCAGTATCGAGCGTTTGATCTCATTAAATACAGAAAAAGCTCCCTTTAATGGGAGCTTTTTCATTTTGACTTTATATATCATAGATGATACTGTTCTGCGGAATCATTTTGTTCAAACCATTAAATCTGAAGGAGGTGAGTTGAATGGCGAATATTCTATTTGTTGGTTATGGCTATGACGAGGCACACAGGTTGCGCATAAAGGTCGGGGAGATTTTGAAGGAAATTTCCTTGGATAAGGAGTCGATTACCACGGTGGTTCAAGCACAAACTTATCCTGCCGACGTTTGGCAAAGTGCTGATATGCCTAAACTGGAGGCCCCGTTCATAATGGTCAGGGATACTGACCTGGTTAAGGCCAGAAAAATTGCTGAAATTATCAATGAACGTCTGGTTCAGGACGTTGAGATGCAGATAATTGAGGCTTTTTTCCCCAAAAAACCTGCAACGTAATAAAAGAAAATCAAAACCGAAAGCCCACTTGGGTGAGTAGGTTTTTCTTTTGTCTGTTATAATATCTCCATGTCATCTTGGGCTCAAAGAAAACAAGTTACCTACGCCAGCATCATAATTATTGTTTTTTTGTTGATAATTGGAATTCCAATTTATTTTGCATTCTTCAGACATGCACCAAGCTGTTTTGATGGGATTCAAAATCAAGGTGAGGTGGGTGTTGATTGTGGTGGGCCATGTTCTAAGCTCTGCCCTGACGAAGCACAAAATCCAGTAACTCATTGGACCAGATTTTTTGAAATATCTCCTGGAGTTTATTCAGTAGTGGCGGATGTTGAAAATCCAAATATAGGAACTTTTGCCGATAATGTTCCTTATTCCTTCAAATTATATGATGAAAATAATGTTCAGATTGCTGAAATTGATGGATCAACATTTATTTTACCAGGAACGCAATTTCCGATATATGAAGCCGGACTTCTTACGGGGGATAGAATTCCTGTAAGAGCCGATTTTGAATTTACTGCGACTCCTGATTGGCAGAAGAAAAGCTATTCTTTACCCGGGTTAGCAATCATTAATCAATCATTTAGCGCTAGTTCTTCGCCTAGACTGGAGGCCGATGTTCAGAATCAATCTGATTACACGATAACAAATATTGAACTTATTGCTTTGGTTTATGACGAGAACAACAATGCAATCGGAGCATCCAAGACAATCATCGATTCTTTAGCACCAAAAGCGACAGGTAATGCAGTATTTACTTGGCGCGATCAATTTTCTAGTACATCTTCTAAAGAGGTTATTACCCCTGTCGTCTATCCCACTTTCAAGCAGTAGTTTATGGAGAAAGCCCTTCAGAAATCATGGTATGGAGCTATGCGTGTAGATTGGGTTCTTTTAGGTGCTTGCATCCCAATTCTTCTAGCAGGGTTAGTAACAATGAGTTCATTTGGTACTGGAGATAATCATTTCTTCACTCACCAATTAGTTTGGATTGTTGTTTCCCTAGTAGTATTTTTTGTCTTGAGCCGAGTTGATTTTAGTTTTTTAAGACGGACGAATGTTGTTGTTACTCTTTTCATCACCTCGTGTGTTGTTTTGATTTTTCTTTTCGTGCTAGGACACACCTCAAGAGGAGCTAGAAGTTGGTTTACTTTTGGCGGGGTTGCGTTTGAGCCAGCCGATCCGATTAAACTTATTTTAATTATTATTTTGGCAAAATATTTCTCCAGACGTCACACTGAAATTCGAAATATTCGCCACATCATTGTTTCTGGTTTTTATGCATTTACTATTTTTACTTTGATTCTTATTCAGCCAGATTTTGGTTCGGCGATTATTATTTTCCTTATCTGGTTCGGAATGATTATGGTTTCAGGTATTTCTAAAAAACATCTATTAATCGTTATTCTGGTTGGTTTAATTGCGACAGCCGGACTTTGGCAGTTTGGCTTTAAACAATTTCAAAAAGATAGAATATTAAACTTCCTTCACCCATTAGCGCACATTTCTGGAAGTGGTTATAACGCCTATCAATCTATGATAACTGTTGGTTCTGGTCAGGTTTTAGGAAAGGGGATTGGATATGGAACTCAATCTCGACTAAAATTCTTACCGGAGTATCAAACTGACTTTATTTTTGCTGCTTTTGCTGAAGAGTGGGGATTTGTTGGAGTTTTAATTATTTTCACTCTTTTTGGAATTGTTATTTGGCGTATTCTATTTAATGCAATGAGAGGGTCAACTAATTTTGAAATTCTGTATGGTGCAGGGTTGGCGATATTTTTTATGAGCCATCTGTTTGTAAATATCGGTATGAATGTTGGTATCTTGCCCGTGACTGGAATCACGGTTCCCTTTATGAGTTATGGAGGAACACATCTTTTGACAGAATTTACAGGGCTTGGAATTCTTATGGGTATGAGACGATATTCTCGTGCGGCCCACAAGGATGTCATTCAGAATGAATTTTTAGGAATGGCTTAGCTATTTAGTTGCTTTTGTAGAGAAGAAAAGTTTTCTCAAGCATTTGGTTTAGAGAAAACTTTTCTTCGACTTTCTGGCGAAGCCGCGAAGCCATTCGCGCGGCTTCGCCCCTATTTTTCATAATGTATTCAATACCTAACTTAATGTCTTCTGGGTTTTTTGGCTTCACCAATATGCCGGTCCTCATGTTCTCAATAATTTCTGGAATTCCACCCGCCTTACTTGCTACCACTGGCATCTCGGCAAGCCCAGCTTCTAGCAGAACGTAAGCTAGGCCTTCATAAAGAGAGGTGAGTGCGAATATGTCAAAAGCCTTTAATAGAGAGGCGGCATTGTCTATGTGTCCTGTTAAAAAAACAGAATGATTAAGGTGTAGTTTGTTAATTAGAGTCTCTAAATTTTTTCTCTCCTCTCCCTCGCCAATTATTATCAATGTAAAAGCGAAAGGTGCTTTGTATAGGGATTGAATAAGGTACTCTAAACCCTTGATGTGATGCAATTCCGCAATAGCGCCTATCCAGACGCTATTGACTTTCGAGAAGCTTCTAATTAATGGTTGAAATCCAATTATCTTATTTCTGGCAGTCAGTTTTTCAACAAAATCAATTTGATCTACACTGTTATTAATTACAGTTATTTTATTTTTTATTAATGGCCATGTCTCAATTTCTTTTTTTAATTCGTGAGAAACGGCAATTACATTGTGTGAGAGTAGAAAAGTTATGTAGTAGGATAATCTAATAAACCACTTTGAGATAGAGCTGCGGTTTTCCTTAAAAGCTAAGCCGTGTAAAGTAAAGACTATTTTTTTAATTCCGCATAATCTTCCAGCGAGAGCCCCCATAGCACCCATCTTTGAACTATTAACATGAAAGACATCTGGTTTTTCTTGTCTTAAAATCTTCCAGAGTGTAAAAAAACTATTGAAATCTTTAGATATTGAAATATCCCTACTAAGAGTATCAAGAGAAATAGTTTTAATATGTGCTTGGTCAAGTTTTGCCTTCAAAACTCCATTACCGCCGAGTAATACGAGAGTTTGGTTTTTATGTTTTGTGGAATGAATAGCAAGATCGTACACATATCGTTGGGCTCCACCCCAATTTGATTTAGTAATGGCGTAAATGATTTTCATGCTTAATAAATTAGATACCTTGAAAATAGAGCCTATATGACATATCATTATGCACTATGAACTTCTTTAAGAGAAGAGAGGCCTCCCTTCTTCTTCTGGGCGACATTATCTTTCTAATTTTAGCACTCTGGCTAAGCCTTTTTGTAAGGTATTTGGCATTTCCCTCAACCACATTATTCATTGGCCACCTCGTTCCATTTTCCATACTTTTTGTCGTATTTGTTTTGATATTTTTTATAAGCGGTTTGTATGAGAATCATACGACTGTTTTAAGAAATAAATTACCTTCACTTATCTTGAATGCACAGATAGTGAATATCCTTTTGGCAATTTCTTTTTTCTATTTTATTCCTTACTTTGGAATTACACCGAAGACGAATCTATTTATTGATCTTATTATTTCATCTATAGCAATTTTCTTTTGGCGTTTGTATATATTTCCTCTTTTTCATATTGGGAAAAAGGCAAAAGCACTTCTAATCGGTACTGGTTCAGAAATTAGCGAACTACAAAATGAGGTCAATAATAATGATCGATATCCTTTAAAATTTGTTCATTTTATAAATGTTGATGGTCTTGAAAAAATTGATACTCAGAAAGAAATTGTAGACAGAATACATAAGGAGGGTATAACGGTTGTGGTAATTGATTTGTATAATCCAAAGATTCAGCCATTGTTGTCTAAATTTTACAGTTTAATTTTTTCTGGGGTCACTTTTATTGAACAATATCGAGTATATGAAACTATTTTTGAAAGAGTTCCTTTTTCATTGCTTACTGAAAGTTGGTTTTTGGAAAATGTTTCAACTCAGTCCGAATCAATTTATGACGCTTTCAAACGAATCGTAGATATTCTTTTGTCTCTAATTTTAGGAATAATTTCGCTATTACTTTATCCGTTTGTTTGCATAGCAATAAAGATAGACGACGGTGGTCCTATTTTTATAAACCAAGTACGTGTCGGAAAGGGGAGAAGACCAATAAATATCTTGAAGTTTAGAACCATGCAAAAGAGTGAGGATGGGGTCTGGATTGGAGAGACTGAAAATAAAATTACAAAAGTCGGATCATTTTTAAGAAATACTAGGATTGATGAATTACCACAGCTTTGGAATATCATCCGTGGTGATTTATCTCTGATTGGGCCAAGACCGGATCTAATTGGTCTAGAAGAGAGGCTACAAAAAGTTATCCCATATTATAGTAGCCGCTATTTAATTAAACCGGGTCTCTCTGGTTGGGCCCAAATTAAGCAAGATTATGAAGGGGGCAATATTAGCCCACAGTCCATTGATGAAACCAAAATGAGATTAGCCTACGATCTTTATTATGTTGAAAACCATTCATTCTTTTTAGATATAAAAATTGCACTGCTTACAATTAAGATACTTTTGTCTCGACTTGGTAGGTAGAGTTATATTCGCTATACTTCATAAATGAACAAGAAACTTCGACTTTTTATAACAGGGGGCTCTGGCTATGTTGGTGCCATGCTTGCCCAACAATTTTCTGCTCTAGATGAAGTAGAATCGATTGTTTGTTTGGACAAGGAGCCAATGTCAGAACTTTTGATTGGTAATTCTAAAATTCATTTTATTCAGCAGAATTTAGGTGATGACGGCTGGCAATCGGAGGTGTCTAAAGAAAATCCGGGTGTGGTTATACATACCGCTTGGCAGATTAGGAATTTATATGGAGAAGAAGAGAAGCAGTGGAAGTGGAATGTTGAAGGAACAGATAAAGTTTTTGATTTTGCTCTCTCAACTCCCTCGGTGAAAAAACTGATATATTTCTCTACAGTCGCTTCATACGGGGCTTTTCCTCAAAATACCGTTGACCATTTTTTCAAAGAGGAAGAGGGCTTTCGTAAGACAAATTATCTATATGCCGAAGAAAAACGGGTGTCCGAAGAGCACCTAGAAGAAAAATATAAAAACTATCTCGCAAAAGTCGGTAAAGACACAGCCAAACTACCCCAAGTTTTTATTGTCCGCCCAGCAGCTATAACAGGTCCTCGCGGTAGATATATGAGGATAAGATTTGGATTACAGTCCGCCCTGTCTGGTCAGCTTACGGGATCATGGGCTTATAACATTGTCACCGCTATGGTGTCATTTGTTCCAATTACACCAAAGTGGTGTAGACAATTTATCCATGAGGATGACGTTACTGATATCGTTAAACTCTTCACCTTCTCAGATCTTAAGGGAACATACGAAGTCTTTAATATCTGTCCCCCAGGAAAAGTTGTTCTTGGTAAAGATATGGCTCAAGCGGTAAATAAAAAAACACTCATGGTCTATCCATGGATGGTTAGGTTAGCTTTTTTTTGGTTCTGGCATTTGACGAGAGGGAAGATAACCACTTCCCCAGGGGGTTGGAAATCATACTCATTTCCAATTGTTGTCGATGGCTCAAAACTTACAAAACAATACGGTTACATATACAAATATCCTTCATCTGGATGCATTCAGAAAAGTTGAAGGAAGATACGCTAAATACGTTACAAAAAAATAGACAAAAAGGGCCCCGCCAAAAGTTGGCGGGGCCATTAATTACGGGAGCATTTGTCGACCGAACAAAATTCTAAAAAAATTTCCAATCCAAGCTATAGGTTCCTTAAGCATTCCTTTCCAGTCGCTCCATATCCAGACCGGAACAAATTTCAATTTAATGTTCTTGGTGTCACCGAAGTGATACAGCACGAGACCGTAAACTCTCGGTAGGTGCCAAAAACGAACGACCACTATAAGTTGAATCTCGTTCTTGCGGACTAAAGGTCTCAGAAAATCCTTAAGCCTTTTGACCTCGCCCTCCGTATTGAAGCTACTTGCCTCGAGAGAGGTGACGTTTTTGACCCCGAGTCTCCCAAGATAATGTGCCATTTTGTGTGACAACACTACATTGAACTTTGGGCTCCGCCCAGCAGCAACGACTATTTGTGGGTAACTGTTTTTTGCGATTTTTTCAATCAGCAGTTCAATCTTGTCACAAACCGCCATGCTCTGATCACCTAGAAAGACTTGGTTATTAGTGCACTTAAGGTCTGCAGCGATACCAAAGATGATTGTCTTAAGTTAAAATCACCTCCTTTTTTCTGCACGATACTACACCATATTAATTAAGTCAATATTGGTTTGGACTCAAAATCGTTATAGTATGGGCCAATACTGAAATGATTAAAACAAGAGTTATTGCCGCTTCGATTGTACTTCTGGCCTTGGTCATTGGTGCTTTCAACTATTATTCCGAATTTAAACCGGCATCTTTTGTCGGTGGTTTTCCTTTTAAATTAGGTCTAGATTTAAATGGTGGTTCAGAGCTTACATATCAAGCGGATGTTTCTAAAGTTGATCCAAGCGATGTTGCTGGATCTATGCAGGCTCTACATGATGTCATTGAAAATAGAATTAATGTTTTCGGTGTTTCCGAACCGGTTGTTGAAACTCAAGAGGCGACACTTCTAAATGGACAGAAAATCCAAAAGTTAATTGTTCAGCTTCCTGGCGTTACGAATGTTAATGAAGCAATTTCAATTATCGGCCAGACACCGGTTTTGGAATTTCGTTTAGTAAATCCAGCTAAGGCAAAACTTATTACAGCTTCTTCAACCCAAGCTGATATTGACGCCGCTTTCGTTCCAGTTGGTCTTACAGGCAGATATTTACAAAGTTCACAAATTCAATTTGATTCACAAAGTGGACAGCCAGTTGTGTCTTTAAATTTTAATACTGAAGGCGCTGCGATTTTTGCTTCAACAACTAAAAATAATATTGGTCAGATGTTGGCGATATTCTTGGACGGCAAAATTATTTCTAGCCCAGTAATTCAGCAGGAAATTGATAACGGTCAGGCCCAAATATCAGGTGGTTCAATGACTGCGTCAGAAGCCAAGACTTTGGCTCAGAATTTGAATTATGGTGCACTTCCAGTTCCAATCACACTTATTGGTACTCAGACAATTGGTGCCTCACTTGGTATTGATGCCTTGAATAGAAGCGTTAAAGCTGGTATTATAGGCTTTGCAATAATCGTTCTATTCCTTATCCTTTGGTACCGATTGCCGGGACTATTGGCAGGAATTTCACTTTCAATATACGTTCTCATGATGCTCGCAATCTTTAAGTTGGTTCCAGTAACACTTACCGCAGCTGGACTCGCAGGTTTCGTTCTCTCTATCGGTATGGCTGTTGATGCGAACATTCTTATCTTTGAAAGAATGAAAGAAGAACTTCGAAATGGTAGAACTCTAGAGGATGCGACACGAGAAGGATTCACACGAGCTTGGACATCCATCCGTGACGGAAACCTATCAAGTATTATTACTGCAATCATCTTGTTCTGGTTCTCCAGCACCTCAGTTATCAAAGGTTTTGCTTTAATCTTCGGAGTTGGAGTTTTGGTAAGTATGATTACAGCCATCAGTATTTCTAGAACATTCCTATTGGCTGTGACACCAAAGAGTAATTCAAAATTTGTGAGATTTTTATTCAGTAACGGATTTAATTTAATAATCATGTTCGTCATTAAATACAGAAAAATATTCTACTCATTCTCAGCACTGCTCGTGGTTATTTCAATCGCCTCACTTTTAATTTGGGGCCTTCATTTCGGAGTTGATTTCACCGGTGGTTCAGTTTTAAATGTCTCATACTCTCCAGCACGTCCATCATTGGATATAATTAATGCTCAAGTTAAGCCTCTTTCCTTACAATCAACTAAATTCAGCCAAGCGGAAACAATGGTTACATAATTACGACTAAAGCACTTACAGAAGATCAACATCAAGGTCTTCTAAATGCCATTTCTCCTAGTGGAAGTTCAACGCTCACGGTTGATAGTTATAATACAGTTGGTCCGATACTTGGTTCGGAACTAGAAGGGAAGTCAATCGTCTCAATTATTTTAGTTATTATGGCCATTGTTCTTTTCATAACCTGGGCTTTCCGAAAAGTTTCGGAACCTGTTTCTTCCTGGATCTATGGTCTCATCGCCATTTTTGATTTGATTCACAACGTTATCGTGCCTGTGGGTATCTTTTCAATTGTTGGACATTTCTTGCACTTCCAAGTAGATACACTTTTCGTTAACGCAATTTTGGTTATTCTTGGTTTTTCTATTCACGATACGATTGTTGTATTCGATAGAACTCGTGAGAATTTGAAATTAAATAGAGAACATAATAAGAAAGAATCTTTTGATAACGTTGTTGGGCGAAGTATTAGTCAGACTATGGTCAGATCAATCAATACTTCACTTACAGTAGTATTTACACTGCTTATCCTGTATTTCTTCGGCTCAACTACTACCAGAGACTTCTCGATGGTTCTTCTCGTTGGTATCGTGGTTGGTACCTATTCCTCAATCTTTTTGGGTTCTCCTCTCCTAGTTACTATTGAAAAGTGGCAGAATAGAAAGAAAAACTAATAATTTAGGCTAAAAGCTTGACTCTATCTAGCGGCCGTATATAATACCCCCTACGTCCTTAATGGGCGGTTCTTTGAAAATTATCTGTCTAAAATCACGATTTATCTTGAATTTAGACAGATTGAAATATTGCCCTGTGTAGCTTTAGCGTAGAGCGGGTAGGACCGAGAACGTATTAACGCTCTGTATTGCCTCCTATCGAGCAGCTATGGAGGGAAAACGTGCAAGTCAATTAAAATATTTTTTTGTTCTCCCGCGGAGCTCGTCAGAGCAAAGTGGGAGTAAATAATTCCAAAAACAATGATCAATTGTTGGATGAGCTAGGATCAAACTTGTTGGTGAAATATAAATTTAGATTAAGTACTATTTTTTATTTTGCCTCATTCTAATAAATATAAGTATTTATACTTTTTATTTAATTTTAGAGTTTGATCCTAGCTCAGGATGAACGCTGGCGGCGTGGATAAGGCATGCAAGTCGAGTGGGTTTAGACCCACGGCAGACGAGGTAGTAACACGTAGGTACGCACCCCAAAGTTGGGCATAACTAGTCGAAAGATTAGATAATTCCCAATAGTCTCGAAAGAGTAAAGATTTATCGCTTTGGGAGCGGCCTGCGGGATATCAGCTAGTTGGTAGGGTAATGGCCTACCAAGGCAATGACGTCTAGGGGGAGTGAGAGCTTGGCCCCCACCGATAGCACTGAGACACGGGCTATACACCTACGGGTGGCCGCAGTCGAGAATCTTCCGCAATGGGCGAAAGCCTGACGGAGCGACGCCGCGTGACTGATGAAGTCCTTAGGGACGTAAAGGTCTTTTGTGAGGTAGAAAGTTATTGATCGCCTCAAGAATAAGGGGTTGCTAAACTCGTGCCAGCAGCAGCGGTAATACGAGTGCCCCAAGCGTTATCCGGAATTATTGGGCGTAAAGGGTGTGTAGGCGGTCTTATTAGTCTTTTGTTAAAACTCTCGGCTCAACCGAGAATCTGCAAAAGAAACGGTAAGACTTGAGGGTGCGAGGGGTGAATGGAACTCATAGTGTAGGGGTGAAATCCGTTGATATTATGGGGAACACCAAAAGCGAAGGCAATTCACTGGCGCACTTCTGACGCTGAAACACGAAAGCGTGGGTAGCGAATGGGATTAGATACCCCAGTAGTCCACGCCCTAAACGATGATCTCTAGCTATTCGGAGTATCGACCCTCTGAGTGGCGTAGCTAACGCGTTAAGAGATCCGCCTGGGTAGTACGGCCGCAAGGCTAAAACTCAAAGGAATAGACGGGGACTTGCACAAGCAGTGGATTATGAGGTTTAATTCGATGGTAAACGAAGAACCTCACCCAGGTTTGAAACCTAGACGAAACATACCGGAAACGGAATGTGTCTCACAAGGACGGCTAGGCAGGTGATGCATGGTCGTCGTCAGTTCGTGGTTTGAATTGTTCCCTTAAGTGGGGTAACGAACGCAACCCTCGTCCTGTGTTATATTTGTCACAGGAGACCGCCCAGATTTAACGTATCATTTACGCAAAGTGTATTTAAATCTGGGAGGAAGCGGGGATGACGCCAGATCAGCATGTCCCTTTGACATCTGGGGCTACACTCATAATACAATCGTCGAGACAACGCGACGCGAAACCGTAAGGTGGAGCAAACCGTAATAAACTCGGCGCCAGTTCGGATTGAGGTCTGCAACTCGACCTCATGAAGCCGGAATTGCTAGTAATCGCGGGTCAGCTATACCGCGGTGAATACGTTCTCAAGTCTTGTACTCACCGCCCGTCAAGTCAAGGGAACCAGGAATACCCGAAGTGCGCGCTCGTCGCGTCCTACGGTAAGCTTGGTAACAGGGACTAAGTCGTAACAAGGCACGGGTAGCGGAAGCTGCTCGTGGAATATTTCAAATTGAATACGTCTCACGTTCTTCGTAAGAAGGGCGTGGGGCTGACAGTGTCGATGTTGCGGGTTCCAATTGGACTCACAACGGATAATGATGAATAATCCTTAAAAATCATTGGACATTTGGGAAAGACCAGAAAATAAAGAATGAGGCAAAATAAAGGATGGTACTGAATAGAGAGGGCGGCCCAAAGGGCCGCCCTCTCTTGCTATTTGTATAAGTTTATGATATAATCCTTAGACAAATAAACATTAGCCTACTTGAAAGGGGGTGTAGGGCATTGATCAATAATGAAACAAGTACTCCAGAAATAAGAATCTAGAGGATGAAATTCGTCCTTATGGTTCTCCTATCTCCCTTCGTGGTCTTTACGGTGTGGGCAATCGCTTGCACGTATCATGAGTCTCTACAGGAGATAGGGAGTCGAGCCGGCGTGGAAACATTCGCGCCGGCTCTTTCTTTTTCCTGCATCTTTTGTTATCTTAAGGAAGCTTCTTTTGCGCGCGCATAGCTCAGTTGGTAGAGCATTCGACTGATACTCGAAAGGTCCTAGGTTCGAACCCTAGTGCGCGCACCATTTTTATTTTATACAGAGAAGACCTTTTCATCAGAAAGTATTTGTGATATATTTTTTTAGAAAAGGGGAGCTCCATGATTTCATCTATACGTGCTGTGTCGGTTACTCGTGTTGTGCCAGTCGTTCTTTATCTTTTCCGAAAAGTATTAATTCCCCCCGAAGCCTATCTAAAATTAAGATTGAGAAAATTTGAAAATTGGCTAAAAGCCTATCCTGGAAGAATGCGATTAGCTGAATTTGAGGAGGATGCTAAACTTCAACTTGATGATCACCTTGAGACTGTCAGACAAGCCTATCGGCTCTACTTAAAAAGTGATGGTTATACTTATATTAGTTTCCCGGGAGTAAGGTTTATTTTTCAAAGGCCTGAAGCAGAAATCAATGAGCTAACCGTTCATTGTGTGCTCTGGAAAATCAGAGCTACTCAATTAGGCTGGTCCATAATATGACCGGCGGCGCGCTCCAAAACGCGCCGCCGGCTTTACTTTTAATTAATATAAAAATGCAAAATAAAAAAACTAAATATAATTGCCACAATTGGTCCTGCTACTGAAAGTCAGTCACAGTTAGAAAAACTACTCAAAGCGGGTATGACTTTCATGCGCCTAAATTTTTCGCATGGTGATTTTGAAGAGCATGCTAAGAAAGTTAAGAATCTAAAGAAGGCTTCCAAGGCTACTCATATGAAGGCAATAACATTTCAGGATCTCGGGGGACCAAAAATACGAACTGGAGAATTTCATACTCCAAGTGGTAGGGCCCATATTGAAGCAGGTGAAAAGTTTATACTTACCACTTTAAAAGCAAAAGGAGATGGAACCCGAGTTCATATAACTTACAAGAAATTACCAAAAGAAGTTAAAGTCGGTCATCGAATTATGCTTGATGATGGAAAAAAGGAATTGGATAGTTACTTCCATAAAAGGAACAGAGATTATTACTAAAGTAATCGTCGGTGGGGAACTCAAAGGGAGACGCGGAGTTAATCTTCCTGATACCAATCTTTCAATCAGTTCACTAACATCGAAAGATAAAAAAGATTTAATTTTTGCTATTAATCATAAACTTGATTATGTCGCGCTTTCATTTGTCAGGATCCTTCTGATGTGATTGAACTTCGCAAAATTCTTAAAAAAGCTGGATCAAAAGCTGGTATCATTGCGAAAATAGAAACACCTCAGGCTGTAGACCATATTGATGAAATTATAAAATTATCTGACATGATTATGGTAGCGAGAGGAGATTTGGCAGTTGAAATTCCTGCTGAAACAGTTCCATTGGTTCAGAAAATGATTGTTAGAAAATGTAATAAGGCTGGTAAGCCAGTCATTGTGGCCACTCAGATGTTTGAATCAATGATCCATGCTTCAACACCAACTCGCGCCGAAGTCTCAGATGTGGCTAATGCGGTCTTGGACGGCGCAGACGCTGTTATGCTCTCAGAAGAAACCACTTTAGGTTCTTATCCGATTGAATCAGTAGTTATGATGAATAAAGTAATTACTGCAACTCAAAAGGAAATGCGAAATCCTCATTTTCTTAAACACATAGTCTAGATAGTAGAATTTTGTTATTGTATCAATTGGCAAAATGCCGATGTGGTGAAATTGGCAAACACGTAGTGTTCAGAACGCTATGGGCGCAAGCCCTTGGAGGTTCAAGTCCTCTCATCGGCACCAATTCGGAGCATAGTGTAACGGCTAACATACACGATTCGGGTTCGTGTGATTCTGGGTTCGAATCCCAGTGCTCCGATGTAAGAGGCGAATCCCAGTGCTCCGAAAACAGAAGTTGAAGTTAATGATATGTTGGTTTATAGTAGTGTCATGAATAAACATCTGATTGTTGCAATTTTAGGGTTAGTTTCATTTCTTTTAATTTTTCCAAGTTTTCCGATTATGTGGAAACTTTATTTCTTTGCAATTTCAGGCCTCGTGCTTTGTTGGATTGGTACAACACTTTATTTTCAAGACCGAAAAGAAGCCAAAAATAAAAGAGGCAGTAGACCTATGTTGGAAGAAGCAAAAACATTCGTTGAGAATGTTGTATAATTAGCTCATAGATAATGAATAATGAGGAAAAAGTAACTTATTTTGCCGAGACCGACTCGCGCAACAAGCGGATTCCTTTTGGCATCAAAAATAAGGATAGATCTCGCCACACTTATGTGATTGGTAAAACTGGCATGGGTAAATCAACTTTGCTTGAGAATATGGCTGTTCAGGATATTAAAAACGGCGAAGGCTTTGCTTTCATTGATCCTCACGGAAAATCAGCCGATCTTCTTCTTGAATATATTCCAGAGTCGCGAATTAAGGACGTACTGTACTTTGCGCCATTTGATATGGAGTACCCAGTCTCCTTTAATGTGATGGAGGATGTAGGGGCTGACAAAAGGCATCTTGTTGCAAATGGTTTGATGAGCGCTTTTAAAAAGATTTGGGTTGACGCTTGGTCAGCTCGTATGGAATATATTTTGAATAATATTCTGTTGGCCCTCCTTGAATATCCAGATTCAACTTTGATTGGTGTTAACAGAATGTTGGCGGACAAGGATTATCGAAAGAAAGTCGTTGATAATATTACTGACCCGTCGGTTAAATCTTTTTGGGTTGATGAATATGCTAAATACACTGATCGTTTTGCTGCCGAAGCCGCACCTGCAATTCAAAACAAAATTGGACAGTTCGTTTCTAATCCGCTCGTTAGAAATATTATTGGTCAACCAAAATCAACTTTTGATATTAGAAAATTGATGGATGAGAAAAAAATTCTCATTATTAACCTTTCCAAAGGAAGAGTGGGTGAATCAAATGCCAACCTTTTGGGGAGTATGCTTATCACTAAGATTTATCTAGCGGCAATGTCTCGAGCCGATCTAAGTGAAGATGAACTTAAAACCAGGCCCCATTTTTATCTCTATGTGGACGAATTTCAAAACTTTGCTAATGAATCATTCGCAGACATTCTTTCTGAGGCTAGAAAGTATAAATTAGATTTAACTGTAGCCCATCAATATATTGAGCAAATGTCGGAAGAGGTGAGGGCGGCGGTTTTCGGAAACGTTGGTACGATGATTGTCTTTAGAGTGGGTGCTTATGATGCTGAAGTATTGGAAAAAGAATTTGCACCACAATTTACAGCGGAAGATCTAGTTAATCTTGGTTTTTGTCAGATATATTTAAAATTGATGATTGATGGGGTAAGTTCATCACCTTTCTCGGCCGTAACATTACCGCCAATTAAAAGGGAAGCAACTTCTTTCCATAATCAGATAATTGAAAGTTCCAGAGATTCTTATGCTAGACCTCGTAATGTTGTTGAAGAAGAAATTAAGATTTGGCATGCTCCAATTGAATCACCAAGACCCGCTCAAGCCCCAAGATCTGCTTTTGTGGACAAGAAGACTATTCCAACAACTCAAAATCAGTCACCAAAATTTACAGCGCAGCAACCCAGAGAATCAATTAACCGAGATAGAAAACCATTCGCACCTCCGCTTCCACCACCTGCTCCGGTTCAACAAACACCAGCTCAGACTCGACAAGCGGAGCGTAATGTTCGAGATTCACGTGAGACTGAGATTCGAAAGGCGATGTCATTGGATTATTTAAAACCAAAGGTTGAACCTGAAAAGAAAAAAGAGCCAAGTGCTCAAAATATTGCAGACTTAAGAGCGGCACTTCTTTCGGTATTGCCAGCAGAATCAATTAAGCAGACCCAGCCACCAGCTCCTCAACCTAAGCCTAAAATGCTAGAAGTAAAAAAAGAGGAGACTACTGCTGTTCAAAATAATGAAGCTAAGACAAAAGAGGTTCCGGAGGAGGTTCTAAGAAAAATATTACATGTCGATGAACCCGAAAGTTAAGGCACTCATTGAGGGAAAGAAAATAACTGTTATGGGCCTCGGCCTACTCGGCCGAGGCCTTGGTGATGTCCGTTTTTTAGCTTCTCATGGAGCTATACTTACTGTCACCGATCTTAAATCTAAAGAAGCACTCAAAGAGAGTCTGGCTTCACTTCAGGATATTCCAAATATAGTTTTTCATCTCGGAGGCCACGTTCCTCAAGATTTTAAAAATTGCGACATGGTTTTAAAAGCCGCTGGAGTTCCACTAGATTCCCCCTACATTGCTGAGGCTAGGAAGAATAATATACCGATTGAAATGAGTTCTGCTCTTTTTACAAAATATGCAGAGGTGACAGTGATTGGAGTCACAGGTACAAGAGGGAAATCAACGGTGACCCACCTCATCCACAATATGTTGGTAAATAATTTTGAAGGTTCTGATACCGAGGTGTTTCTTGGTGGAAATGTGAAAGGAATTTCCACATTAGCTCTTTTTGATGAAATTAAAAAAGGGGACTACGTTGTTCTTGAACTTGATTCATGGCAACTACAAGGTTTTGGTGAAGATAAGATAAGTCCCCATATTGCGGTATTTACGACATTCATGCCTGACCACATGATTTACTATAAAAATGATATGAATCTTTATCTTGAAGATAAGGCAAATATTTTTAAATTTCAAAATGGTAATGATTTCTTGGTGCTCGGAGAGCAGGCAGTGGACTTGATAGAGGAAAAATATGCTGGAGTTATTAAATCAAAGAAAATAATTGCAAAAAATAGCGACATTCTGAGTAATACTAGAATCCGTATCCCCGGAGAACATAATATAAATAATATTTCTGTCGCAACTCAGGTCGCAAAAGCTTTAAATATTTCTGATTCGGTCATTAGAAGAAGTATTGAATCATTCAAGGGTGTGCCTGGAAGGTTAGAATTTTTAGGCGATAGGGATGGTGTAAAAATTTATAATGATACAAATGCGACTTCACCTGAGGCAACCATTGTTGGTCTGAAAGCACTCTCGAAAGATAAGAATATTGTTCTAATTATGGGAGGGCACGATAAAGCACTAGATATGGCTGAGCTGATTAAAGAGATTCCGAACCACTGTAAGAAAGTAGTTATCCTGCCTGGGACCGGAACGGATCGTGTTTATGAGTCTATCGTTGGGACTAATGTGCCTGTAGAGAAGGCAAATGACTTGGCCGAAGCCGTGGGAAGTGCCTTGGCTTCGGCCACATCTGGTGACATTGTCCTCCTAAGCCCTGCTTTTGCCTCATTTGGCCTGTTTAAGAACGAATATGACCGGGGTGATCAGTTTAATATCCTTGCTAAAAAATGGCTTAGCAAAGGCGTATAGTTTAGGTAATTATCCTCATATCCATTTGATTTATCCCTTGTTTGTGATATAATAGGCAACGTATGAAAAACAGACATTCAAACGGGAACAGCGGTTTCATTTATGCGGCTTTTCTGGTTTTGGGAGCACTTTTCATCTTAGCTTCAGGGGTTTCAACCCTCTTAAGTGATGGAGGAAAAGCTGACCCAGGAGACCTCTCAGGGGCTACTCCTTTTACTGTGGCTGCAGTAGCAACAAGTACAGCAACCTCAACAGATGATCTAGTTGCCTCAAGTAGTGTGGATATGACAGCTTCGTCTACAGCAACCACAACTATTGATTCAACTTCTACAGCAACTTCAAGTAATTAATCTTAGTTAGTAAGAGATTTTGTACTATAATAGGTTTCTATGAAAGAGGAAATAAATATTTCTGATATTAAAAATGTCTACTTTATAGGCATTGGTGGTATTGGCATGTCCGCTTTAGCTCTCTATTTAAAACACCTTGGGAAGAATGTTGTCGGTTCTGATACTGGCTTCGCTTCGTATGAAAATTTAGTTGAAACTGGTATAGATGTTCACAAAGATTATGACTCAACCAGAATAACTTCTTCGTATGATGTTGTTGTTTATACTTTAGCAACTCCGAAAGATAATGAAGAACTTTTGAAAGCGGGTGAGTTGGGACTGCCAATCTTCACTTATGCTGAAATGTTGGGTTTGGTCTCAAAGAATAAAAAAACTATCGCTATCTCGGGCACTCACGGTAAGACAACTACCACCGCCATGGTCGCTAAAGTATTAATTGATGCCGGCCTTTCACCAACTGTTATTGTTGGAAGTTTACTTAATTATCCTTTTGGCCAATCAGAAAAGAAAACTAATTTTATTGCAGGCGATAGTGAATACTTTGTCGTTGAGGCGTGTGAATATAAAAGATCATTTTTAAATTTATATCCATATATTTTGGTAATAACAAATATCGAAGCTGATCATTTAGATTATTATAAGGACCTCAGTGATATTCAAGAGGCATTCAAGGAGTTGTCAGATAAGGTGCCGAAAGATGGTCCATAATCACTTCAGCGGAATATGACAAGTATATTCAGTCAGTACCACCTTTAATGAAACCAGGAGAACATAATCGGAAAGATGCTGCTGCGGCATATGCTGTGGCTAAGAAACTTGGAATTCCAGAGGAGGTGATAAAGAAATCACTTGCTGATTTTCCAGGAACCTGGCGACGGTTTGAATACAGGGGAAAAACTCAAATTGGCGCCTTAATTTATGATGATTATGGTCATCACCCAACCGAAATTAAAGCTACATTAGAAGGAGCCAGAGAATTGTTTGGAGATAAAAAAATAATTGCCGTTTTTCAACCTCATCTATACAGCAGAACTAAAGATCACCTTCGTGATTTTGGTGAAGCGTTCACAGATGCAGATAAAGTTATTATTGCTCCAATCTTTGCTGCAAGAGAACCATTTGATGATTCAATCTCTTCTGAGATGCTAGCTGAAGAAATAAATAAAAATGAAACTGGAAAAGCCCGCGCTATTTCATCTTTCGATGAAATAGCGCGGGCACTTCTTTCTGAAATTTCTTCAAACGACGTAATAATTACTATCGGCGCAGGTGATATCTACAAAGTCATTGATCATCTGATGAATAAGTAGATTAAAATTTATCCGTTGAGTATTGGTTCTAGTCTTTGAAATAAATCCAAAGCATTGCGAAAAGTCTGGTCCATATTAAAATATTTATAATTGGCCAATCGCCCTACAAAATAGATACCATTATCTTCTAACTTTTCAGCTTCAATTTTATACTTATCGTAAATTGAGCGATTATTTGCAGATGGAACAGGATAATATGGTTCACCGTCCCAAGTTGGATACTCGCGCACGATTGTTGTTTTTGGATTTATCTGTTTTGTTTGATGCTTATACTCAACTATTCTTGTAAAGGGTATTGAAATGTCTGGATAGTTTTCTTGCACAACCTCCTGAAAAAATTCTTGATTCAATGTTTCCTCTTCGAAACGAAGTGATCTATATTCTAATTTACCAAGTTCCTCTTTAAAATATGAATCAATCTTACCTGTAAAAAATAGCTTATGGTATGACACAGAACCCTGAATTTCTTCCCAGCTAGTGTTAAGTCTAATCTCTATATTTTGACGATTAAGCATATTTTCAAAAATCTTAGTGTATCCATCCTTTGGGTAATATTGATATTTGTCAGTAAAGTATCTGTCGTCATGGTTTTTTCTAATTGGAATTCTGTCCATAACACTTGGTTCAAGTTCTCTTGGACTTTTATCTCATTGCTTGGTCGTGTAATTCTTAAGCATCTTTTCATATAATCTTTTACCAGCTCTTTTTAGTGCGGATTCCTCAGAATTTTGAGGTATTTCTATTTTCTCGACCTCTTTGTCTAACCATTTCTCCATGTCAGATTCGTCTTTAATCCCAGCATTAAAAATAATATTCACCGTATCCATGTTTATAGGCATCGGTACTTTTTTGCTGTCTACATGACTTAATACCTTAGCCTCAAATGGCACCCAATCCGAAAATTTCTGAACATACTGCCATACACCTTCGTCATTCGTTCTGAAATAATGTGGCCCATATTTTGAAATTCTAATTCCAGATTCATTATCCTGATCATAACAGTTTCCACCTATATGATTGCGTTGTTCTATAACAAGAATTTTTATTTCTTTATTTTGTGCGTACCTTTCTGCAAGAGTTGCTCCAGATATTCCAGCCCCAACAATAACAATATCCCACCTTTCTTTGGTTAAGGTAGTCTTCATTTTCTTAATTCCGTATCAATTTTTTGGAAGATAGCCGAATCAATATTCAAATCAAATTTACGAGCAAACAATTCGGGAGTTTTTTTAAGTGATTCAAGATCATGAACAGTGAAGGTTGCGGGATAGGGGCCATAGGGCTTGGACCAGTCTACGTAGGTTAAGTTTTTATTAATAATGTTTCCCTTGATATCATCGTTGCTATTTAATAGTACTGTTTGAAAGAATAATTCATCAGCTAAATAGACATGTTTAAAGAAATTCAAAAAAACTACATTATTGTTTGAAAAGTTCACTAAATATTCGGCAACTGATCTTGGGCAACCAAACCAGAGTTCACCACCATATGCCTTGTAATTTAATGGTATCTTTCTGCGTGGTAAGAAGAAATTCATTATATTTTCAATTCTTCTCAGATACCTATTGCGCGAAACAAACAAATGATATCGCTTAAAGCGGTGCGTTCCACCACCTTTCCAGCTTGAAATGGGTAGGGCAGTAAAGGACATAAATGTTTTGTCCCTGTTCTTGCCCAAGTAGTCTATAATTTCTCGAGTTGTTTTAATTGGGTAATCCTGACCACTTAAAAGATACAAATAATCAGGATCTATCCTTTCAATTGCAAACTTAAAAGCACTCAATACCGCCCCAAGAACATTACCCCATTTAGATTCTATTTGCGGAGCAAAAAATACTTTAGAAATGTTTGCAAGTTCTTGCTCAAATTGCTTTATTCCAACTTTTTTATCAACGTGAATGACAAAAAAGCTATTTTCAGATTGGAGGCTAAGTACAAGCTTTTTTAGCTGGATTGGGTTTTTGTGAACTAAGATAACATATGATATTTTTATATCTGAGTCGCTCATTGTATTTGTTGGTTTTCATTATACAATAGAACAATATTAATTACAGAATTACTATGAAAGTTGACGCTGAGGACTAAATAATCTATGACAAAACCAATTCTCAGTATATTTTATGTTGTGGGTGGTGGCGACGAACACTATACCAATCTAGAGCGGAGTATAAAAAGTTTGGAGGAAAGGCTCGGGGTTCCATATAAAGTGGTAGTACTTGAGGTTGGTGAGCGCCTAGTTTCTACTCTAGGAGTCACCGTTTATCACATTTCTCCATTCGAGAAATCACAAGGAAGAAAAATGGATTTTAAGTTTTGGCAGCAGAAATACACTATAGGTGATTATATTGATACCGAATACGGCCTCTATCTAGATACTGACACAGTTCTTGTACAGGATAATTTTGCGGAGATTATGCCTGCAATTGGAAATAAATTTGGTGTGGCGTTACATTTTTGGTCACCGAATTTTTGGCGCTATGGACGTTTGGCTATTCCTTTAAAAAATGCCTGGCGATTCATTATGTTGATGAGAAAGCTCGACGTGGGTTTGAGTACCCCATTCTTTGCAGGGGGAGCGTTCATTTTTAAAAATATTGAACAGAATAGACGTCTCCTTAAAGAGGTTCTTTCTCTTTATGACTATGTTTATCCTGGAGTATCAAATTATTTCAAAGGCATTACTGACGAAGTTTTTTTTAGTGCACTATTGTGGAAAGAGAACAAATTTGTTTCAATTGGTGGCGGCTTCAATCATTCTTGTATGGGGGATGAATTTATGCCATTGCGTATCGAAAATAATGTTATTTATGGAAAAAATGCCAATGAGGCCAAATGGAGGAAAGTAACTTTTTTTCACTGCGATCCATCCAGAAGGGACCCATCCTTGCCTTATCAAGGTAAGTTAAAGGAGCTAGTACGCAGGGTATGGTTTATGTAGGCCAATTATTTATAATATGCATTGCCTTGGCAACGGTTATACAATGTACAGATGACACCAGTCAACAAATTTCATGAATAAAATAAGCGTCATTATGCCGGCATATAATGCTGAGCGTTATATAAAAGATTCCATAGAAAGTATTCTAAACCAGAGCGAACGTGATTTTGAATTTATCATAGTAGATGATGGATCTACAGATAAAACTTCATTGATTATTTCTTCTTTCTCAGACCCACGACTTAGAGTTTTTAAAATTAATCATTGTGGTCTTATTTACTCATTAAATTTTGGAATCTCTAAGGCAAATGGTGAATATATTGCTCGAATGGATGTTGATGATATTTCAGAACCAAACCGTCTCAAAAAACAGGCTGATTTTCTTGATGACCATCCAGATATAGCCCTGTGTGGTAGTTTCGCTACAATCATTGATGAAAATGGAAAAGTAAAAGGGAGGTTGGAATATTCGCCGATAGAAGATAAAAATATTAGGAGATATGCTCTACTCCATAATCCATTTATTCATCCAACGATTATGATTCGTAAGAAAGTTTTCGATTCAGTCGGGATGTATAAATCACTTTTTCAAGCATGTTGAAGATTATGAATTATGGACTCGAGTACTCAGAAAATATAAAGGAGCAACATTATCTGAAGCTCCTTTTAAATATCGCATTCATGAAAACCAAATTACAAAGAGAGGAAATTTTGAGATGAGATTGCGTGGCCATATATGTAAGGTTATTAGCATTCTATAAGAATATTTATATTTTAATCCAAGCTACTGGAACAATGTCTGAATCTTCTTTTAGTTGAAACCATTTTTTTGGAGCAATCACTATTTTCTCTGAATTTGAATTAAGCCAAGCAGCCCACCAACTAAATGAAGAGTTGGCTATTATTTGATTTTGCACGAACTCATTAAATGGATTTCTTCATAATCTTTAATTACGTGCGTTTGATACCAAAATTATAGGTTCACAAAATTAATATTTTTTTTTGCCCATTCAATATCATCCGAAAAAATAAAAAACGTGGGGGATTGAACTTTTTCTTTAATGTATTTAACTGCCTTTTTATAATATTCCAAATCACAAATTCCATGGTACGCGTTGGTTTTTTGGTCCGTAACATAATCACCACGTCGGATGTGGACTGCGATTGGACTCTGGACTCTGAATAATTAGATCTGATATTTTATTTGAGTCGCTCGCCAGTGGCAGTTTCAGTGTAAAATCTTCTCGAATAATTTCCTCAATATCCTTGAAATATTTCTCATTCTGGTAATGTGGGTAGGTGGTGAACAGCTTTTTGGATTCCTTTTTGATAAAATCTTTTTAAATAATTTTTTTTACTAGGTTTAAAAACAACAGCTTGTATATTAAATACATCTAAACCAAATCTACGAGAAGTATCTATTTTTTCTGGAAAAATCAAATATTCTAGGTCAAGTATTAATTTCTGGTTTTTTTTAATACTCTGACTTTTACCTTTAGCATATTGAAACATCTGATTTCCGAGGCCTCCACTAAGATATTGAACAAATGCCCTGTCCACCATATTTTTTCTGATAATGTTTCTTAAGTAATTCTTAATATAGCTCAAAAATATAATAAGTTTATCCCTTGAAGTCATTTGAATGTTTCTTAAGAAAAAATGTCCACCATATTTTTTCTTGTCTCTCATTAGTATTATTGGACCATACGGTAGAACCATTCCTTCTGGATAAGCAAACGAAGGTAATAATATTTTTGTTTCGTCTAATCTTGACGATAAGTATTTGTTCCAATGGGATTCATCGTGCCATATTGCAGTAATATTTTTTTTAGTGTCATTATCAATATCATTCTGTAATTGTTTTATTGCAGCACAAAACACCTTACTACTTCCACCATTTATTGCTCCCTGAAAATATGGTTCATTATCTTTAGGGGTAAAGAATGCTTTAGACATAGGATTGGATTCAAAAGGCTTTTCATTAATTAAAGCGTTGGAATATCCTGGATGAGTAACCGCAACAAAATTTTCCTTACCGCTTGGTAGTATTTCATTACTTGCTAATGGCTTGATAAATAAAGTATTTGCGTTGAAATAAAAAATAAAATCGAATTGGGCGATTTCATCAATATCGTCGAGAACATCTCGTAACGTCTCAAGGTATTATTTGGCCAACCCAAGTCTTCTTGATAAATTTTTTTTACGTTTAGGTTATTCTGGCATTCAAATTCGATATTGGAGCATCAGTAAAAACAAAGTATTTTTTTTGCGCCCCAGAAATAAAATATTCCTCAGAACTTTTATAAAAGTCCTTCCAGAAAATAGGCTATATTTCCCAGTGCAAATGTAGAGTATGGCGATGCGCATATAACAGTATTTATTTTTTTAAAATAGTATTAGCTATTGCCTCATACTTTTCAGCAATTCGATTCCAATCGAATTGCTTGGAGTAGCTACGAATGTTTTCTCTATTTTTTTCATTTTCTTCACATAACTTATTTGCCTTTTCGACTAAGTCTTCATCATCAATTGAAACAATTTTTATAAAGGGTAGGGAAAGATCAAGGTTTGCGGAGGCCTCAATACTTATTAATAGCGAAAGTCCTGCGGCTAAAGCTTCTCCAATAACTAGGGCGTGGGCTTCTCCATCACTCAGTAGAACTAAAACCTTATATTCAGTAAGTTTTTGTTTGACTTCTTCTCTGGTCCAAGTTCCTAGATACTTTGTCGATTTGTTGTTTACTGAAAAGTTATTATCTGTGATCGGTCCAACGAAGTCTAAGTATGTTTCTGACTGTCCGGAAAATTTTTTTGATAAATCGGCTTGTTTTTTTCTTGCTTCAATTTTACCTAAACAAATTATATCTTTTGAAGCGATTGGAGAAAAATATATTTTATCTGTTTCCGTTCCGTTTGGTAGGACTTTTATATACCCATTGTAATGAAATTTTAGAAATACTTGTTTAATTTCATCGCTCAACACAATCATTGCGGGTGAAAATAACATTTTTAGGAAAACTAACCAATATCCTCTAAACCATTTTGATGGCCAAGCGGCATATCCATAATGGCTAGTGATAACCAATTTAAAACCATGTAATTTTGAGAGTAGTATCCAAAGACCCGCAAAATCATCATATTCAAGATGAACCAAATCGTATATTTTTGGATTTGCTTTAAGTGCAGCTCGTAACCCTTTCTTATTTAGTATATCAACAGCATGGCCCCTCTTTTCAAGATGGATTTTGAGCTGCCAGATTACCGTTTCAACAGCACCCCAGCCATTGCTAGGAATTTCCATAATACCCGGGCCAACTAGAAGTATTTTCATTGTAATAACAGTCCCTTTAACTTTGTCTTTACTTTTAATTTAAAAATTTGGAAGTTCGATTTAAATTTTACTCCATGAATTAACGCCGAGTTCCATTTACAAAATTCCATAATATATTTGCCGTCATTTTCTATAAAACCGCCGTGAATGTTTTTTGCTTCAGCCCAACTACCAATAGTACATCCGGAAATTATGCCTAAAATAGTAATGAGCAGATCCATGAAAGAACCCTCCGGATGATCTATATAAGCTTGTTTTATCTTGGGTAAATTATATAGACATTTCCTGAAAAATTCCTTCCTATAGATAGTACCGCCACAACCTGTATGCGGATAGGCTATAGCCCCATCCATATATTTACTATGATCTATGGATTTCAAATCAAAATAATCGTACCAGAAGATATCAGGCACCCCAGATAAACCCAATGGGCCAGACATATCGTAAAGAGGTTCTTTTTCAATTGGTTTTATTGTCAGTATATCAGTTTCGAGAAAAAGCGTGTGAGTCGTGTTATCGTCTCGAAGTCCATATTCAAAAAGATATTCAAACCACTTAAAGTCGAATGAACCGGTGTTACAGTGGGTATCTTTGTGCCAAATATTTTCAATATCTTTGTAATCACATTTATAACGACTCGCTACATTCTTTGCACTTTTGCCTCCATTATTGTAAACCAATATTGGTATATTGGGATGGAACTTACGGAAATTTTTTAATGTAAAATCTAGTCTTTCGTGATCATTACACATAAAAATAATGGCCTTTAGTTTCATACTTTTTATTATATGTTAATTAGTTAAACCTAAGAAGTAGAGCCCTTGTAAAGATCTTACTCTGTTCTCTGACATGAGGAAGAATAAAAATTAGAACTAATGGTAATAGATACGAGATACTATTACTGAAGGCTGCACCACTTGCACCAAATTTTGGGATAAGGATTAGGTTGAGGATAATATTTCCAACCATGCCTGTAAAATTCATTAAGAATATAATTTTTAATTTTTGTTCAGCAATTAAATATTGCTGAAAAGCTATATTGAGAAACATTCCAACCAAAGACCATATGTATATACTGAGTAAAATAGCCGATCCCGCGTAAGCAGATCCGTAAAGAATTGGAATAATAAATGGTGAAAGAATGCTTATCGGTAGAGCAATGATGACAGATGTATAAAATAGAACGGCATAAAGAATAGCCATGCGCTTTTCAAAGATTGTTCTATTTGTTTTTTTGGCGTTGATGATAGCCGGAAAAAGTGAAGCGCAAATTACGCTTGGTATGAAAGACCAGGGTTCGGACAGATTGGCGGCAATAGCATATATTCCGACTGTTGCTTGGCCCATAAATATTTGTAACAGGACTTGATCAATTCTAAAATAAATTGCGGTAGAAATACTGGAAAGTATAAAAGGCCAACTGTTAGCTATTAGAAAATGTGCTGTATTGGAACTGACTCGCCATTTCTTGATACTGTTTCCAAGCGATGTGTACACATATATGTATCCAACAGCGAGTAAAATATATTGTATCGGATAGAGAATCAGGAAAAATATAACCCCCATATGCAAAAGCACGAAACTTATTTCTATGATTGCGCAAAGGATAGAAGCAACAAAAACAACAATATTACCATATTTCAACATCACTCTAGATTGGAAATAAAAATCTATAACGTTAAGTGATTGGAAAATTGTAAATGTTGTGTAAATTAGAAAGATACCAATTAGAGGGGCGGTAATTTTAAAGAATGAAGCGATAATGATACACGAGGATATGCTAATTATTGCTCCAAAAAATTTTATAAATAAACCAGTTCCAAGTAGGGTAGAGTCTTCTTCTGGGTTCTCTGTTAATTTCTTAATTAACAACGAATCAATACCAAAATCGCCTAAGGTCATACAAATACTGGCAAAACTAACAACGAAACTTATTAGGCCGTATTGTGTTGGTCCTAAGTATCTAGCAACATAAATACTTATAATAAAGTTGATTGCCAGGGTAAATATTTTTACAGCAAAAAACCAACTGGTGTTTGAAAAATATCTTTTAAAACCAGCATAATCAAAAGCTTCACGAGCTATTTTAAATACATCCATTGAGTATAGAGTATGCTACAAGATTTTTGGTCGTTATGCTATAGTTATCGCACTATGACATTAAATAAAGCCTTGCGCTGGATTAGTATTTTATCAATTTTTGCTATCGCTTTTGTCCCTTTGGTCGTTTCAAGTTATCTTTTTTTTCCATACATTACTGGTAAAAATGTCCTATTTAGGGCATTAGTTGAAATCGGTTTTGGAGCATGGCTTATTTTGGCTTTTCGAGACAGAAGATATCGTCTACCAGTTTCTTTTATAACTGTTGCTTTGGGTGCATTTCTTTTTATACTTTTTATTGCAGACCTTCATGGCGTTTATTGGTATAAAAGTTTTTGGAGTAATTTTGAGAGAATGGAAGGGCTTGTAACTCATATCCATCTATTTTTATATTTCTTAGTTGTGAGCGCAATGATAAAAGGGGAGAACTTATGGAGACGATTCTTTCAGACATCACTGTGTTGTAAGTATTATCGTTGGATTTTTTGGTGTCGTTCAGTTGTTTCCCAATGGTTCTTTTATGAGCAATCGTATTGATGCGACCCTAGGAAATGCTGATTATTTAGCGGTCTATATGCTCTTTAATGCTTTCTTCGCACTTTATTTAATCCTTAGAAAAGAAACTGGCAGGGTGGAGAAATGGATATATTCAGCAGTCACTATATTTGATCTCATTATTATGTACTTCACCGCGACTCGAGGAGTAATTCTCGGTTTTGGTGTCGGTCTATTTGTGATGATGGTTTTCATTTCTATTTTTGAAAAAGAGAATCTTAATTTAAGAAAATGGTCTAGATGGATTATTGGTGTTTTGATCGCAATTGTTGTTATTTTTGTTTTAGCTGAAAGATGTGCCTGCTGTTAAAAATAATGCGGTTTTAGGACGCTTTGCTACAGCATCTCTTACTGGTGGTGATATCAGTGCCCGTTTTCAGATTTGGGGCATGGCTTTTCAAGGTTTTAAAGAGAGACCAATTTTAGGTTGGGGACAGGATAATTTCAATTTTGTTTTCAATAAATATTATAACCCTGGGATGTATGCTCAGGAGCAATGGTTCGATAGAAGTCATGATGTATTTCTGGATTGGCTGATTGCCGGTGGTATTTTGGGCTTACTTTCATATCTATTAATCTTTGCCGCGGCCGTCTACTATGTATGGAAGAAAGAGCACCATGCTTTTTTTGAGCGTTTTGTGCCATTCCTTAGAAAATCACAAAACCAACTATCAGTTGTTGAGAAAAGTCTAGTCACTGGGCTATTGGCTGGTTATTTTTTTCAGAACCTTTTTGTGTTCGATAACATCGTGAGCTACGTACTGTTCTTTTCTGTTTTGGCTTTTGTAGCCAGTATGTCTAAACCAATTACTGAGATTGAATATGCCGAACCGAAAAGTGTTTTGGCAAATACTGCCGCAGTTTTAATTATTATATTGGTCTGTGTTGGAGTCTACGAGTTTGCTTGGAAGCCGTTTATTGCTGCTCATGATTTAGTTTACGCAATTGAAATTCAGCCAACGGGGGATGCAAGTACTAACATGACTTATTTTCAGGATGCACTGAATCAAAATACTGTAGGTAAGATAGAAATTATAGAACAGTTACTTAATTTTACTTCTGGATTAGTTGGTTCATCAGCAGTAACGCAAGACGCTAAAAATACGTTTGCTAATTATGCTGCAACTCAAATGCAAGACCAACTAGCTGAAACTCCAAATGATGCAAGAGAACTCCTCTTCTTTGGTGGTTTCCTTGCTGGTATTGGTTATCCAGATAAAGCTCTTGTTTATTTGCAAGAAGCTCACGCTGCTTCTCCAGAAAAACAGACAATCTCAATTGAGCTCGCATCTGATTACATTGCGCTCAAACAATATGACAATGCATACAATCTTTTGAAGACAACATATGAATCGGAGACTGCAGATACTCAGGCCGAAGAATTTTATGCTGTTACTGCTGTTTATGATAATCATCCGGAGGTTGTAAAACAGTTGTATGGCACAGCTACGCCAGAAGATAGTCAGATAGCTCGAGCCTATATTGATAGCGGTTCATATGCGAATGGAAAAGCAATCATAACTCAGGAAATTAAAGATAATCCTAATGATGCTTCAAATTATGTACTCTTGGCCGGAATGTATTTAAAACAGGGTGATACAAAAGATGCGTTGATTTATTTGAACAAAGCTATACAGGTTGACCCAACATATACATCTCAGGTTCAGCCAATCATAGATCAAATTGAAGGTAAGACAGCAACGAATTGACTTTAAGACTAAGTTGTGATAATGTGGCTCTATGTGAGAGCTGAATACTAATGAGTGAGGCTCTATACAAAGCAAACAACTGGTAAAGCCCTCAGCCTCTGGCTGAGGGCTTTACTTTTGTGCATGCAATTCGGAATAAGTTTTTACTTCTCAAAATTATTGATACAATATACTAGTTCGTTTCAAGTGATGGTCGTCGGCTGCGCTCACATAAGTTGTTTGCTTTGGAGCTTTGCACCCGACGACCATCACTCGATGGGACCCCACTCCGCAAAAGCTTCGCGGGGTGAGAAATAAAATAATCAAAATTAAATAATATCTTCGGAAAAATTTTTCAATAATAAAAATTTTTTCGATTTTTTTCTTAATTTAGTTATCCACATATTTTTTATCACACTCATTGTATTTGTGTCCATATGTACGATAATTACAGTAAGGTCTTGTGATGGTCTTCGGTCGGATATCGTTACAAGATATTCCTTTAATAATAAAAATAATTACTTGTCCAAATTTTTTCCTCAATTAATTTTGAAAAGAAAAAATAAAGGATGAGCAAAAACAATGGCAAAAGCAAAAGCTCGAAAGGCAGCTAAGAAAGTTACAAAGAAAGTTGCGAAGAAGAAGAAGAGAAGCTAATCTTCTATTTTCCACTTAAGAAAAACCCTCTCCCTCAAACGGAGAGGGTTTTTCTTTGCCTCATTTTCATGCTAAAATCGTTTCCTATGGCCTTCTTTTCAAATATATTAGGTAATTCCTCAACAAGGCAGGTCAGTGCTTTAAAACCATTGGTTACAAGCATTAATTCGCTGGAGGAAAAAATGGCCGCACTTTCACAGGATCAAATCCGTGAGACGACGGAGTCGCTTAAAAAGGAGATAGCCTCGGGTAAAAGTTTAGATGATATTTTACCTGAAGCTTTTGCATTAGTTCGAGAAGCTTCTAAGAGAACTTTAAATCAAAGACATTTTGATGTTCAGATTATTGGTGGTGCAATTCTCCACTATGGAAAAATTGCTGAAATGAAAACTGGAGAAGGAAAAACTTTAGTTGCAACACTTCCTGCATATTTAAATGCACTTTCTGGTAAAGGAGTTCACATCGTCACCGTTAATGATTATCTTTCTCGTAGAGACGCTGTTTGGATGGGCCAAATTTTTGATGTACTGGGTCTTTCCGTTGGAGTGATTAATCACGAGTCATCATATCTATACGATTCTAAACATACTGAGATGGATTCAAAGCGAGATGAAGTTGCTTCGTTTAAGGTGGTCTATGAATTTTTAAGACCTTGCACTAGGCGGGAAGCATATGCGGCAGATATTACCTATGGAACGAATAATGAATTCGGTTTCGATTATTTAAGAGACAATATTGAACTTGATGCTAATAATTTAAGACAGCGTGGCTATCACTTTGCTATTGTCGATGAAATTGACTCAATTTTGATTGATGAGGCTAGAACCCCTCTCATTATTTCTATGCCGACTACAGAATCTGAAAATCTTTACACCATTTTTGCCACATTGGTTCGTAAGCTCAATATTGAAGAAGACTACACTGTAGATGAAAAGCTAAAAACCATCTCCTTAACTGATAATGGAATCACCAAGGCCGAGAAATTGCTTGGTGTTGATAATATTTATACTGAAAAAGGAATTAAATATGTTCACCATCTTGAAACGGCTGTTCGAGCCAAAGCCCTTTTTGAGAGAGACAAAGCTTATGTCGTTAAAGATGACGAAGTAATTATTGTTGATGAATTTACTGGGCGCCTTCAGCCTGGAAGGCGTTGGTCAGAAGGGCTCCACCAAGCTATTGAGGCTAAGGAAGGAGTTAAGATCCAAAAGGAATCTAGAACTTATGCTTCTATTACTTTCCAAAATTATTTTCGACTATATGAAAAGCTCGCTGGCATGACAGGTACTGCCCACACCTCAAGTGAAGAATTTTTCAAAGTATATGGGTTAGACACAGTTGTTATTCCAACTAATAAAGAGGTCAGAAGAAATGATCAAAACGATCTTATTTTCCAAACTGAGAAGGGTAAGTTTTCAGCAATCGCTAAAAAAATCAAAGAGTTGAATGAAAAAGGACAGCCGGTTCTTGTTGGCACTGTTTCAATTGAGAAAAATGAATTGCTATCGTCATATCTTTTGCGTGAAGGCGTAAAACATACTCTGCTTAATGCCAAACCAGAATATGCTGAACGTGAAGGTGAAATTATCGCTGAAGCTGGTAAACGAGGAGCCGTAACTATTTCGACAAACATGGCAGGTAGAGGAGTTGATATTAAACTCGGTGGTGCGGTAAATACTCCGGAATTACACGAAGAAGTTAAAAAGCTCGGTGGGCTATTTGTTTTGGGCACAGAACGGCATGAAGCTAGAAGAATTGATAACCAGCTTCGTGGTCGTTCGGGCCGACAGGGAGACCCGGGCGAAACTCAATTCTACGTTTCATTGGAAGACGATTTGATGCGTATTTTTGCAACTGACAGTATTAAAAAAATGATGGGACGTTTTGGTATTCCTGAAGATCAGCCAATTGAGAATGGTTTGATAACTCGCGCTCTTGAAAATGCCCAAAGCAAAATTGAAGGTTTTCATTTTGATGCCAGAAAGCACACTTTGGAATATGACGATGTTATGAACTTCCAGAGAAAGATTGTTTACGAAAGACGTCGAAAATTATTGCTCGGTGATGATGAGGAGGTACGTCAGGTTTTTGCTAAAATTACTGAAAATGCCACACCTGAAAAGGTAGAAATTATTGAAAAGAAAAAAACCGAGCTAGGTGAGGCGCTCTTCTATAATTCACTCAAAAAATTAATGCTCCAGACTAATGATATGTTCTGGATTGATCACCTTGAGATGATGGATTATCTTCGGGGCAGTGTAAATCTTAGAGCTTATGGTCAAAGAGATCCTCTGGTTGAATATAAGAGAGAGGGGCTTAGGTTGTTTAAAGAAATGGAAGAATCGGTTAGCCAGGAAATTCTGCGCGCCGTCTCTTTTGTCGCTCCAACTCCAATGGTGACTGTTACACCAAATATAATTCCAGTTCAAACACAGACTATATATCCAAAAGGGGATGTCGGCAGAAATGATCCATGTCCTTGCGGATCTGGAAAGAAATGGAAAAAATGTGGTGAACTAAATACTGAAGAACATCAGAAACTAATGAGTCAGAAGAAGTAATTATTTTATGATTATTGGCCTCACTGGAACAATCGGAGCTGGAAAAGGAACGGTTGTTGAGTATCTAAAAAGAGTCGGATTTAAACATTACTCCGTTAGAGATTTTTTAGTCATTGAAATTGAGAAAAGGGGTATGCCGATGACACGCGATAGTATGGTTGTAATTGCTGATCAGTTAAGACAAGAATATGGCCCTGGCTATATCATGTTTCAAATGCTCGAAAAGGCCGAGAAAGAAGGAGGAAATTCCATAATTGAATCTATAAGAGCAGTGGGTGAAATTGAGGCGCTTCGCGAGAAGGCTCATGATTTTTATTTGATAGCAGTAGATGCTCCGATTGAAATAAGATACGAAAGGGTTGTTAAACGTGGGAGTTTTACTGACCATATAACCTTTGAGAAATTTAAAGAAGATGAAGCTAGGGAGAGTAAACATGGTGAAAAATGGCAAAAAGATTTGCCGACATGTATAGCTTTGTCAGACGTCATTATTCATAATGACACTACCGTCAGTAAATTAGAAGAAAAAGTGGAGGCATACCTTCAGGGAAAAATTTAGTATATTGTCACAAATGAATATAATTGAAGTTAATAAATTAGTAAAAGAATTTAAAGGGGTTCGTGCTGTGGACGAGCTATCTTTCAATGTTGAAGAGGGAACGATTACCGGCCTTCTCGGTCCAAATGGTGCTGGTAAAACCACAACCATTCAAATGATTCTAGATCTCATTACACCAACTTCTGGCTCAATTAAAATTTTCGGACTAGATATGAGACATCATCGAGGAGAAATTTTAGGCAAAGTTAATTTTTCTTCGCCATATGTTGCACTCCCAACAAATTTGAAAGTAATTGAAAACTTAAAGACCTTTGCACGTCTGTATGGAGTGAAGAATCTTGATGAAAGAATAAACGAATTAGTTGATTTTTTTGATATTCGAAGCCTGTTGCCTAAAATGACGTCGGCTCTCTCAACTGGCCAGCTTACTCGACTTAATTTAACTAAGTCTTTGCTTAATAACCCAAAGCTACTTCTATTGGACGAGCCGACCGCATCTTTAGATCCTGATATTGCAGATCGTACTCGAAAGCTACTTCAGAAAATTCAAAAGGAGAAAAAGGTAACCATTCTTTATACTTCTCATGATATGAAAGAGGTCGAAGAAATTTGTGACAGGGTCATTTTTATTCAGAAAGGTAAATTGAAGGATGATGGAACACCAGTCGAGCTAATTAAAAAGTATGGAAAAGAAGATTTGAATGATGTTTTCCTTGATATAGCTAGGGGTACTGATAAGGAAACTGTTGGTTGGGATGATTAAAAATAATAAAAATATTTATGAAATGGTATAGAATCGAAGCTTTAATCGCAAGACATGTCTATTTATATAAACGTAGTTTGCCAAGACTTATGGATATTTTTTTCTGGCCAACTATGGATCTTTTGGTCTGGGGATTTATGAGTCTTTATCTTCAGGGATTGAATTTGGCCAATGTAAATATTGTTTCTGCTATTTTGGGTGCGGTAATTTTTTGGGGGATACTCCAGCAGTCGCAGGGTTCAGTTTCAACAACATTCTTGGAAGATGTTTGGGAAAAAAATCTTCTTAATATTTTTGTGACCCCACTTACAATACTTGAATTTATTCTTGCAACTTTTGGTTTAGTAATCGTCAGAGTAATTCTTGGTGGAGTGGTGATGTTTGCTCTTGCGCTTCTTCTCTATCATTTTAATATATTTGTCATTAAGCTTGCCGCTATTCCATTTATTCTAAATTTAATAGTTTTTGGATCAATTCTTGGATTATTTATTACTTCAATTCTTTTACGTTTTGGAACTTCCGCTCAAGTCTTGGCTTTTGGTTTTATTTTCCTAATTCAGCCTTTCAGTGCAGTATTTTATCCAGTGTCAGTTTTACCTCACGCTCTTCAATATATTTCCTATGTTTTGCCCTCGACTTATGTCTTTGAGGGGTTACGTGCGCTTTTAAATCATGGAGTATTCAATATCCAATACATGATATATGCGGCCCTCCTCAATGTTGTATATCTTGCTGTGGTACTAGCTTTATTTTATTTAGCTTTTGCGTGGGTGAAGAAAAATGGTTTATTACTCAAGCTAAATTGATGATAGAATAGTAATATGCTAAAGAAGCATATTACCCATTCCCATCACCGTCCCTACCTAGTTTATCCAGTTTCAATTGGGGAGAAACTCTATTCGCTTCTTCTGGCTCCATTTATAAGTGTTCTCGTACTATTTGTTGTCGTTACTTTTCTTTCACATTCTTCACTTTCATTTGCTTCACCTTTTTCGCTCTCGGATATTACTTTCGCAGCTTTTCAGACAGTCGGACGACTTTTGGTCGCGTACGTATTAGCGCTTATTGTGGCTCTTCCATTAGCCCTGCTCGCTGTCAGTGGTCCGACTGCTGAAAAAATCTTTTTACCGTTCTTTGATATTTTGGAATCAGTTCCAACCTTAGCTTTCTTCCCAATTTTTATTATTTTTTTCGTAAAGTCTGATTATTTAAACGCAGCTGCGATTTTTATTCTCTTTCTTTCAATGCTTTGGAATATCGTTTTCACTTTAATTGGAGGTCTTAAAATTATTCCGACCGATATTAAATCTGTGGGGGAAGTCTTTGGGGTTTCAGGTTCCCAATATTTTAGAAAAGTAACTTTGCCAGCCTTGTTTCCTCAAATTGTAACTGGATCGATTCTGGCTGTCGCTCAGGGCTGGAACATTATTATTGTGGCGGAAGTGCTCCATACTTATATTCCGGGGGGCACTTCCGCCCAAGATTTGTTTGGTATTGGTAGTATATTGGTCCAAGCATCATCCTCAGGCCAAAGTGGTTTGTTTATTGAAGCGATATTTATTATGGTTTTGTTTATCGCTTTTATTAATTTCTTTATATGGCAAAAATTATTACATTATGCTGAACGATATCGATTTGAATAATATAATTACATTTGAAAATGTTGGTAAATCCTATTCACCTAAGGATGTGGCTTTGGTGGACGTCAATTTTACTGTATCAGTCGGACAATTTATTTGTCTGATTGGTGCTTCCGGTTCTGGCAAAACCACAATTCTTAAAATAATTGCTGGTCTTGAGAAAGAAACATCTGGCAAAGTAATTAAACCAGAAGCTATTTCAATGTCATTTCAAAGCGCCGCCTTATTTCCTTGGCTTTCGTCTTACGACAACATCGCCTTTGCCTTGAGAGCTAAGGGATGGAAAGAAGATAGAATAAAAAAACAAGTTGAGAAATATGCAGAAATGATGGGGCTAAGTGATTATCTAAATAAGCGTTCACCAGAATTATCTGGTGGGCAGAAGCAAAGGGTTGGTATTGCGCGAGCTCTAGCTGTAGAGCCAGCTGTACTTCTGTTGGACGAACCATTCTCAGCCCTTGATCCAAAAACAACAGATGAACTTCATAATGACATACTTAAATTATGGAGAGAGACTGGAAAGACAATTGTTTTGGTGTCGCATCTTATTGAAGAAGCAGTTTCGCTTGGTGAAAAAGTTTTATTGATTAAGGATCACACCAAAAGAGAAGAATTTGAAATAAAACTTCCATATCCGAGAAGGGAACAAGGTGGATCATTTCAGGAAGACGTCATGAAAATCCGAAAAGTTTTTTTTGAATAAGATGAAGGAGAAAAAGCGTTGTAATTGGGCAAATACCAATGAATTGTTTGTTCCATACCACGATTTTGAGTGGGGCTTTCCTGTTCATGATGACAGACTTCTTTTTGAAATGATTAATCTGGAAGGAGCTCAAGCTGGCTTAAGTTGGCTGACAATTTTAAAAAAGAGAGATAATTATCGGAAAGTCTTTGACAATTTTAATGCGCAGAAAATTGAAAGATACAATAAAACAAAACAAGCTTCACTTATGAAAAATGAAGGCATAATTCGTAACCGACTTAAGATAGGTGCAGTGATTCAGAATGCAAAATCATTTTTACAGGTTAAGAAAGAATTTGGAAGTTTTGATAAATATATTTGGTCATTTGTTAATGACAAAACAATTCCACACAAGAAGAGGAAAGAGGCTATTTTAATTAGCGAGAAGATGAGCAAGGATTTGAAATTGAAAGGTTTTAAATTTGTTGGTCCGACTATCTGCTTCGCTTTCATGCAGGCAGTTGGAATAGTGAATGATCACGAGGATTATTGTTTTCGAGCAAAATAAAATAACAACTGATTTAAGCCATTTATGTGGTATAATGGCTAATAATAATGAAAAAAATACTGGTTCATAACGGTGGTTTTCATGCGGATGACATTTTTGCGGTAGCAACGCTTATTTTGGCGTACCCAAACGAAGAACTAAAAATTGTCCGAAGTAGAGATGAAAAGGAGATTGAAAGCGCCGACATCGTCGTTGATGTCGGCGGAAAGTATGATGGTCAAAAGTTTTTTGACCATCATCAAACAGGCGGCGCTGGAGCGCGGCCAAACACAATTCCGTATGCCTCATTCGGTTTGATTTGGAAACATTTTTCTAATCTAGTATGTTCGACCGAAGTGGCCGCGCTAATTGATCAAAAAGTCGTCCAAATAGTTGATGGAATTGATAATGGTGTTAGTCTTTTTTCTGCAAATTTTAAAGATATTCCGAAGTATGATATTGATAGTTCCTTTGCTTCATTCAATTCAACAACGCTTGAACCAGATAGAAATCAAGATACTGCATTTCTTGAGGCTGTAGGTTTTGCCAAAATAATAATTCAGAGAGAGATTAAGATGGCTGAAGAATATCTTGAAGCCAGAAAAGCTCTTTTGGAAGGTTATGCAAAAGCGGATGATAAAAGAATCATTGTAGTTGATAGAGATGTTCACCGAAATGCTTTTGTAAATTTACCTGAAGACGCCCTTTTTGTAGTAAGACCAAGATCAAATGGTGAGTGGGGAGTTGAGGCAATCAGAAAAACTGTTGATTCTTTTGAAAGTCGCAAAAATTTTCCTGAAAGCTGGGGTGGAAAACGAGATGCTGAATTTCAAGCAGTTAGTGGTGTTCCAGATGCCACTTTTTGTCACAAAGGATTATTCCTGGCTGGCGCCAAAACTAAGGGGGGTGCTATCGCATTAGCTAAAAAAACTATTCAATAAAATATTATGGCATTCATAGACGAAATAAATTTACATTTGAAAGCAGGCCGCGGAGGAAGTGGTGTCGTTAGGTGGCGTCATGAAAAAGGTAAAGAATGGGCTGGAGCGGCCGGTGGAGACGGTGGTCGTGGCGGGGACGTGTATGTCAAAGCGGTCAGTGATCTAAATCGTCTAGCTGGATATCGAAATCATAAAGCCTTTGATGCTGGTAATGGTCAGGCTGGAATGAAAAGTAGTATGAAAGGAGAAAACGGTGCCGACTTTGTTTTGGAAGTTCCGATTGGTTCTATCGTTACAAATCGTGATACTGGCAAAAGTGTTAATTTAATAAACAAAGATCAAGTTGAAGTAATTTTGAAAGGAGGTGCGGGAGGCTTGGGAAATGAATTTTTCAAATCATCTACTAATACTAGTCCGTATCAATCAACCGAAGGTAAAGAGGGTGAAGAAGCAGATTTTTATATTGAAGTTGAACTAATCGCTTCAGCTGGACTCATCGGTCTTCCTAATGCTGGTAAATCGAGCCTACTCAACGCCTTAACACGTTCACATGCCAAGGTTGGCAGTTATGCCTTTACGACCGTTGAGCCAAATCTCGGCGATATGTACGGCTTTATTTTGGCTGATATTCCAGGGCTAATTGAAGGTGCAGCAGAAGGAAAAGGACTAGGACATAAATTTTTGCGTCACATTCGCCGAACAGCGATATTGATTCATTGCATTGCCGCAGACTCGGAGGATCCAATCGGCGCGCACAAAATCGTACGCGCCGAACTCGAAAAATTTGATTCAACTCTTTCTGAAAAACCAGAAATAATTGTTATCACAAAAACCGATACTGTCACTTCCAAAAGACTTACGGAACTCAAAAAACTTTTCTCTAAAACTAAAGAGAAAGTTCTTACTGTCTCGATTCTCGATGATTCATTGATTAAAGCTTTCCAAGCTGAACTCATGAATATATTAAAAAAACATAAAGAGTGATATATTTTTTATTATGAACGACTATTTTCCAACAATTGGGCTTGAGGTTCACGCAGAACTAAAGACGAGAACAAAGATGTTCTGTAATTCTAAGAACGATCCGGATGAGGAACGACCGAATGTAAACATTTGCCCAATCTGTATGGGCCATCCAGGAACTCTTCCTGTAATCAATAAAGAGGCGGTTAAGCATGTCTTAAAAGTTGGACTCGCAGTTCATGGCGAAATTGCAGATTTTACTGAATTTGATAGAAAAAATTATTTTTATCCTGATATTCCAAAAGGTTATCAGCTTTCTCAATATAAATACCCGTTAGTTAAAGGTGGAAAAATTAAAGGGATTGAGCTTACTAGAATTCATCTTGAGGAAGATACAGGAACTTCGCTTCATGAAGAAGGTGATTACTCTCTTGTAAATTATAATCGTGCTGGCGTGCCACTAATGGAACTCGTCACTGAGCCAGTTATTCATTCCGCTAAGGAAGCGGGGGATTTTGCTCGTGAACTTCAGCTCCTCCTTCAGACCCTTGGAGTGAGCGATGCTAATATGGAAAAAGGAGAGATGAGAGTTGAAGCAAATATTTCAATTTCTGATTCGAAAGATAAACTCGGAGTAAAAGTGGAAGTTAAAAATCTTAACTCATTTAAATCTGCCGAAAGGGCAATTGAATACGAAATTAAAAGAATGGGCGAGTGTTTGAAGAAAGGCGAAAAAATTGTTCAAGAGACCAGGGGCTTCGATGAAAATTCTGGTAAGACTTTTTCACAGCGTCTCAAAGAAGATTCCCATGACTACAGATATTTTCCAGACCCTGATTTACCGAAACTTATGATTTCAGAAATTCCAGAATTCAAGAAAGAGGCACTTCAGAGGGATATGCCAGAACTTCCAGAAGAGAAGAGAATTCGATATAGAGGAGAATATGGCTTAAAAGATGAAGATATTGAGATGTACGTCCGCTCATCAATTTGGGGAGCATATTTTGAGGCTGTCGCAAAAATTCTAAAAGAACCAAAGAAAATTATTATTGCTTCAAACTACATTACTTCAGATTTGGTGGGGCTAGTTAAAAGTGATCAAGATAATTGGGGAGTTGATGTCATGAATCTTGCCGATAAAATGCCACCAGCAAATTTTGCCGAACTGATCAACATGTTTTCAGAAGATAAAATTTCATCCCGTGGTGCCAAAGATATCTTAGCTCTTATGTATACCGGAGAAAGTCCGTCTAATATTGCTATTGAAAAAGGGTTGCTTCAGGAAAGCAACACAGATGCGCTCACTGCACTTATTGAAGGAATAATTGCCAAACATCCAACTGTCGTCGCTGACTACAAAGCCGGAAAAGCTTCCGCCCTTCAATTCCTAGTCGGACAGGTTATGAAAGAAAGTAAAGGCTCCGCTAACCCGGGCCTAGTTCAGAAAATTTTGAAAGATATTCTGGTATAATTATCAAATGAGAAAACTTAAGGAAATTATTGCCGATGCCGAAGCGAAAGGAGTTGCCGTCGGCCATTTTAATATCTCAGACCTAGAAGCCCTCCACGGTATTTTCAATGCCGCCAAAGGACTAAATCTTCCAGTGATTATCGGCACCTCAGAAGGCGAGCGGGAATTTATTGGCGTTAAACAAGCCGTCGCGCTAGTTAAAAGTTTCAGAGACGAATTTGATTATCCAATTTTCCTTAATGCCGACCACACCTATTCGTTTGATAAAGTAAAAGAAGCGGTTGATGCCGGATATGATGCCGTAATTTTTGATGGAGCTCAGCTTCCGCTTGATGAAAATATAAAAATAACTAAGCAGTGCGTTGAGTATGCTAAAAGTGTTAACTCAGACATTCTTGTTGAGGGGGAACTTGGATACATAGGCACCTCGTCTAAACTCTTAGACGAGGTGCCTAAGGGTGTTTCTTTAGATCCCAAATTTCTGACTTCCCCTGAGGATGCTTTGAGATTCGTGACAGAGACAGAGGTTGATTTGTTTGCTCCAGCAGTTGGAAATATTCACGGCATGCTCAAATCAGGTAATGAACCAGCATTAAATATTGAACATATTCGCTCAATAAAAGAGGCTGTTAAAATCCCGCTTGTACTTCACGGAGCTTCAGGAAATTCAGATGATGATATTAAAAAGGCTATTGAGGCTGGCATCAGTATTGTGCACATTAATACTGAAATCAGGGTCGCTTTTGTTGAAGCATTGAAAACTTCACTTTCTGAATATCCAGATGAGGTTGCTCCGTATAAGCTTATGAAAGCCCCAGAAGAGGCGCTTCAGGAACTTGTGGAAAAGAAGTTAAAGCTCTTTAACATTGCCAAATAATAGGAAATAGTATAAAATCCCGAAACATGATTACACTTACAATCGAGAAAAGAAATACAGCCGACAAGACAGCTTTAATTCGAAAAGGTGGTAAAATTCCAGCCGTTTATTACGGACGAAAAGGAAGAATCAACCCCTATATCCGTTTCTGAAGTTGATTTTCTCAAAGTATGGCAGAAAGCCGGAGAATCTTCAGTTGTCGTACTTAAGGGTGATAAAGAGGAACACGAAACACTCATCCATGACATGGAACTTGATCCAGTTACAGGAAAGGTTAAACATATTGATTTTTACGTTCTTGAAAAAGGTAAGAAAGTTAGAGTTAATGTTCCAATCGAATTTGATGGTCTAGCTCCAGCCGTTAAGGATCTTGGAGGAACACTTGTTAAGGTTATTTACGAAGTTGAAATTGAGGCTTTCCCAAAAGATTTACCACACGCTTTGAAAGTAGATGTTACACCTCTTGTTAATTTTGAAAGTAGAATTAAGGCCTCTGATATTAAGATGCCATCCGGGGTTACTCTCATTACTCCAGCTGATGAAGTTATCACCTTGGTAACGGAAGTTAAGGAGGAAATTGAAGAGCCTACCGCACCAGTTGATCTCTCAACAATTGAGGTTGAAAAGAAAGGCAAGGAAGCTAAGGAAGGTGAGGGAGAAGAAGCAGAAGCGGGAGATTCAAAGGCAAAATAATTTAAGCGGCTCTCAGCCTAAGGCTGAGAGCCGCTCTCTCTATGAAAAAAAAATTAGTACCTCTTTTTTTAATTTGTATAGTTGCCGTCAGTCTCATGGTTTCATCCATAAGGACTAATAATGTCTTTGCCCAATCCACAACTTTAAGCGCTTCTCAACAGCAGGTCTTGCAGAACGAACTCAATCAAGTTGAGGCGCAAATTGCTGCACAGCAGACAATTCTTGATCAAGCAGAACAGCAGGGTGTTTCAATTCAAAGAGATATTGCAATTCTAGATGCAGAAATTTCTAAAGCTCAGCTCGAAATTAAAGCCCATGATATTGCTATTCAAAATTTGGGCACAGATATTGATACAAAATCAACAACAATAAATAGTCTAAGTGACCAAATAGATCAAACCAAACAATCTATTGCGGATAACATTAGACAACTTAATGATTTGGATGCTATATCGTTGGTCTCAATCCTTTTAGCAAATAATAATATTACTGATTATCTTTCTGATTACAATAATTTTAATACCTTAAACGGTTCAATCGCCACACTAGTTAATCAATCACAAAGTGATGAAAATTCTGCGCAGACAGCGAAACAAGCTCTAACTGATCAGCAAAATCAAGAGATTGCTTTAAAATTAAATGTCCAATCAGAAGAGGATTCCATTAAGCAAGCTGAAAGCCAAAAAGAAAATCTCCTTAGCCTTAATGAATCTGAACAGAAAAATTATCAAAGCATCATTGCTACTCAGCAGACAAAAGCCGCTCAAATCAGGGCGGCACTCTTTGCCCTTCGTGATGCGACCGCTATTGATTTCGGAACAGCTGTGACATATGCCGAAGCGGCAGAAGCCAAGACCGGTGTTCGCCCCGCTTTTCTTTTGGCAATCATCACTCAGGAAAGTAATCTCGGACAAAATATTGGTTCTTGTTATATTTCTGGCACTGACGGTAATGGTGTTGATATTAAAACCGGCGATTATGTTTCTGGCGTTATGAAAGCCACGCGGGATGTTCAACCTTTTATTGCCCTTATGAATCAATTAGGTAGAGATCCATATAAGACTCCTGTCTCATGCCCACTCAATATCGGTTACGGTGGTGGTATGGGTCCATCTCAATTCATCCCTTCAACTTGGCAATTACTTGAACCAGATATCGCTAGATATACTAATAAATCGGTCCCGGACCCATTTAATGCACAGGATGCATTTATGGCCTCAGCAATTTATTTAAGTAACCTAGGTGCTTCTGGCGGTTCAGCTACAGCTGAACGTAACGCAGCTTGTAAATATTATTCCGGAAAATCCTGCACAACTAATAGCTTTAATGGATTTTATGGTAATGACGTAATGACAATTGCGGCTGGTATTCAATCCAATATTAATTTGATTGAGAGTAATTAAAACTTGCGGTATTTGTGACTTTTTGCTATAACTAAGGCCTTATGAAAACAGACATACACCCAAAATACTATCCAAAAGCAGAGTTTACTTGTGCTTGCGGTGCTGTTTATGAAATTGGCTCAACTAAAGAAAAAGTGGAGGTGGAAATTTGTGGCGCTTGCCACCCATTCTATACAGGTAATGAAAAGGTAATTGACAGTGCTGGCCGTGTTGAGAAATTCAAAGCACGCCGAGCAAGTGCAGCTGCTTCACCTAAGAAGTCTACTAAGAAATCAAAATAACTTAATTACAGCCAATCGCTGTTAAGTTATATTCTCTATGGATATTTCTGAATATAAAAAGAATCCAAAAACAACCTACCTTGCTTCAGAATTAGAAAGGTTACTTATGCAAGAAGAAGATGCGCGGGCACTTGGTGAGGACGCGTCGATGAAAGATTTGGCTGATGAGGAACTCAAAGAAATAATTCCCCAAAAAGAAGCTCTCATTAAACAAATTGAGAGTATTCTTTTTGTTGAAAAAGAAGAGGAAGAATTTCCAAATGAAATAATCTTGGAAGTTAGAGCTGGAGCTGGTGGGGAAGAAGCCTCCCTTTTTGCTGAAGAGCTTGCCTCAATGTATCGAAAATATTCTGAGAAAAAAGGTTGGCAGTGGAAAAATGTTGATGAATCTCCAAGTCCACTTGGCGGATATAAAGATGCGGCTTTTGAAGTTCACGGTGAGGGGGTTTATAAACTTCTCCAGTTTGAAACAGGGGTTCATCGAATTCAAAGAATTCCTGAGACCGAAAAAGCTGGACGAGTTCATACTTCAACCGCTTCTGTTGTCATTCTCCCATTAAAAAAGAAAACTACACTTCAAATTAATCCTGCTGATATTGAAATGGCTTTTACTAGATCTGGTGGAGCTGGAGGGCAGAACGTGAACAAAGTTGAAACAGCTGTTCGATTGGTCCACAAACCAACTGGCATTATTGTTAAATGTACCTCAGAACGAAGTCAAAAAAGTAACCGTGATAAAGCGATGGTGATTCTTGTCGCTAAACTTGAAGCTCTGAAAGCAGAAGAAGAGGCTAAGAAATTTGCGAAGGATAGAAAGGATCAGATTGGAACAGGGGACAGATCAGAAAAAATCCGCACCTACAATATTCTTCAAGACAGGATCACTGACCATCGCGTTAAAGAATCTTGGCACAATATCGAATCAATTTTTGCCGGCAACCTAGACCCAATTATCGATATCCTCTCCGAACCCAAATAATTAATATCTAAAATGAAAAAACAAGTTGTCGTAATTCATGGTGGGAATTCATTTCCAAATTATACGGAATATATTTTAGGGCTTAAGAAAATTAAGCTTGATTTAGAACATCTTACAAAGCCAGAAGAAAAAAGATGGAAAAAGAATCTTCCAAAAAATCTTGGAAGTTCTTTTCAGGTCTTTAGTCCAGATATGCCGAATTGGTCTGATGCTAAATATTTAGAGTGGAAAATTTGGTTTGAAAAAATCACACCGTTTCTTAAAGACGGAGTTGTTTTGGTCGGCCATTCACTTGGTGCCATATTTCTAACCAAATATCTTTCAGAAACCAAATTTTCCAAGAAAATACGAGGTACTTTTCTGGTTGCTGGGCCTTATGAAGAAAAGGGTTATAAGGGCAAGTATTTAATTCCTGAATTCAGAATTCCTAAAAGTTTAAATAAGTTAGAGAAACAAGGTGGTCAAATATTTCTATATCACAGCAAGGACGATAAGGTGGTACCGTTTCGCGATGCTAAGAAATATGAGGAGAGATTACCTAATGCAAAATTGACTATATTTAAGGATAGGGGACATTTCAGACAAACAACGTTTCCGGAGCTGGTCAGGGATATTAAGTCACTATATTAGTCTTTATTCAAAATCCGAATGGAGTTATAATATTAATATTAACAACTAATTATTAATAAATATTTTTTATGGAAAATATGGATAAAGAAGGAATGGGTTGTGGATGTCACCATCATCATGGAAAGCATCACCTTGTTAAGATAATTCTAAAGCTCATCATTGTCATAATTATCTTCTGGTGTGGATTTGAAATCGGTAATATCACTGGCGCCATCAAAGCTGAGACTCATGGATATGGATCAATGAGTAGAGGAGGCTTTCAAATGATGCAGGGAGGGTTTTCAAATGCAATTCCTGTTACTGGTGGTGCAACAACACAAGCACCAGTTCCTACTAAATAAGGATCTGTAGGCAAATTAAAAACCACCTAAACGGGTGGTTTTTAATTTGTCTAAATCCCTTTAAATAGGCCATAGGGTTGCCTCGAAAAGAGTAATCTGGTAGACTACCCGCTACACATTATGAGTCCAAAAGCCACAACCACAGAGACCGGTTCAAACCCAACAATTGACGCAATGTTCAAGGCTGGTGTTCAGTATGGATTCAGCAAAGCACGTCGCCATCCATCTTTTGCTTCTCTTATCTTCGGAGTTAAAAATAAGGTTGAAATCATTGACTTAGAAAAAGCCAATGATTACTTGGCGAAAGCAAAGGAATATGTAAAGAAATTGGCCAGCGAAAAAAAGAATATTCTTTTTGTTGGAGGTAAAAATGAAGTTAAAGATGTTGTAAGAAAGGCTGCAATGAGAATTGATATGCCTTTTGTTTCAGGAAGGTGGATAGGTGGAACTTTGACAAACTTTACAGAAATTAAGAAAAGAATTGCAAAATTTGAAGAATTATCTTCCGCTAAAGAAAAAGGTGAATTAGAAAAATATACAAAGAAAGAGAGACTTTTGATTGATAGAGAGATTGAACATTTAAATACACTCTTTGAAGGAATTGTTAAATTACAAGGACTTCCTGATGCAATTTTGATTATTGATGCTAAGTATGAAGATAATGCAATGGCTGAAGCTAAGCAGAAAAATGTACCTATTTTAAGTATTTGTGGAACAGACAATAATATTAAGAGTATTGATTATCCAATTCCGGGAAATGATTCTTCGGTTTCAAGTGTCGCTTTCTTCTTAGACGAAATTGTAAAAGCATATCAAGATGGCAATAACAACGGAACAAATTAAGGAACTCAGAGATCGAACAGGTGTTTCGGTCATGCAGTGTAAAAAAGCGTTGGAAGAAGCTAATGGTGATTTTGAAAAAGCCATTATTATTTTGCGTAGGAAGGGTGCTGATGCTGTAGCCAAAAAGGGTGATCGTACTCTTGGCGCTGGAACAGTCGCATCTTATACTCACGCTGGCGGATCAATTGGTGCAATGGTTGAACTTTTTTCAGAAACTGATTTCGTTTCAAATAACGACGAGTTTAAAAGTTTAGCGAGAGACATCGCTATGCAAGTTGCTGCAACTAAACCAGAATTTTTGAAAAGAGAAGATATTAGTGAAGATGCTCGTAATGCAGCAAAAGAAGTTCTCCTTAAAGAAGTTGAAGGAAAGCCAGAGGAAATGAAAGAGAAGATTCTAGAAGGAAAACTCAAAGCATACTTTGAGGACAAGATTCTTTTGGAACAACCGTTCATTAAAAATCAGGAATTGACCATTGAAGTTCTTATTTCAAATGCTGTTCAAAAGTTCGGCGAAAAGATTGAGATTGGTAAATTCGTCCGCTTTGCGATAAGCGAAAAATAGAAGTAGAATAAAGAAATCCTATGATTATAGCGATTTTTATCTTGATATTGTCAGCCATAGCCATGATTTCTATGGTGATTGTGAAGATACATAAGCTTAATCAGGGAAAAGAGTTTGTATTCTTCAAACATGGAGAAAAGACAGATGAATTTCTGAGAACGCACATGAGCTATTTTCGCTTAACGTTCTCAAGACACACTTTGAAAGCTTCAATCAATCTGACACACTCAATGTTAGATAAGACAGAAGGGGTTTTTCTTAAGGGTAGAGATATTTTTGTTGATAAAGCAGTTGGCCTATTAGACAAGGCGAAAGGCACAAGAAAAAATATATCACCAGCTGCTCACGAAGTGTCTGATTTTATTTCAGATATAAAGGAGCATTTTAAGAAGTAGATTTTTGAATTAAAATAATCAGGGAAAAAATAAAAATTGCCAGGATAGCTCAGTTGGTAGAGCAGCTGTTTTGTAAACAGCAGGTCGTCGGTTCAAGCCCGACTCCTGGCTCACGATGAAATACACCGAATCGCCATATTTTCATGTTGGACGCGCTTCGGATCTTGTGGGATTAGATAGAGTACTTTATAGATTTTTTGAAATGGTACCAGGACTTTTGGCGTGGATTACGCTTCTTGGAACAATAATTCTCTCGTATTTCCATCCGACTGTTGCGGCATTATTTATCATTGCCTTCGACCTCTATTGGCTTTTAAAGACAGCCTACCTTTCAATGTATTTGAGAGAGAATTGGAAAAGAACTCGTTTTAATATGAAACTTGATTGGCTAAAAATGATGGAGACACTTAAGTACAGTCACATCTATCATTTAGTTCTCTTACCCTTTTATGATGAAAGTTTTGAACTGTTAGATCAAAGTATCGCTGCTATTTTAAAAGCTAGATATAATCATAAAAGAATTCTTTTGGTTTTGGCGACGGAGGAAAAGGCGGGGGAGGCCGCCGCAGAGAGCGCGGCGGCCCTTCAGAAAAAATACGCTGATAAATTCGGTGGATTAATCACAACTGTGCATCCTAAAAATACTCCTGGTGAAATGCCAGGGAAGGGTTCAAATATTTCCTATGCCGCCGAGGTTGCTCGAACAAAAATTCTCGACGCTCAGAATATTTCTTATGATGATGTTATTGTTTCGGCCTTTGATAGCGACACCTCTGTTTATATTGATTATTTCTTATGTTTAACTTGGTATTTTCTGACAACCCCAGATCGATATCATGCTTCATATCAGCCAGTACCTTTGTATAACAACAATATTTGGCAATCACCAGCTTTATCTCGCGTTGTAGCTAGCTCCGGTACATTCTGGCAGATGATTCAACAAGAAAGGCCAGAGAGATTATCTACCTTTTCTTCTCATGCTTTGCCTTTTAAAACTCTCTATGAAATTGGATATTGGCAAAAAAATATGGTTTCGGAAGATTCTCGTATCTTTTGGAATGCTTTTGTCGCCTATAGTGGAGATTATCGAGTGGTACCACTTTCGTACCCAGTTTCAATGGACGCGAATCTTGCGCCAACTTTTTTCCAGACAATCAAAAATATTTATAAACAGCAAAGACGTTGGGCTTGGGGTTCAGAAAATATCCCTTATATTCTTTTTAATTTTCTAAAAAATAAGGAAATTCCGTTTTGGAAAAAATTTCGCGCCAGTTTCTATCAGCTTGAAGGTTTCTGGTCACTAGCGACCAATCCGATTATGATTTTCCTTTTGGGTTGGACGCCACTTATTTTGGGAGGATATCGTTTTAATCGAACAATACTTTCCTACAATTTGCCATACATAACTCGTGATTTGATGACTCTATCAATGATGGGTTTGATTTTATCAGCCATCATTACGATTAGTTTCTTGCCACCAATGCCTTCACATTATAGAAGGAGACACAAATGGTTTATGGTTGCCCAATGGATTTTTGTACCAATTACTATCATTGTTTTCGGAGCAATCCCCGGCTTAGACGCTCAGACCCGTTTGATGATTGGAAAGTATCTTGGCTTTTGGGTTACACCCAAGCATCAGGCTGTGAAATAAGGCTTATATTTGATAAAATAAGCCTCTATGATGGAACCGATGTCTTTAAGATATAGAATGACCTACCTCTCTCTGTGTGTGGTTTTATTTTTAATTTTTATTCCAATTGTGGTTTTTTATTCATTAGGCTACCGTTTAACTAATACCTGGCAAATAGAGATGATTGGGGGAATTCATATAGCTTCAGTTGGGCCGAGTGACTCAGTGTATGTTGATGGCAAATTAGAAGAACGAACTTCCATTTTTCAAAATGGAGTTTTTGTTTTGGATTTAACTCCAAAAATGTACCATATTGAAGTCTCGGAGGCTTCAACTACGGTTTGGAAAAAAGATGTGTTAGTTTTACCAGAGCAAGTAACCGAAGCCTATCCTTTTTTGGTATTAAGGAACCCGGAATTTTTGGCAATCACACCAAAAATTCCTAATTCAGCGGGTGTATCAGGTACCCCGATTTCTAATCCACAATATGCCGCGGTTTCTGCTTTGTTTAAAGTCCTGCCCCAGAAACAATCTGTCGTATTGGCAACCTCTACTATTCAATCAACGACTAGTCCTGAGTCACTGGCTGTACCAAGACAGAATATAAAAATCTGGAAGGATCAGAATACAATCTATGCAGAATGGGTAGGCGATCCTGATGATATTCCGTTTTATTTTTGTAAAGAAACTGAAACCGCTCCTTTAGCTTGCACTTCAACGATTACTGTATATAAGGATTCATATATCGGTTCGGTTGATTTTTATCCAGGTAGAAATGATGTAGTATTGTTCAGCACTCAAAACGGATTGTTTGCGACCGAATTGGATTTGAGGAGTCCTCAAAATATTGATTCAATTATCCAGACCCCAAATGTTGATTTTCGGGTAGTCGATAATAATCAATTATTTATCAAGGATATCAACGGATTATTTAAAGTATCACTAATGTAGTATGAACCAAAAAGAAAAAGGACATCTTCATCCGCTTACTACTCTCATCCGCGAAATCGCGGGGATTTTTAATGAAATGGGTTTTGAAATTGCAGAAGGTCCAGAACTAGAGTCTGAATATTATAATTTTGACGCACTAAATGTTCCTAAAGATCACCCAGCTCGCGACATGCAAGATACTTTTTGGATTAAAGGAAAAAGTGGTGAAGAAAGAAAATTACTTCGCACGCATACTTCATCGGTTCAGATTAGATACATGGAAAGTCATAAGCCGCCATTCCGTATCATTGCTCCGGGAAAAGTTTTTAGAAATGAGGCTACCGACGCTACTCACGAAGCGCAATTTTTCCAACTTGAAGGATTGGTTGTAGATAAAGATATTTCATTGGCAAATCTGAAAGGGATTTTGACTAATCTTTATCAGAAGCTTTTAGGTGAAGATATTGAAATTCAATTTCGTCCAAGTTTCTTCCCATTCACTGAACCATCTGCCGAAATCTTCATGAAGTGGAGAGGCAAGTGGCTGGAGATGGGGGGCGCAGGACTTGTTCATCCAAAAGTTCTCAAGGCCGCCGGTATTGATTCAAAAGAATGGAGAGGTTTTGCTTTTGGACCTGGTCTTGAAAGAATTCTTCTTCTTAAATACGGTATTCCAGATGTCCGACTTTTATACAGCGGAGATTTACAGTTAATCAATCAGTTTTAATCATGAAAATATCTCATAAGTGGCTTCAAACATATTTTGCTAAACCATTACCATCGTTAGATATGGTGGCGGAAGCTTTTGGTATTCATCTTTCAGAAATTGAGGGAATGGAAGAGAAAAATGGAGACACGGTTTATGATATAAAAATCCTTCCAGATCGTTCTTGTTATGCACTTTCTCATCGAGGTATAGCTTATGAACTTTCAGCTATTTTAAAATTAGCAAAGTCTGATCCAACTCTTTTGGAGTTTAAAACATCTGGAACTGTTAAATTAGAAATTAAAATTGAGTCTGAATTGTGTAGAAGATATATCGGACGCCGAATTGAATCTATTTCAATTGGTGATTCACCAGATTGGCTTAAAGAAAAATTAGATGTACTTGGTCAGAGATCAATTAATAGTGTAGTTGATCTAGCTAACTATGTAATGCTTGATATGGGTGAACCACTTCATGCTTTTGATGCCGATAAAGTTAAGGGCGCAATAATTATAAGGAATGCGAAAGACGGAGAGAAAATCACAACTCTAGATAGTAAAGAAGTAATTCTGGATTCAAATATGTTAGTTATTGCCGATGAAGAAAGTGTTCTGGCGATTGCTGGTATAAAGGGTGGCAAAAAGGCAGAAGTTACCAGAGACACCAAAAACTTAATACTTGAAGCCGCGAATTTTGATCCAGTTTCGATTAGAAAAACCTCAACCAAAATCGGCATTAAAAATGATTCTTCAAAACGATTTGAAAATGGCCTTTCTCCAGTACTTGCAGAGAAGGGAATGGAAAAAATTACTTCATTAATTGCCTCAATACACAGAGATGCTAAGGTTGGTGAAATTGTTGATACTTATATAAAAAAGCAATCACCGGTTTCAATAAATGTAACTTCCGATTTTATAAGCAAAGTCTTGGGACTTGAAATTTCAAATGAAGAAATTGTAGATATTTTAAATAGACTAGAAATTAAAGTTGAAGAAGACGGAGATAATCTTAAGCTTTATATTCCGGGTGAAAGAATGGATTTAAATATTCCTGAAGATATTGTTGAAGAAGTTGGGAGAATATATGGATATGACAAAATACCGGTTACTCCGCTTACAGCTTCAGTTAACTCTCCAAAATTGAATAAGAATTTTTATTGGGCCGAGAAAGTCAAAGATATTCTAGTTGATTATGGTTTTTCTGAGGTCTCAACATATGCGCTGGCCTCTAAAGGGGAATTTGAAATTGAAAAATCTATTGCTACGGATAAGAATTTCCTTAGAACAAATTTGTCAGAAAATATTCAAAAATCCATCCAAGCTAATCTTCACAATGCGCCACTATTAGGGCTCCAGAAAATTGCCATATTTGAAATTGGTAAGGTATTTTCGAAAGATGGAGAACACACCTCACTTTGTGTTGGTATTGGCCACACGAAAGGATACAAAGGTGAAAGCGTTAATGAAGAAATAAGACAGACCAGAGAATATCTCCTTGAGCATCTTTCTGCTTCGGTCATGACTGTCTGCACGATTGATGATACTGGTGGAATTCTCATGATTAAGTCTCAAAATAATGGTGGTAAGCCTGTGCAGATAGGAAAGATAAATGAGATTGACGGAATAATGGAATTAAATTTTGGAGCACTCACAGAAATACTTCCAGAACCGGCTGTGTACGATATGTTAGAGATTCCTAAGAACAATATTAGTTATAAAAATATATCGTCATATCCATTCATGCTGAGAGATATTGCCGTTTTTGTACCAGGGGAAACTGGTAATGAACAAAAAGTTTTAGATATTGTTCAAAAAGATGGCACAGAACTTCTTGTACGCACAGAACTCTTTGACTCATTTACTAAGAAACCTTCGACAAGCTCAGGTCAGGAAAAAGTGGTTGAAGGAGTCAAAACATCCTATGCTTATCACCTTGTTTTTCAATCTAATGAGAGAACTCTTACAGATGCGGAAATAAACGTCATTATGGAACAGATTACGGCTAAAATGAATGCCCAAAATGGTTGGCAAGTTCGTTAGAAAAATGCTACAATTAGGCCTTAAATGGCTAAAGAAGAAATTAAAAAATCATCCTACGGAGCCGACTCCATTACAGTCCTTGAGGGTCTTGAACCTGTCAGAAAGCGTCCTGGAATGTACATTGGTACAACCGGCCCTGATGGCCTTCATCACCTGATTACTGAAATATTTGACAACTCTCGCGACGAAGCGATGGGTGGGTTTTGTGATCGCATTGAAATTGTTTTACTTCCAGGCAATCACGTCCGTGTAACTGACAACGGAAGAGGTATTCCAGTTGGTATTCACAAGCAAACAAAAGTTTCGGCACTCGAAACAATTATGACGACTCTCCACGCTGGAGGTAAATTCGGTGGAGAAGGGTACAAAGTATCTGGAGGGCTACACGGTGTGGGCGCATCTGTTGTTAATGCTCTCTCCATTTTTACTAAAGTCACAGTTCACACTGATGGCGGAATCTATACTCAGGAATATTCTCAAGGTAAGAAAAAAGCAGCTGTAAAGAAAATTGGTAAAAGTGATCTGCATGGCACCATTGTTGAATTTGAACCTGATACTGAAATCTTTAAAGAAGTTGTTTTTGATTGGAATAGAGTCGTCCCTCACATGCGAGAACAGGCCTATTTGGTTAAAGGCCTAAAAATTACGGTTATTGACGCTCGTGGCATTACCGAAAAAATTAATGTTGATGATGTCTTCTATTTTTCGGAACTTGGTTTGGAAGCTCCATCACAATCCTTTTTCTTTGAAGGAGGTTTGATTTCTCTTATCAAATTTACAAATCAATTTCTTAAACCAGTTCACAAGAATATTTTTTATGTTGAAAAAAAAGTTGAAGGAGTGGAGTCTGTTGAAATTGCACTTCAGTATGTTGATGATATTACTGACAGAGTTCTAGCATTTGCAAACAACATTAATACTCCAGAAGGTGGAACTCATATCACCGGCTTTAAAACTGCACTTACTCGAACGATTAATACTTATGCTCGAAAAAACGGAATCATTAAAGATACCGCTGATAATTTTACTGGTGAAGATGTGTTGGAAGGTTTATCTGCTGTTATTTCGGTTAAGCTTCGTGAGATCCAATTTGAAGGCCAGACTAAGGCTAAACTTGGCAGTATGGAGGCCCAGAGTGCTGTTGCAACGGTCTTTGGGGACGCATTTGGGGCTTTCCTAGAAGAGAACCCAGATGACGGTAAATCCATTGTAAATAAGGCAACCCTTGGCTCTTCAAGCCAGAAAGGCCGCTAAAGCCGCTAAGGATTCAGTTCTTAGAAAAGGAGCGCTTGAAGGTATGACACTTCCAGGTAAGCTTGCCGACTGCCAGAGTAAGAGTGCTGCAGAATCTGAACTCTTTATTGTGGAGGGAGATTCCGCTGGTGGTACAGCAAAAACCGGACGAGACAGAAGGACTCAAGCCATCCTTCCACTTAGAGGAAAAATTCTAAACATTGAACGAGCACGATTGGATAAAATGCTTGCGTCTGAACAAATTAAAAATTTGGTGGTTGCTCTTGGCACCGCAATCGGTGATACTTTTGATATTGAAAAACTTCGTTACCATAAAGTTATTATTGCAACTGATGCCGACGTTGACGGTGCCCACATTAGAACGTTGCTTCTAACTCTTTTCTATAGATATTTTAGACCTCTAATTGACGGTGGTTTTATCTATATTGCCCAGCCACCACTTTACAAAGTTCGTCGTGGTAAAGAAATAATGTATTTTTATTCTGATGAAGAAAAGGATTCATATTTTAAAAAGGAAAAAATCGAGGTTTCTGAAGGTGATGAAACCACTTCAGAAACCTCCGAGGAAGAAAATCCTGAATCTGCTGAGTCGGAGGAAGCTGGCGAAGAAGACACAACAAAGAAAGGCAAGACTGCCAAGGTTCACATTCAAAGATATAAAGGTCTTGGAGAAATGAACGCTGAAGAACTAGGTGAGACCACCATGGATCCTTCTAAGAGAATTCTAAAGAAAGTTACAATTGATGATGTTCGAGAAGCAGATAAAATAATTGAAGTATTGATGGGAACAGATGTCCCGTCACGTAAAAGTTTTATTCAATCAAACGCCAAGATGGCGAACCTAGACGTTTAGTTAACTGAGATATAAGTTGAAGCGGTATTGTTGCTTTGATTTGCGTCACTAGAGCCTGAGCTTGGGTTTACCATTACTGAAATGCTACTTGCTCCTGGTCTAAGTCCTGTCATATCAATATTGTAATTTTCTGATTGTCCTGGGGAGATACTATTTCCAGATGCTGTGTATTGGCTATTTGTGTAGATTGGGAGTGCTGCAGAAATACTGAATGGTCCGGAATTCTGGCCCCCAACATTTGAGACAGTGAAATTAACTTGAGCTGTATCTCCTGGATTGAAATTAGTTGTTTGAGTTAGTAATCCTGTTGATGGATTAATTACTCCAACGCTTGTGATTTGAATTGAAAGGTCAGCTGGATAATTTTGATAATTACCGCTCGTGTTGTAACCATTATTATAATTGTAGTTTCCTGTATTGTTGTAGTTATAAGTTCCGCTATTGTAATTATTGCTGTAGGTATTTTGATAAACATTCGTTGAGTATGTTCCAGCAGGAATTGTGATTGAAATAGAATTATTTGAGAAACTTGTTTCGTTAAAAGTTCTATCAGAATTGACAGAGATAGTTACTATGCCACCAGCAGGTTGCATGCCTGTAAGGGTAAGAGTGATTGGTCCAGTTGATTGACCAGGGGCAAGAGCGCGAACGCCGTAGGTTTCTCGGGTATCATCAGATGCATTAAGCATCGGCTCGGTTGTCTTGATTGACCAGCTAGGGCTTGAACCATTACCAACATTGCTTACTGAAAATCTTATTACTGCTTCGTTTGAAGCATTAGTAATACTTTCATCCACTAATTTAATTGAGAGATCAGGTGTTCCACCCATTACTGTATTCTGGTTTGAATTGTAATTAGTATTTGTATTAGTTGTAGTATTTGTATTAGAAATAGTTTTTGTAGTTGTTGCGGTAGAAGACGCATTGCCATAGATAATGACTCCGTTTTGGTTTGAAGAAGAAGCGGTATTAGTTCCAGTTAGTGAATTTCCAGTAGTTGGTTGTTTCCCAAATAGGGAAGAGAAAGAAAGATTAACGTCGGCCAAAGATGAAAACATTCTTGGCACAACAGCAATAATGCCGTAGGCAATAATAAAAAGAATAATAAGAATACCGATAATAATGGCTACTCTTACGAAAATATTGGGTTTTTGTTCGTTTTCCATATGTGGGCGAATTATATCATAGCTATATTAAATGTCAAATGGTATATATTGACAACGCTCCAATCAAAAGTTATATTGCGAAGCGAATTCTTTGTAATTTGGGACGAGTTGGACTGTGTCTCTTTGAGACGAATATTCGATTGTCCCACACATAAACCAATGTCTCTTGCGCGAGCTTGAGACGAAACAAAAGAAAGGATTCGCATGAAACGAATCATCAGTATTCAGCACAGGGTCAAAGCTTCCGCCAAAGGCGAAGCCAGGCCCACAGTCGTAACAATTGCCCCTGAGGGCGATCTGACGTCATATCAAATCAAGCTTCCTGACGAACAGTCGGAACTCGATTTTGCGCTCGGTCGCTATCCGCTCAAAATGCGGGCAGTCGAAGCCGGTGACGATATTTCCCAAATCCCCCCGCATCAGCTGGTGGTCAAGGAAATTTCGGAAATCGAAGTCAGCCTTCATCCGGCCAGTCACATTCAGAAGGTCGGTCGCAAGCATTTCGTTGTGACCAAAATTCCGGCGATTGCGGATGGAGTTAAAGAAGGTGACGTGGTCATTATGACCCTGGGTGGTTCGGGCGATAATTTCGCCTACGCCATGTCCCAGTCCGGCGAAACAATCGGTGCTAAAGTCTTCCGCACTCCACCCCATCAGCTCAAAGCGATTCGCGATGAGCGGGGAATCAAGGATAAGGAGAAAGATACGGCACTTTTGATCGAGCTTTTCGGATTGAATCCGACAGCTTTCTACGAAGTCCGGGCCAAAGATCGCGATCTCATTCGTGTTCGCGAATGGTACCGGGCATCAAAGGAGGCAGAACACGCTCGCATCGGTTGCGGGAATCGTCTCGGCCAGCAAGCCATCGGCAAAGTTTTCACTTCGCCCGGCGGTCAATATGCTCAAGGTGATATCGAAAAAGCCTTCGACGAATTGAAGGCAAGTGATCAGGTCTATCTGGCCCTGGTTGCGGAAGAAAAAATGCGACCGGGAGCTCCTCAATGCTTTGCGGGAAATTCCGGTCTACACTGGAATCTTTGAGGGAGTCGAAGGGGTCGGCCCGTCGATTGCTGCCAGGATCATTTCTTCTGTTGGGGACATCAAACAGTTCACGACTGTGGCGAAGTTCAAAGCCTTCTGTGGTCTTCATGTAAATTCGAAAAATGGCGAAAAGCTTCTGCCGGGCGAGAAACCTCCGACCGAAGGTGGCGTATTCCCTCGCAAACGGCGTGGCAAGGTTTGCAACTGGAACCCGGATGTCCGCAGGTTTTTTTCCTGGTCTTTGACCAGTTCAATCGCCGTCCGGGTCACCCTGGGGTGCGAAACTGATTGAGTATAAGGCGAAGTTTCGCCTGAAGCATCCGGACAAGATCCAAGTCGAGGTACCGAATCCGGAAAACTGCGGCACGATGAAAAAAGTCTGGCGCTATAACGATGGGCACATTCTTCGGATGGCACAGTGGCGCACCGCCACCAAGTTCGCCGAATGGCTCTATAGTGAGTGGCGCCGGCTGAGAATCAAGTGGTGCATGTCGTCAGTAATACTTCTGAAACTCCGGAAAGTAATCTGGGAGATCAGGCGGATCGCAAAGCGGCGTGATTGGTTTGGTGTTTGGACGATGAATCCATTGTCTTTTTAATTATGACGGTGGAGCGTTATGTCCCATCACTTGTCCGGAAGCGCAATTGGAACTTGCGTTCCGTCTACTTCAAAGCATTTTAAAAATTAGGATTTTCTGAACGGGATTAAGGAGATACGGTAGAGCTTTGTCTATAATTGTAGACGTAGGTTTTACTGTCTCTCACGTCCCTTAGCCCCCTGTCTGCATTCGTGTGGACAGGGGCTCTTTTTATATTTGCCCCAAACATTATTTTAATGCACAATTTAAGGCATGGCAGAAATGAATAAAAATAATAAAGATTTATTTTCCAAAACCCATTTATATTTTATTGCAGTTTTTGCAGCGGTCTTTTTTGTAACCTTCGCAGGATTGTATGTTATTGGTCTTGTTCCTTCTGAATTTGAGGGAAGCGGTTATTCATTATTTGATCAAATTCAAGAAACAGTTCTCGCAGGGGCGCCAAATATTGTTGCCCCATCAACTGACACTTCTTCAAGCGGAACAAGTACGGCCCCAGTATTTACAGGTGAGTCTCCAACCCACATTACAATTTCTAAGATTGGTGTTGATGCGACTGTGGCCAATCCAACAACAACAAATGTTGATGAACTCGATAATTATTTAACTCACGGTGCTGTTCGTTACCCAGGATCCGGACTTTTAGCAGATGGAAATGTTTATATTTTCGGACACAGTACTAACTGGTCCATTGTTCACAATCAGGCATACAAAACTTTTGATGATTTAGATAAGTTGTCAGCAGGAGATGAGATAGATGTGACAGGACAGGACAAGGTATACGTCTATAAAGTTACATCGGTTAAGTTGGCTGATGACAATGAAATTTGGGTAGATTTTTCTGGTACTAAACCAGAATTGACCATATCAACCTGTAATACTTTCGGCAAGAAACAACAACGTTATGTTGTGACTGCCGACTATGTCTCATCTAGCCCAATTAATCAGTCATAATTTAAGCTATTGACTAATTTATAATATTAGTGTACAATAGCCCCATATGAAAAATATGAGTATAAACAAATCAATATCTAAAGCCGTATTTGGCGTAATGATCTTCTCAGCCTTCATTTTCGCCTTGTATGCCCCATTTATTAGCTTTGCAGTTGGCAACGGTTTTAATAATGATCTCGGCTCATTCGCCCCTAAAAGCGCTTTCGCTTGTGGTACTTGCTCATGTAATACTTGTAATCAACCACAGCCACTTCTCGGTACTTGTTACCCTGATTCTAATAGCGTAACTGTCGGACAAGCAGTTCTCTTTACTGCACTAGCATCTGGTGGTTCTGGTAACTACACTTATTCTTGGAGTGGGGGAAACGGTGCATCTGGTAGCGGTTCAACATTAAGTCAAACCTATCAAAATCCTGGTACTTATAATTTATCAGTTGCGATAAGTGATGGTAGCCAGCATATTTCTCGACCATGTTATGTGGTTGTGAATGGAACACCAGTTCAACCACCTCAGAATTTTTATGTCAGTTGTTATGCTAATCCTTCAAGTGCCCAAGTTGGCCAGGTTATCAATTGGTATGCAAATGCTACGGGAGGAAATGGCAATTTCACTTATTCCTGGAGTGGAACAAATCTTTCTGGAAGTGGTCAATCAACTTCAGCAAGTTATAGTTCCCCTGGAACTTATAATGGAAGTGTGACAGTAACATCTAGTGGCGGACAAAGTGAGGTTGCTAATTGTTCAACTTATATTCAACAGACATATACACCGCCAATCTACTACCCACCTGTTTATCCTCCAATCTATAATAATCAACCATTAAGCGTTTCTTGTTACGGTACACCTTCAAATCCATCAACTAATACGCAAGTAGAGTGGTATGGAAATGTTTCTGGTGGAAGTAATGGATCATATTATGGATCTGGAAATGGATATTTAAATGGAAGTGGAAATTATACTTATTATTGGACAGGTACTGATGGTCTCTACGGAAATACATCAAATGCTTACAATACATATGCCAATCCTGGAGTTAAGAATGCAACACTAACTGTTTATTCAAATGGTCAGTCTGCAGTTGCTAACTGTTCAGTGAGCGTCGGTGGAGTTGGTCAATTGAGTTCAGGTGTTTACTTAACTCAAGTTCCATACACAGGTGTTGATTTCAATCTAAAGTTAGTACTCTTCCTCATCGGTATTACTCTCTGGAGTGCCTTCGCTGCTTACATGATTATTAGAAAGCGAAATAGTATGGCCTACAGCAATGGTGTGAAGACTGATATGTCAGATAGACTTGAAGAGTTTAAGAAACAAAATCTAAAAAATAGAAATTAATCTAATTTAAGAGAGCCGAAAGCGGCGGGGACCCCGGAAGGGGTCCCCGCCGCTTTCTTATTTGTTCCCTTTATTTCTTTGGCATGAAAAAATCCAGCAACAGCAATCATGATTGCGTTATCAGTTGACAGAAATTGTTCAGGAATATAAAGCTTAAGTTTCAGATTTTCCTTAGCAAGCTTCTCAAATGATTTTCTTATATGAGTATTGGCAACAACTCCGCCAGCAACAATTAGGGTTTTGATTTTATATTCTTTGATAGCTCTACTTGTTTTTGCGATCAGGACTTCAGTTGTTGCGTCTTCAAATTCACGAGAAATTTCTTCCTTAATTGTATGAGTTATCTTTGGAATTTTCTTAAGTGTATAAAGCACTGCAGTCTTAAGACCAGAAAAAGAAAAATCATAGTCTTTTGAACTTATCATTGGGCGAGGCAAAGTAATCGTATGTGGTAATTTCTTTTTTCTGGCCTTCTCTGCAAGCGCAGAGATTTCTGGCCCGCCTGGGTAGGGAAAATCCAGCATTCTAGCGACCTTATCAAAACTTTCTCCGACAGCATCATCCCTAGTTTTTCCAATGGTCTCGTACTTCCAGTCTTTGTTAATGAGAACGAGTTCAGTGTGGCCACCGGAAATAAGAAGCGAGAGAGCGGGCCCGCCCAATGATTTCAATTTCTTGGCGGGCCCATTTGTCTTCTGAATCAGAGCCGACATAATATGCCCCTCCATATGGTTAACTGATATTACTGGAATATCCCATGTTTCTGAAAGCGCTTTAGCAAAATTAATCCCAACCCAAAGAGCTGGTTCAAGTCCCGGCCCGTAAGTTACCGCAATTGCATCTATATTCGGCCTCTCAATTTTTGGAATAAGGTCCAGAAAAGCTTTCAATAGTTCCGGCTCTCTCTCAAGAGTTTTCGAAATATCTTCTTTGCCCTCCGTCGCTTTGGCGGAGGAGGGGCGCTTAATAAGCATTTTAGAATTCTTCAAAATTTTATGAAAAAGGGGAATTAAGTTTTTGGAATGTTCTCGCTTAGCTAGAGCAGGGAAGACGCCCCCGTATTCTTTATGAATATCAATTTGCGAAATAAGAGCCTTAGCCAAAAGTTTGTAAGTGGGAGTTTTTTTATTGCCACTCATCTCAATTAGAGAAAGGGCTGTTTCGTCACAACTGGTTTCGATTCCAAGTATTTTCATGGGAGTACTTTAGCAGAATAGATTATACTTGACAACACCTAATTAATCTGTTAGTATTGTTAGGCATGGAGCCTTTGGCTCCTTTTGTTCTTTTACAATCACATTATCAGCTTTCTTTTGAAAGCGTGTTGTTGTTCCTGAACGAAAAACTAGGAAAAAAATGAAAATGAAACTGTTGATTGCGGCACTTGTCGTCGCTATCGGATTCCTCTCCTATTTGGCTTTGTTGCCAAAGGAAGTGCTTGTCTTGCAACCGGCACCCAAAAAATCGGTGCCCAAGTCTGAGACACAGAACCAAAACGGCGGTCCCGTTACGTATGTCGCACACTTTAGTGCCGAGTTCGATAACGGTAAGCAGAAATAAATTCAGAACAACAAAACTACAAAAAGAAAGAAAACCAAAAAATGAAATTCTACCTCACGTTAGCGCTCGCGGTCGTGTTGGGCTTCTTGCCCTCCATAACTTTTGCCCAAGCGCCAGCCACCCTGTCCTTCCTGACCTCCAAAGCAGCCCTTCGGGCATATGCGGTGGAACAGGCGACGAATGCCAGCATCCAGGTTTACGCAGAAAGTCAGGTGTCAACACAGCCAGTCATGACAACGACTGCATTTCCGACGAAGCATACTTCGCAGGATATTCTTAGCTTCTTTAATGGAAGCTCACCAAGTATAACGATCGTCAATCCAATGGATACGGTTTATACCTGGGCCTCAGTGGTCAATGCTGATGGAGATCAGTACTTCTATGCATCTGCTCAAAGTCTGCCGGTCGCGACGAACAATATTTACAGTTTGTCACCGGTTACGCTTACATTGGTTCTAGATGACTGGATTGCTGTTAGTTTTGGCAAGTCGGTCTCATCCGCAACCCTACTTTATGTTGACCCAAATTCTGGGCAAACAACCGGGAGTCAATACTTGTCTTCTTACATCAACAAGATTTACTTCCCGACAGCATCGGCGGGCAATGGATATCTGGTCGTCAATTTCACGGATGGAACATCCGTTAATTACGATCTTAGAACTGGGACTCAAGTACCAAACATTTCGCTTGCGCAGAAGGTCAGTTCCTCGAGCATTGACGGACTAATCTATTTCACCGATCCATTGAACATTGTGGATATCGGGATATCGTCGGTGAATGGGATTGGAGAGAACCATACTTACGAAGTAAGCATTTCTCACTCGGCATTGCTTGGTGACGACGTTTTGCGGACTCCGATACCGGTGTTTGCAGCAACGACGGAAGGTGCTGTCGCCGTAGGTTTCTGGGTGAGGTTGCAAGGAAACACATCCTGGCAATTTTCCTCGGCAAATGTTCAAGCGAACATCCCGGGCTTTACTTTTGCTCAGGGAACAATGATGGCGCAAATTCCGTTTCATGCGGGTACGTATTACATCGTCCCTGTCTGGAATCCGACAGATTTCGCCGAGCCGACCCCAGTCGCACCTGGCGGTGGCAAAGGTTAAAGCTGGTAATTTGAATTGATAATGGGCGCCCGAATGAAATTCGGGCGCCTTTTCTGTTTTTATTATCTAATTTTTCTATAAATTCTAATATGCTATAGTTATTTCCATGAAAAATATTCAATCAAATTTAGTTGTCCGCATCCTTACTGTTATTGCTATTATTATTCTAATAGCTATCGGTACTTATTTTTATATAAGACATAGTTCGAATTCTCAACCTACTAATCAAGTGAATAATGAAGTAGCTTCCTCGACTATGCTTGGAACAAGCACTTCGACAACCGCCACTTCAACCTCAACTCATCCATCTGTCAGTGTAGGTGATGGTTTGAATCTTGAAGTGACTGCGAGCACTCAACCAGTAACTCTTAATGATATAACCTCCGCTATCTACCCAATACCAAATCCTTCAGATCCAAGTAGACATAAACAGAATGTCGTTTTCTCTGGTATAGGTGCTACCACGACGGCAGACTCCGGTCTCAGTTTGTGGATTAGTAAGTATGCTTTTACGGATTCATCTCACGATGTTGCTACGGTATATGTGCAAGGATCTGGTCCAGACGGTAGTGTTAATTACACATTTGAACTTACTAAAACAAATAACCTTTTGATTGTAAAAGAGGTCAAATAAGGCTCCGGACTTATTTGACGTGAAGTAGCTTCATCTGCTACAGTATGACCCATGTTAAAAATCAGATTACAAAGAACTGGCAGAAAGCACGAACCAACGTTTCGTCTTGTTTTGACGGACTCAAAAAACAGCACAAAAAGCGGTAGATTTCTAGAAATCCTAGGATCCCACGATGCTCGTTTTGAGGACAAAACTATTATCCAAGCTGATAAAGTTAAACACTGGATGGCTCGTGGTGCCAAAGCAACTCCAACCGTTCACAACCTTTTAATTGAACAAAAGATTATTACAGGCAAAAAAATCAATGTTTTGCCTAAGAAAACAGTACCTGTAGTTGAAGCTCCTGCTCCAGCTAAAACAGAATCTGCCCCAGCACCTGAAGTCAAAAGTGACGAGGTTGCTTCCTAAGCTTAAATTTCTTACAATACAGGGTAAGCAGTATGTCGCACTGCTTGAATGATTACTATTCTTAAAAGAAAATTATGACAGAGAAAGATACACAATTTTTAGATTTCGTTGTTAAGGCTTTAGTTGATAAACCAGAATCTGTAAAAATTAACAGAACTGTTGATGAAATGGGAGTTCTTATGACTCTTACTGTTGACCCAGCTGATATGGGAAAAATCATTGGACGATCAGGAAATACCGCAAAAGCAGTTCGAACACTCCTTAGAGTCGTTGGAATGAAAAATAATGCCAGAGTTAACTTGAAGATCAACGAACCAGAAGGTGGATCAAAGCAGATGGTTCCAAAGAGTCTTGATGAAGCTGTGGATGATCTCAAAATCTAGTAGTGACGTTTCATATAATCACTTTATTTCCAGAAAGTTTTAGCTCATATATAAGTGAGTCTATCTTGGCTCGTGCCCAAAGAGAGAAAAAGATAACAATCAAATTCTATAACCCGAGAGATTACGTCAAAGTCCCAAAATCACAAAAAGGGAAGGAGGCTCCGTATATTAGAATTGACGATAAACCGTATGGTGGTGGGCCGGGGATGGTGATGCAAGCAGAGCCAATAATTAAAACTATTGATGCGGTACTCAAGAAAATAAAGGGAAAACATAAAGTAGTATTCTTCTCTCCATCCGGGAAACAATTTGATACCACAACTGCAAAAACATTTGTAAAAAAATATTACGATGTGGTTTTGATTTGTGGACGATATGAAGGTATTGATGCGAGAGTTAAAAAAATATTTAAGGCTGAAGAAATTTCGATCGGCCCTTTCGTTTTAACTGGTGGGGAATTACCAGCGATGATTGTTATTGATTGCATGTCCAGGCAAATTGAAGGAGTGCTCGGTAATTTCAATTCACTAGAGGAAAGCAGAATTTCAAGCTCTGAAGTTTACACTCGCCCAGAGGTTTTGACCTATAAAGGAAAAAAATACCGCGTTCCCAAGGTCCTCCTTTCTGGAAATCATAAGAAGATTGAGGCCTGGAAACAGGGCTTAAAATAGTTTATCCACAGTAGGCCCAAATAATGGTTGACAGATTTTTGGCCATGTGTATACTATTGACACTTCATAACTGATTGAGTCACGGCTGATTTTCGGACCGGAATAGAAAATTTTATAAGCCTTAAAAGAGAAAAAGGTCAGGTTCTCTTTTGCGTTATTTTTAATATATTAAGCTAAATGCCATATAAAAAAAATCAGAAGTTTTTCGGTCATTTTAAGAAGCCATTCGGGGATTTGCCAAACCTCGTCGAAGCCCAAACAGATTCGTACAAGTGGCTCGTGTCAGTCGGTCTCAAGGAAGTCTTTAGTGAGTTCTCTTCTATCAAGGACTTTTCTGAAAAGAAATTTCAACTTGATTTTACAGGTTTTGAATTAGCAGAACCCAAATATGATGAGACTTATGCTAAGGAAAATAAACTTTCACTAGAAGCTCCACTTAAGGTGAAGGTTAGTCTCAAAAATAAAATTTTAAACTCCTCAAAAGAACAGGAGCTTTTTATGGCAGATTTTCCCGTCATGACCGGACACGGAACTTTTATTATAAATGGTATTGAACGAGTAATCGTACCCCAGTTGGCAAGATCCTTCGGGGTATTTTTTACGTCTCAAGAACTTAAAGGGAAAGAATTACTTCGGTGCCAAGATTATTCCATCCCGTGGTGCTTGGGTTGAAATTGAATCTGATCCAGACGGTGCAATGTATGTTCGCATTGACCGAAAGAGAAAATTCCCAGTTACATCACTCCTAAGAGTGTTTGGTGCTCCAACAGATAAAGATATTTTAGAATTCTTTGCGACAAATTTGGAAGCTAAGAAATCAATTGAAGCTTCATTTGCTAAAGATCATGCTAAGTCAGCTGATGATTCATTTATTGAAATTCACAAGAGACTTCGAGATGGAGATCTTGCAACTGTTGAAAACGCTAAGGAATTTATTAGAGGTATTTTCAGTGCAGAACGATATGACCTTTCTAGAGTTGGACGTTTCCGTTTCAACAAGAGATTTGAAAAGAGTATGAAAGAAACTGATCTTGAAAGAAAGACTGTTTCTCTCGAAGATTTAATCATCATTATTTCTCATATTGTATTTCTAAACAGCCATCCTGAAGCAATTCCTGATGATATTGATCACCTAGGTTCAAGACGTGTTCGTTACGTTGGAGAACTACTACAGCAGAAGATCCGTGTCGGTATGGCCCAAATCAAGAGAAACATTCAAAATAGAATGTCTATTGTTGATACAGACACAACACTTCCAATTCAATTTATTTCTCCACGACCGCTACAGGCTAGAATTAAGGAATTCTTCACAACCAACCAGCTTTCACAGTTTATGCAACAGGAAAATGTTTTGACTGAGCTTGAACACTTAAGAACTGTTTCAGCACTCGGACCTGGAGGACTTACTAGAGAGCGCGCTGGCTTTGAAGTTCGCGACGTGCATCCTTCTCACTACGGAAGAATTTGTCCAATCCATACTCCAGAAGGTCCAAACATTGGTTTGGTGCTTCACTTTCCGCATATGCACGTATAAATAATTTCGGAATGATTGAGACTCCTTACGTCAATAGTCAAGAAAGGTAAAATCACTGGCGAAATTAAATATATGAATGCCTTGGAGGAAGAAGGCTTTAAAATTGCTCACGCTGCTACTCAATATGATGAGAAGGGAAAAATTACTGAAGAGAAAGTTGAAGTTCGTCTCAAAGGTGAACCAAAATTGGTTACTCCAGATCAAGTAGATTTGATTGACGTTTCAACTAACCAAGCTTTCTCTGTAGCCACAAACATGATTCCATTTTTGAATCACGATGATGCTAACCGAGCGCTCATGGGCTCAAACATGCAAAAGCAGGCAACACCTTGTATTCTTCCAGAAGCTCCACTTGTCGCAACTGGTATTGAAAAGATGGGCCGCTCAGGATACTGGCCGAGTTATTGTTGCTCCAGAAGAAGGAACAATTGCTTACTGTTGATGCTAAGAAAATTATATTCAAACCAACTAAGGGAAAAGATATTGAATATAGATTGGCTCAATTCTCAAGAACAAACCAATTTACTGCTTACTATCAGAGACCCAGGTTAACCTTGGAGATAAAGTTAAGAAGGGTGATTTACTTGCTGACGCTTCATCAACAGATGGTGGACAGATGGCCTTAGGCCAAAATATTTTCGTGGCCTTCATGTCATGGTCTGGAGCAAACTACGAAGACGCTATTATTGTTTCAGAAAGACTAGTTAAGGAAAGTAAATTTGCTTCAATTCACATTGAAGAATTCGTAGTGAACGTTCGCGATACTAAACTTGGTCCAGAAATTACCACTCACGATATTCCAAACGTTGGTGAAGGAAAATTAAAAAATCTTGATGAAGACGGTATTGTCCGAATCGGTGCAGAAGTTAGACCAGGAGACATCATTGTCGGAAAAATTACACCAAAAGGTGAGACCCAACTTACTCCAGAAGAAAGACTCCTCCGTTCGATCTTCGGTGAAAAATCTCGTGACGTAAAAGACACATCTAAGAGACTAGAAAACGGAAAGCGAGGACGTATTATTGGAGTTAAAGTATTTTCTCGTGAAAAAGGAGATAAGCTTGAATCAGGAATTATCAAAAGAATTCACGTTGAAATTGCACAACTTAGAAGTATTTCAGTTGGAGACAAATTAGCTGGACGACACGGAAACAAAGGTGTTATTTCAAAAATCATGCCAGTTGAAGACATGCCTTACATGGCAGATGGAACTCCTATCGATATGATTTTGACCCCACTCGGTGTGCCATCTCGTATGAACCTCGGACAGATTTTGGAACTCCACTTAGGTTATGCTGCTAATGCATTGAATTATCAGGCAATCGTTCCTCCATTTGCTGGAGCAACAGACAAAGAAATCAAAGAAGAATTGAAAATGGCTGGAATGAAAGAAAATGGTAAGACTGAACTCTTTGATGGTAGAACTGGAATGAAATTTGATCAGGAAATTGCCGTTGGTTACATGTACATTTTGAAACTTCACCACATGGTAGAAGACAAGATCCACATGAGATCAATCGGACCTTACTCTCTAATCACTCAACAGCCTCTCGGTGGAAAAGCACAAGGTGGAGGTCAGAGATTTGGAGAAATGGAAGTCTGGGCACTCCTTGGACACGGTGCGGCTTACACACTTCGTGAAGTCTTGACCATTAAGTCAGACGACATCGTTGGACGATCTGCTGCCTTCGACTCAATTGTTAAAGGGGAAATCATCAAATCGCCGAATGTCCCAGCATCATTTAACGTTCTTCTCAATAATCTAAGAGGACTTGTCCTAGATGTCGAATTGAAGAAGGATCCAAAAAATATTGATAGCAATAATTAATCATTACCATGCCTACACCTCAAAATAAAAAAACAGCTACAGTTGATATAAATGACTTCAATGCTATCACTTTGAAGATCGCTTCTCCTGAAAAAATTCGTGAATGGTCATACGGTGAAGTTACCAAGCCAGAAACGATGAACTACCGAACTCAAAGAAGCGAAAAGAATGGTCTTTTCGACGAAAAAATATTTGGTCCAGAAAAAGATTGGGAATGTTATTGTGGAAAATACCGAGGAATTCGATATAAAGGAATTGTTTGTGAAAAATGTGGAGTTGAAATAACTCGTTCAATTGTTCGAAGAGAAAGAATGGGACATATTGAACTTGCAACCCAGTTTCCCATATTTGGTTTTTGCAAGAGCATGCCATCACGAATTGGTCTTGATTCTTGGAATGCCAACTGGTGAACTTGAAAAAGTTAGTTTACTTTGCTGGATATTTAGTCACTAAAGTTAATCGAAGATGAAAGAGAAAAATTCCTTAAAGAACTTGATTCAGAATACAAAAAAAAGTTAAAAATTTCAGTGATGAAAAATCAAAAGAAGCTATTAAAGAACTCTTGGTGAATGCCAAGAAATGATATTGAAAGCATTCAGGTTGGAAAAGTTCTTGATGAAATGACTTACCACAAATTCTCACTACGTTACGGAACAATCTTTGAATCAGGAATTGGTGCAGAAGCTATTTATGATATTCTCAAGACACCTCGATTTGAAGAAAGTTGAGCTCAGCTTGAAAAAGATGTTGAAGAAGTTGGCGCAATGGAAAAGGAGAAAATCAACAAGAGAATTAGCATGATTAAGTCCATGATTATATCTGGTCAGCGACCTGAGTGGATGTTTATCACTGTTATCCCAGTTATTCCTGCGGCACTTCGCCCAATGGTTCCACTTGATGGTGGACGACATGCTACTGCAGACGTTAACGATTTGTACCGACGTGTAATCAACAGAAATAATCGTTTGAAGAAACTAAAGGAAATTCACGCTCCAGACGTAATCCTTACGAAATGAAAAAAGAATTCTTCAGGAAGCCGTTGATGCTTTGATTGATAACTCAATTAGACATGGTACAACGTCATGCTGCAGCTGCAAACGTTGTTCAAAGACGTGCTCTTAAATCATTGTCAGACAACTTGAAGAGTAAGCGTGGACTTCTTAGACACAATCTTTTGGGTAAACGTGTGGACTATTCTGGACGTTCAGTTATTGTTGTCGGTCCTGAACTTAATCTAGATCAATGTGGTCTTCCAAAGCACATGGCACTTGAACTCTTCCGCCCATTTGTTATTTCTGAACTTTTGAAACAAGAATTAGCTTTTAACATTCGAGGTGCTTCTCGTTTAATTGATGACGGTGCTCCAGAAGTTTGGGCAATTCTTGAAGAAATTATTGTTAATAAATATGTTCTTCTAAACCGTGCACCAACTTTACACAGACTAGGTATTCAGGCTTTCAGACCAATTTTGATTGAAGGTAATGCTATCCAGGTTCACCCTCTAGTTTGTACCGCTTTCAACGCCGACTTCGACGGAGACATGATGGCCGTTCACGTTCCACTTTCTGAGAGAAGCTCAGCTTGAAGCAAGAGAAATCATGGCTTCAGATAAAAACATCTTAAAGCCAGGAAGTGGAGATCCTGTAGTTATCGGAAAACTCTTGGATATTCTTCTCGGCTGTTTCTGGATGACTAAGGTCATGGAAAAGGAAACCGGCGAAGGTATGATTTTCTCGAGTATGGAGGAAGCTATCACCGCATACGACTTTGGACATGTCACTTTGCGAGCCAAAATTAAAGTTATGCCAAAGGACGGTGTTAAATACCAAGCCTTCAAAGATAAATTACTTGAAACAACTATTGGGAAACTTCTATTTAATGAAATTTTGCCAGAAGATTACCCATATGTTGAAAAGGAAGTTGATAAAAAAGTTCTATCTGCAATTGTCGATGACATGATGCATATCTACGGAGTAGATAAACTACCTGTAATTTTGGATAGAATTAAAACTTTTGGTTTCAAGTATGTAACTTACTCAGGCGTAACTTGGGGTATTGATGACATCAAAGAACCAGAAGGCAAGAAAAAGATAGTAGATGAAGGAAAGGTTTCATCAGAAAAAGTTCAGGGTGAATACAACGAAGGTTTGCTTTCAGAAGAAGAAAGAATTAGAAAAAATATTGAGATTTGGCACAATGTTAAATCACAAGTTGAGAAATTAATTCCAGGAACATTGGATAGAAAGGGTTCCGTATACGATATGTGGAAGTCCGGTGCCAGAGGTTCTATTTCTCAAATTACCAACATGGCCGGTATGAAAGGACTTATTCAAAATACTGCTGGAGATACACTTGAATTTCCAATTCTAAGTTCGGGTAAGGAAGGACTTACTCCAATTGAGTATTTCATCACTACTCACGGTTCAAGAAAAGGTTTGACTGACACTGCCTTGAACACCGCCCGCGCTGGATACCTTACTCGTCGTTTGTTTGATGTTGCTCAGGACGTTCTTATCACTGAAGAAGATTGTGGAACTAAAGATGGAATCGTAATCATTAAGGAAACTGCTTCAGGTATTGAAACCCCAATTTCAAAGAATATTAAAGGTAGAGTATTGGCTAAGGATGTTGCTAATAAAGATGGTGAAGTAATTTTCAAAAGAAACGCCATTCTCTCAAAGCGTGACGCTGAACAAATTGAAGGCGCTGGTGTTACTGAAGTCTATGTTCGATCACCACTTACATGTAAAACAATTGATGGTATCTGTGGTCTTTGTTACGGACTTGATCTTGGTAAAAATAAATTAGTTGATATCGGTGAAGCTGTTGGAACGGTTGCTTCTCAGGCTATTGGAGAACCAGGAACACAGCTAACCATGAGAACTTTCCACGCTGGAGGTACCGCATCGGTTGGTGGAGACATTACTCAAGGTTTGCCTCGTGTGGAAGAAGTCTTTGAAAAGAGAAATCCAAAGAATGCAGCAGTACTAAGTCATAATGACGGAGTAATTTCTGAAATTAAAAATCTTGGTAAAGAAAAAATAATTACCATTCTTCCAGACATTGAAGATAAAGTTGCAAAGAGTACTAAGAAAAAGAATGAACTTGAATACTCAGTGCACTATTTGAGACAAGTTTTGGTTAAGGTTGGGGACAAGGTTCACAAGGGTCAGTTCTTAACTGACGGTTCTGCAAGTATTGATGAAATCTTCAAATATTCTGGAAAGGAAAAAACTCAAGAATATATTATTGCTGAAATTAAGAAATTGTATGAACTTCAAGGAGAGGCTGTTTCTAGAAAGCACATTGAAGTTATCGTTCGACAAATGTTCTCTCGTATGAAAATTAAGGAACCAGGAGATACGGGACTTATTGAAGGCAATGTTATTGAACACCGAGTTCTACAGTTAAAAAATAAAGAGATGAAAGCAGCTGGTAAAGAGGAAGCTAAAGCAGAACATGTAGTTATGGGTATTACTGAAGTATCGCTATCTCGTGAAAGTTTCTTGTCAGCAGCTTCCTTCCAACACACAACACGTGTTCTTATCAGTAGCGCTGTAAGAGGTGCTGAAGATACGCTAAAAGGTCTAAAAGAAAATGTTATTGTGGGAAGATTGATCCCAGCCGGTACTGGTTTTCCGGGAAGTCCGAAAGCAGAAATGATTAGAAATCTTCAAGAGTCCCAGAATGTATACAAAGAGGAGTAAATTATGTCCTCAAACACAGTTGAAAAAATTAAAGAAAGGCTAAATATCGTAGATACAGTCAGTTTCTACGTGAAGCTAGATAAGGCTGGCTCAAGCTATCGAGCCAAGTGTCCTTTCCATAACGAAAAAACCCCATCATTTTTTGTCTCACCTGATCGTGGAAGCTATTACTGTTTCGGTTGTGGGGTTAAGGGTGATATCTTTTCTTTCGTTCAAGAATTCGAGCGCGTGGATTTTCTAGGTGCTCTCAAGATCTTGGCGGAGAGGGCTGGGGTGCCGCTTGAGTATTCGGCACCCCAAGACAAAGAAGCGGGCGGCAAAGAGCGGCTCTTTGCCGCCCTCGAAGGAGCCACAATCTTTTGGAATCAAGCACTTTCTAAAAATACTGAAGCAAAAAATTATTTGCTGAAGCGTGGTCTTAGTGAAAAAACAATTGCGGAATGGCGATTAGGTTTTGCGGAAGAGGGCTGGCATGGTCTTGAAAATCATCTCAAAGCAAAAGGATTTTCTGATATTGAACTTGATAAGGCGGGGCTCATTAAGAAGGGGGATAAAGGTTACTATGATCGCTTTCGTGGGCGAGTAATGTTTCCACTTTTTGATCCATCCGGAAGAGTCATTGCATTCTCTGGCCGAATTCTTAAAGACGGAGCAGAGGAAGCCAAATATATTAATAGTCCAGAAACAGAACTCTTTAGTAAATCAAAAGTTTTGTATGGGTATGATAGAGCTAAGCACGAGATCAGAAAGAAAGATTATTCAATCTTAGTTGAAGGTCAGATGGATTTAATTATGTGCCATCAGGAGGGCTTTAAGAATGCCGTTGCAACTTCCGGTACTGCTTTAACAATTTTGCATTTAGAAATCCTAAAGCGAATCTCTAAAAGAGTAATGGTTGTCTATGATGCCGATTCAGCTGGAATGAATGCGTCACTAAAAGCATGGAAAGAAGCACTAACTATTGGAATGGATGTTAAAATTGTATCTCTTCCAAAAGGTGACGATCCAGCGGAACTTCTCTTAAAAGATAAAGAAGTTTGGAGAGAAGCTCTAAAAAATTCAAAACATGTTATCGATTTTTATCTTGATGGTTTAGTTGAAGAAGGATTAAAAGATAGAAAACTTGGCATGGCAGTTAAAGAAAGAGTCTTACCGTATGTGTTATCACTTGATAGTGATATAGAGCGAGCGCAATTTATATCCAAGATTGCCGTCTTACTCAAGGTCAAGGACGATATCATCTGGGAAGAATTATCAAAAGTAACCAATGATATAGAAGAGAAGAGACCACAATATGTTGAAGAAAGTCGCTCGTTCGAAGCGAAGACTCGACTATCTGGAATTAAGCGACAGCTTATAGGCATTTTCCTCTGGCAGACAACAAAGGAAACACCAGAAATTGATGTTTCTGCCTTAAGAAATCAATTAACTCAATATATAGGGTTACCAGCTCTAACTAAAGTTTTTTCTAATGACTTTAAATTAAAGGACGAGCTTATTTTTGAAGCTGAAAGATATTACGAACAAAATAAAAAAATAACTGAAGATGTTGAGCAATTACTGCTTTATCTTCAGGAAGAGACGCTCAAGGATGAGAGGGATTCAATGACGATGAAATTGAGAGAAGCTGAAAGATCTGGGGATAAGTTGCTTCAAGCGAAGATAATTACAGACATCGGGGATATTTCAAAAAGGCTTCAACTTTTATATACTAATCAAACACATCATGGCTAAGAAACCAAAATCAAAACCAAAAACGAAAGCGAAATCAAAGACAAAGCCACGAAAGACTTCCATAAAAAAGAAGCCGGTTGTTAAAGCATCGTCAAAAAATATAAAACCAAATAAGAAACAAGCTGATCTTGATTCAAAGGCTGAAAAACTTTTGGTTAAGGGAAAGGAGCGTGGTTTCGTAACATATGATGAAATTTTGAAAGAATTTCCTAATGTTGAAAATGACGTTATTTTTCTGGACCATCTGTATGAAAAACTTTCTGTCGCTGGTGTTGATATTCTTGAAGGAGGAGGTCTATTAGACGTTGGTGCAGATCTAACTGCTGATCTTAAAAAATATTCCTACGGAAACAAATCTGCAGATTCAAGCTACGACTCAATTCAAATGTATTTGAAAGAGATTGGTCAGTATCCTTTGATTATGGCTAATCAAGAAAAAGATTTAGCGAAAAGAATTGAGGCAGGGGACAGTGAAGCCAGAAATCTTTTGGCTAAGGCCAACCTACGTCTTGTTGTTTCAATTGCTAAAAAATATGTTGGACGAAGTCCAGACTTAACCCTGCTCGATCTTATCCAGGAGGGGAATATAGGGCTCTTTAAAGCAGTTGATAAGTTCGATTGGACAAAGGGTTATAAATTCTCAACCTATGCAACCTGGTGGATTAGACAATCAATTACGAGAGCTTTGGCTGACCAGTCTAGAACAATTCGTGTACCAGTTCACATGGTTGAAACTATCGCCAAGTATAAGCAGGTTTATCGAAGACTTTCACAAGATTTGGGTAGAGATCCATTACCGGAAGAAATTGCGACTGAAATGGGTCTTGATGTTGATAAAATTTATACAATTGAAAAGATTGATCAAAGCACCGTTTCTCTTGATGCTCCTGTTGGAGACGATGGAGAAGACGGCAAATCAACCTATGGTGATTTTATTGCAGATGACAAAGTCCTTTCACCAGATCAGGAAGCATCACGCAGAATTTTGTCTGATCAGGTAAAAGAAATTCTAAATGACCTTTCAGAAAAGGAGCGCAGAATTCTAGAAATGAGACATGGACTAGATGATGGTATTCAACATACACTTGAAGAAGTAGGAAAAAAATTCGGAGTTACTCGAGAACGTATTCGTCAGATTGAAGCCAAGGCTCACGAAAAAATCCGCCAGCACGAAAAAGTGAATCGTTTGAGGAATTACTAAAATTCTTTACTTTAGGGGGTAAATTTGTTAAAAGTATTGGGAAATCAACCAAGGAGTTCCTAATGCTAGAATTGCCTTTTACCTTGTTAGTTATGTTTGTTTTAGTTTTCTTCCGCGTAATTGTTTGGCCACAAATAAGGCCATTAATTAAAGGATGGGCTCTTAATTGGGCAATAAAACGTGAACCAGGGCACCGGTACGAGCCGCTGTCAGGAAGCGCTACTGCTGCTGGAATTATTGCGGCTATTGGTACTCGAATACCAGATTTAGATCAATATCCTCCAGAAATAATTATCGGGAAGCGTTTTGAGGTGGTGGCAGTTTTTAAGATTGAGAAAGGGAAATACTTGAATTTTTTAGTCGAGGAAATTGACGGAAGATACATTGCGAGCTATCAAACCATTGAGGCGATGACGCTAGGTGAAGGGTCTTACATCGTTAATGTTAAGCACGATGGTGCATTCCTCGAGGAGTATGTGCCGAAACCAGATGTTTTTCACGTTGAGTCATAATGGATGATTCTCAGATTAGGACAAAAGCCGCGCTACCCAAGCGCGGCTTTTTCTCTGAGTCTTCTACTCTGGTATACTTTCTCCATGGCTCAATTTCTATTTGATGAAAGATATAAAGCGCTAAACAAAAGCCAGAAGAAGGCAGTTGATACAATTGACGGACCGGTTCTTATTATTGCAGGTCCAGGTTCGGGAAAGACTGAAATTTTGTCACTAAGAGTTGGGCAGATTCTAAGAGAGACCGATACAAGACCATCAAACATCTTGTGCCTTACTTTCACTGAATCTGCTTCAATAAACATGCGGGACAGGCTTGCTGGGCTAATTGGTGAAGAAGCATACAAGGTTTCAATACATACCTTCCACGATTTTGGAGTTTGGATAAAAAATAGATATTCTGAATTTTTCCATCTGGGAGCTGATTTTATTCCCGCAGACGATCTGGCAACGGTTGATATTTTGGAAGATATTTTTGAAGACTTGCCAGCTTCTAATCCGCTAAGGTCATTTCATCCAGATCAAGGTTTTGTCTATTTGAGAGACGCCATTCGAGCCATAAGTGATATTAAAAAAGCTGGACTCACACCAATTGAGTTTAAAAAAATTATTGAAAAAAATAAGACAGATTTGGAAAGCGCTGAAAGCACGATTGCCGGCGCTTTCCCCAAAAGAATCAGCAAGAAGGATTTCGCCGAAATCGCGAAGGCGATTTCGGCTTTAACCAGTCTTCAAAAAAAGAAAGAGTCCGATTCATTTCCATCAATCATCTTCCAACCAATCCTTCCAACTTTAATATCTTCACTCACTACTGCACTTCAGGAAGCCGAGGATTCTGACACGACTGCACCACTTTCTGATTGGAAAGAAGAATATTTATCATCAAAAGACGATGCAACAAAAACTTTTAGCGATTTGGCCAATATTCCTAAACTCCAATCATTGGCTTCAATTTATGAACTTTATCAAGCGGAGCTTTATAAACGTGGTCTTTATGATTTTGACGACATGATCCTTGATGTGATTGAGGCCGCGGAAGAACACCCTAAGCTCCGCTTTGAGCTCCAGGAGCAGTTTCAGTATGTTTTAGTGGATGAATTCCAGGATACCAACGATGCCCAGATGCGCCTTATTCGAATTATTTCTGACGCAAAAGTTAATGAAGGAAGACCAAATCTTATGGTGGTGGGGGATGATGACCAGGCAATTTATAAATTTCAAGGGGCTGAATTAAATCATATTTTAAATTTTCAGAAGCTCTACCCAGAAGTTCAGATTATTACCATGACGGAAAATTATAGGTCACATCAGGAAATTCTTGATTTGGCGTCTGTTGTAATTCGTAAAGGAAAAAACCGATTAGAAAACAAGATTCCAGAACTTGAAAAAAAATTAATTGCATCTAATACCAAACTTAAAAAAGGAAATGTTGTCAGAAGACATTTTTCAACTAGTCTTCATCAGTACCATTTTGTCGCTAGTGAAATTAAAAAATTAATAACTGACGGATCACTGCCTGAATCAATCGCAATAATCAGTCGAACTCATGATGAACTTGAGTCAATGGTTACCTATCTTAAATCAGAAAAGGTGCCAATTCGTTATGAAAGAGAACAAGACGTTTTTTTGGAGCCACATATTAGTGAACTCATTATTTTGAGTCGATTTATAGCTTCAATAAACAGGAAGGAAATTAATGAAGCTGATGAATATTTACCCCAGATATTAAGTTTTGCATTTTGGGGCATTTCTCGCGAATCAATTTGGAAAATATCACTTGAAGCCTCAAGAAAAAGAGGTACTGATGGTGATCACTATTATTTAAAAAATTGGCTGGAAGTCATGCTCTCATCGGAAGACAAAAAAGTTAGAGACGTTGGAGAATTTCTTTTGAGCCTCGGAATAAGAGCTTCATCCGAACCACTTGAACATATTTTAGATTCAATGATTGGTTCACATGTCACGTTATTTGCAGAATCAGAAGATGATGATTCTGCTGAAACTACTTTGGACGGTCTAGGACAGATTGAGTTCAAAAGTCCTTTTAGAGATTATTATTTTAGTAAAGCTAAATTTGAACATGCTCGAACTGAGTACCTATCATTTCTTTCAAGCCTCAGAGTTTTTGTAAAAGCTTTAAGACAATATAAGAATGGTGAGGCATTGCTCCTAAAAGATCTTGTTGAATTTGTTGATTTGCATGTTAACCATAAGATGAGATTGAATGATAAAAGTCCCTTTGCTAGTGCCACAAATGCCGTTTCATTACTCACTGCCCACAAAGCAAAAGGACTTGAATTTGAAACTGTTTTTATTTTGTCATGCCAGGACGATGTTTGGGCGGGTAGGAATAGAGGAACCAAAATTAAGTTCCCTGTAAACTTACCTATTAATCCAGCCTCTGACTCTCTAGATGACCAATTAAGGCTCTTCTACGTCGCTCTGACGCGCGCTAAGAGGAATTTATACCTATCTTCGTATGAAGTTAAGGATGATGGTAAAACTTCACCGGAACTTCGATTTCTTCTTTCGGATGTTATTTCAGTAGAGGAAGGTATCAATGAGATTGAACCAGATACATCTCGTTTACTTGAAGCTTCAGCAATGTCATTTGTTAGTGCTCCATATTTGGGAGAAGAAGAAGCGCTTTTAAAAATGTTTTTAGAGAATTATAAGCTCTCAGTAACTCATCTAAATAATTTTCTAAATGTTACAAAAGGCGGTCCTCAAATTTTCCTGGAACAAAATCTGTTAAGATTTCCACAATCTAAAACTCCGTCAGGTGCTTTCGGAAGTGCAATTCACCACACACTGGATAAAGCTCTTCGAACTTATAAAACCAAGGGAAAAGCACCTTTACTCAAACAAGTATTGGATTGGTTTGAAAATTATTTGAGATATGAGAGATTGGCAAATTCTGACTTCAGACTATACATGACCAAAGGTGCTGATGCTCTAAGTCTATTTTACGAAACAAGAAAAGATGATTGGTCATCAACTGATATTTCTGAAGTTGATTTTTCAAATGAAGGAGTTCCTGTTGGTGGAGCAATACTTACCGGTAAAATTGATAGGATAACAATTGCCGGTGATGATATACAGGTTTTTGACTATAAAACAGGTAAGGCAAGAGATGTTTGGCAAGGCAGAGACGATAATGAAAAAGTAAAATTATATGGTTATGAGCGCCAACTTTTATTTTACAAAATATTGGTAGAGAATTCTAAGACTTGGGGAGGAAGAGGGAATGTTACAAGGGGTGTTCTTCAGTTCGTGGAGCCAATCAGAAAAGACACATTAGCCTTTCTTGACTTAGAAATGAATGAAGACAAAGTTGAGAGAACGAAGACTTTGATTTCCAGTGTTAATAAAAAGATAATGAATCTTGATTTTCCTGATATTTCAAAATACTCGAAAGACTTAAAAGGAATTATCCAATTCGAAGAAGACATATTGAAGTAGTGAACTATTTATTTTGAGCTAAGAGAGAATCTATGACTGACTTGAGTTCGGTATAAGGGATAGCGCCATTGATTGGATATAGACCACTTTTTGCAACAATAATTATGTAAGGTGTGCCCTGTCCTCCAGCCGCTTCAGCATCTTGAGTTTCTTGGGCGACTAAGCTTGCATATTTACCGCTAGCAAGACAGGCTTGGAATTTTGTCTGATTAACACCCAGTGCAACAGCTTCGGTTGTAAGATATGCGGGATCAAGATTGTTATCAGCTTTTGTATGACTAAAGATGGCGTCTAAATATGTCCAGAACGTGTTGTTACCCGCTAATTCATTTACACATTCTGTCGCCTCTGCTTCGTAGGGTGCTTTTGAATGAATTGTGAAGTGTCTATAAACCCAATTTACCTGGCCATTGTAATTAGTAATGATCTGGTGAAGAATCGGCATCATTGCTTGGCAATAAGGACATTCGGTATCGCTGTATTCAACAATAGAAATTTTAGCCTCAGGGTTTCCAAAAATATGATCAGCTGAAGTGATTGGCTTAATAGTAACCTGGGTACTCGTTGCGGTGGCTGGTCCTGCAGAAACAGGGGCTCCTTTGTTTGTTAAATAAACTGCTCCAGCAATCAAGGCTCCTGCAATAATTATAGATAGGGGAATTGCCCATTGATTAAGAGGACTAGTAATAGGAGCTGGGGTTTCTTTTAAAATTTCTATTGGTGTTTCGTTGTTTTCCATGCGACTAATTATAACGGGCAGATTTAAAAGGGCAAGGTAAAATTAATTGATTGTTCATTTTTTACTTCCCAGTCCGAGGTATTAATAGGGAATTCTGCCAATTTCCCATCCTCTTTATACTTTAATTTATTTTTTGCGATTGCGTATTCGTAAATTTCCTTCGTTATTTTAACGTCCTCAAGACAATATTTGCGAATCATATCTATCTTTCCTTCTTTCCACCACGCCACGGCTTCCAATCCGTTTGCAATTTTATTTTTGCCTAGAGTTCCTTCGGCGATTTTGTTTAAACCAATTCGTCTGTTTAAAACTTTCCTAATTTCTTTCATGATATCCAAACTTTTAATTTTAGTTAGATCACCATGGTAGTACTTATTCAAAAGGGGAATATCAAAATGGTCGGAGTTGAAACCGATGAGCATATCTGTCTTTTCAATAATTGGCCAAAGTTTAGGTAACTCTTCTTCGGTATAGGTTGAATAATTGTCAGTCTCGTAATCGTAGACGCCAACAATTGAAATATCTAGAAGAACTGGATCAGCTCGTCCTACGTCATCAAACACATTTTTAGTTTCAATATCAAATACCAGTTTCTTCATTTGTGGCTAATTTCTTAAATAATATCTGCCTATTTTATCAAAGAAGATTATATTAACAATGTAGTTGATTTATTCCTCTATCTATGCTATGATACTCAAGTCGTTTGGTCTCTCGCTAGGTCATGTTTTTCGAAAGGATTACGCACCAAAGAGAGTGGGTCGCAAGCGAATTTAGAAGTAATTCTTAGATACACATGGCAAAAAAATTGTATGTAGGAAACTTGTCTTGGGGTGCTACATCAGATAGCCTCAAAACAACTTTCTCACAGGCTGGCACTGTCGTTTCTGCGAATGTCATCACTGACAAAATGACCGGACGCTCACGCGGATTCGGTTTCGTAGAAATGGAAGATGCTGATGCTTCTGCTGCTATTGATATGTTCAATGGCAAAGAAATTGACGGAAGAAAACTTACCGTTAATGAAGCAAAGCCGATGGCCGAAAGACCACCTCGCAGATTCTAATTCTGTAAAAATAAAAGCCCTCGTCACAAGCGAGGGTTTTTATTTTGTTAGATATTATTGTTTAAACCACCAAGTAATCTAGGGTCTTCTGTTCTAGATCTGCTCCAACAACTTTAAATTTTACTTTGTCCCCCAAAGTTAATTTATTTTTTGATTTAGAGCCGACTATTGCATAATTTTTTTCATCAAGTTCGTAATGGTCATCTTTCATTTCACGAAGTTTGGCCATTCCTTCGCATTTAGTATTTTCTTCTTCAATATAAATGCCCCATTCAGTAACGCCCGAGATAATTCCTTCAAATATTTCTCCAACATGTTCAGACATATATTCAACTTGCTTCAATTTGATTGATTCTCGTTCAGCGGAAGAGGCCCGAATTTCTTTTTCGGTTGAGTTCTCGGCGATTTTCTGCAAGCGGGAAAATTCCTTCTCTGGAATTTTCCCGCCATTTAGATGGTGGTGCAAAATCCTATGCACCACCAAATCAGGATATCGTCTAATAGGGGACGTGAAATGCGTATAATATTCAAAAGCCAAACCAAAGTGGCCAATATTTCCGGTGTCATATACTGCCTTTGCCATTGATCTAATTGTTGCGGTTTTAACTAATGATTCCTCAGCTTTTCCCTCAACTTGTGCGAGTAGGGCATTAATATCTTTTGAAGTTACATGACCCTTTTTATCAGTTTTAAGCTCGTAGCCTAAAGCCTTTAGAAATAGAGACAATTCAATAATTCTTTCTCCTTCTGGAAGATCGTGAATTCTATATATGGAGAAAAGATTGTTTTTATTCTCAGACTTTTTATAAATATATTCAGCTACCTCTCGGTTAGCCAAAAGCATGTATTCCTCAACTAATTTATGTGCATCAAATCGGTGTTTTTTATAAACTCCCAAAGGCTTACCATTTTCATCTAATTTGAATTTAACTTCATCATTTTCAAAATCAATTGCGCCATGCTTAGTTTTTTCTGTACGGAAAATTTTTGCAAGATCATTTAAGGTTTTTAGTTCTTTATGAAATTCTTTTGAACTGTCAGTGATACTTTCCTGTGCTTTTTCATAAGTAAATCGTTTGTCTGAATTAATGATAGTTTTTCCAAACCATTTTGAAATTACTTTCGCGTTTTTATCAATTACAAATACTGCCGAAAAAGTTAATTTATCTTCTTTGGGATTTAAACTACAAATGTCATTTGAAAGAACTTCTGGAAGCATGGGTATTGTTCGATCTACCAAATATACTGAAAGCCCACGTTTCAAGGCTTCTTTATCTATTGAAGTTCCTGGGCGAACATAATGAGAAACGTCAGCAATATGAATTCCAATCTCATATTGATCATTCACCAATCTCCTTATATGATAATGCGTCATCAAAATCCTTGGCGTCTTCTGGGTCAATTGTAAAAGTTAGTGTATTTCTAAAATCCTTTCTGGAAGCAATTTCACTATCTTGTATAGGCTTTTCAGTTTTTTCTAGCTGTTTTGCCTCAGCTTCTACTTGGACAGGGAAGCCAATCTCGAATCCCTTTTCAAGGACAATGGATTTCATTTCGGTATTGTTATCACCCTTCTTTCCAATTATCTCAATGATTTTTCCTATCGGATTTCTTTTAGGGTCACTCCAAGAAACTATTTCAACTTGAATCTTTTCACCAACTTTAGCTTTTCCAATTTCCTTATCAGGAACCACTATGTCGGTATACATTTTCTTATCATCAGGAACTAGAAAATAAATATCATTTTCCCGCTCTAGACTGCCAACGAATTTTGTCTTGATTCGATTAACAATCTTTATTACTTCTGCTGTTTGTCTTCTTCCACTTTTGTGTAGAAGGGATATTTCAACGGTGTCACCATTTAGAGCGGTATTTAAATAATTTTCTTCAATCATAATGTCGTCCTGCATTTTGCTTCGATCTCTTTCTTTCTTACCCCGCGAATCTTTTTGGCCGAGTATTTCGGGCGCAACAAAGCCAACACCTTTTGAATTGATGCTAATTGTTCCAATTATTTTTTTAGGTATATTTTTTTGTTTTTTCATAAATTACAGATAGTGCTCGCACCGCGGAGCTCCCATCGAATTTTGGGGAGCGAAGTGGTGGGCGGTAGAGGATTCGAACCTCTGACATCAACAACGTCAATGTTGCGCTCTACCAACTGAGCTAACCGCCCGAATAATCCAGTCTCGAGCCCCTAATTTACCAGAAAACTACTTATTTTTCCAGTTTATAAGGTGTTTTATAGTGACTAAGATAATTAGCGCTAACCAAGCAATAATTATATCAAATTGTATTTTGCTTTCTCTTGACTCAACTTCTTTAATTGATCGTCCAGCAAGTATGTACCCTGATTGAGTACCGGAATAATAAGTGACTACTGCGGCAATACGAGTATTGTCATTTGGTTGCCAAGTTAGTCTGTCTTCGCCGTGTTGTTTGGCATAAGTTAGAACACCTTGAGGAAGCTCTGGAATTTTATTACCAAGTTCAGCTTGAGATGCTTGAACAGTCCCTGATGCATCGTAAGCAATAACAAAAGGGGAGAGACTCTTCGAAATATCTATCATAGATGAAAATAATGCAGGTGAAAGTGTTCCTCCTTGTGCAAGTCCGGTGGCAGTATTTTCGGCAATTTCAATTTGAGGATCATTTGCACTTAATCGGATGTCTTGTTGAACTGCACCATAAACCAAAAGAGCAATAGCCGTGATAATTCCAATGGATAAGAACCAATTTAATATTTTATTCATATATTTATTTATTACTTCTATTATACTGCGGAAGAGGTGGGATTTGGTCACGAATAATTTTCTGCTGAAAATTTTCGCGACCCCGCCTCGGTGCCGTCGCACCTGCGGCTTTCAAATCCTACTATTTCCTGCGGAAGAGGTGGGATTTGAACCCACGAGAGGCTTTCGCCCCTGCCAGTTTTCGAAACTGGTGCCTTCAACCTCTCAGCCACTCTTCCATATACTCAACTATAACAAAAAATGCTATATTTTCTAAGCTCTTCTATGGTTATGTGGGCCTGCCCTGCGTAGCCTTGCGAAGCAGGGGCCCTATCGTCTAATGGTTAGGACATCGCCTTCTCAAGGCGGTAATCCGGGTTCGACTCCCGGTAGGGTCAAAAAATGCGCTGATGCAAAAGGAGTGAACTGCTTCACTCCTTTTCGCATTTTTTGATGCCGGAGCATATCGCCATTCCTGGCGATGCGAGGCGGGGTCGCGAACACTTAGTCCGCGCAGGCGTATGCCGAGCAGACTTAGTGATTCGTGACATAAGCTAAAGGTATGAATTCCAGATAAATTAGCTCCTGACCCTGTGTGTAAATAAATTATAAAAATAAGAGATTGCCGGGCCGCCTGCGCAGCCCGGGATCTTGTTTTGTCTTTTCTGCTATGTCGACATTCGACAAGTATTCGCGACATACCCATAACCCGGGGAGGGCCAGCGGATTCAATCCCGTGTATGACAGACCGGTTTAGCCGTGCGTCAATATCGGACTCGAGGGCGCTGGTACTAACAATTTAAATTATAGCATGCATAAAAATATTGTCAAATATTCCTAGTTATTAAAATAGTCAAAATTTATGTGGTACTATATTACTGGAAACCTTTAACAATGGAGAAATCATATGAACATTCCTTACGATTTGAAGGAAAAATGCGGGGTCTTCGGAATTTTTGACAATCAAAACGCAATCGGCTTAAACGTACGTGGCTTATTTGCTCTTCAGCATCGTGGTCAGGAAGCCGCTGGTATTGTTGCTTTTGGACAACATGGTTGGAGCGCTTTCCGCGACCTCGGTCTTGTCAGTGATGTCTTTCAGCCAAAGAAGATTGATAAATTGGTGGGAACAAGCGCAATCGGTCATGTCCGCTATTCAACAAGCGGGGATAACACTGACGATGATCGGGCTTTCATAAATATTCAGCCCCTCTTCGTTAATATGTCATTTGGGGGATTGCTATCGCCCACAACAGGGAATCTCACCAATACTGTGCAAATCCGAGAAGGGCTCATCAAGAAGGGGTGTGTTTTTCAATCGACTACTGACACTGAGGTGATTCTTCATCTGATTGCAATAAGTTCTGAAATAAATTTGATTGCCAAGATTAAGGATTCACTATCGCAAATTAAAGGAGCCTACTCCTTAATTCTCCTAACCGGCGACTCAATGATTGGCATCCGTGACCGATATGGTTTCGGCCGCTTGTCTTGGGGAGGACTCACACATCATATGTTCTCGCTTCGGAAACATGCGCACTAGATTCAATTGGTGCGGAATTTGTTCGCGAGATTAATCCTGGTGAAATAGTAAGCATCTCGAAAGGCAATCTTATATCTGATCAACTTCTAGGAGAGAAGTTTCACTGTAATTGTAGTTTTGAGGCAGTGTATTTTTCTCGTCCAGACAGCCTCGTAAACGGGACCGATTATGGGTCTATTCGAGAAGAAATGGGCCGTGTGCTTGCTCGAGAATTCAATTCTGTTCATCAAAAAGTTAAGGTGGACTACGTGACCGGGGTTCCGGACTCTGGTATTCCCGCTCCCCGCGGTTTCCATTGGAATCAGAGATCCCTTACACAGACATTCTAGTTCGAAGCCACTATGTTGGGAGAACATTCATTCAACCATCACAAGCAACCAGAAAGACTCGGGTGGCTCTTAAATTCAATCCCCGAAGGATATTTAAGGGTAAAAGCATTGTCTTAATTGATGATTCATTAGTTAGGGATTCAACGAGCCAAATCATCATTCAAATGTTGAGAGGTGCTGGTCTCGGTGAAATACACTTGTGTATTTCTAAGTGTCCGCCGTCAGTCATCCTTGCTTTTATGGTATTGATACACCTAAGGAAGAAGAGCTTCTGACACACAAGATGAATCTCGAGGAAATGCGGAAATTCCTTGGCGTTGATACTTTAAGCTTTCTATCGGTAGATGGAATGAAAAATTGTATTGGCGGAAAGGGTCACTGCGTAGCTTGTTTTGTTGGGGAATATCCAGAATCAGTAAAATAATTTGATTAAGTCTGATTGCTGGATTTAATCCGCTGAGATTTTATGGAACGCTGAGATTCTCAGCGGTTTTTTATTTTAGTGTTTCATTCACTTCGTATGTAAATGGACAAAAATATCTTCGAGAGCTTTTACAGCATCGCCAGCCGCTATATTATTTTGGTGATATAAACCATCTGTTACATCACCCGCCGCCCAGATTCCTGAGGTTTTGGTCTGTTGGTTCTTTGGGTCAACTATTATGTGATTGAATTTATCTAACTCAACTAAATCTTTAAGAAATGAGGTGTTTGGTATAAGTCCAATTTCAACAAAAACTCCAGAAATAGGAAGTTCTTTAGTTTCTCCAGTAGTTATATTTTTATAGGAAATAGCATTAACGAATTTGTTGCCTTTAACTTCTGTTATAACAGCATTCGTAATAACTTTCATTTTTTGATTAGAAGTAATTTTTTCAACTGTAACAGGATCGGCTCTAAAATTATTACTTCGGTTTATAAGGGTGACACTTTTGCAATAAGTCAAAAGTTGAGCACAGGTTTCAAAGGCAGCGTTTCCGCCCCCCACGACCACGACATCTTGATCCGCAAAAAGCGGCCCATCGCAGGTAGCACAATAGGTTAGTCCTTTATTATCAAATTCTAGAGCACCTTTTGCTTCAAGTTTTCGCCTGGTACTTCCTGTAGTTATTAATATTGTTTTAGCTTCGTATGATTCATCTCCACTTTTAATAACAAAACTATATTCCTTTTTTCTCGATTTTCTCAATCCAAGCGTTATCTCTAATGTCTACAGAGGGGGAGGCGTAGGCCAAAAGATGAGCCTTTAAATTTTTAGCTAAATCCTCTCCACTTATGTTGATTGTTCCAATCCAATTTTCAATACCAGCGGAAACAATACTTTGTCCCCCCCAATCCTTGGTTAAAAAAATAGTTTTAAGTTTTTTTCGGGAAGCATAGACACCAGCGGCAATACCGGCGGGACCCCCTCCGATTATGGCGAGATCGTACATGAATTATTTAAGTTTTGATCTTCGAAGAAATGCTGGAACAGCGCTCCAATCATCTTTATCCTCGGATTTTCTCTTTGTCTGATTCTAAATTACTATGAAATAGGAGACTTGTTTGGTCTCCGTTACCTTTACTTGAGTGGGTTGTGTTTGAGAAACTGAACTTACATTTTCTTTCTTAGCAAGTACACTATTTAAAATAGAATTTCTCTTTTCATCGAAAGAAGTCTTGTCCGTGAAGAAAAACTTTCTTAATTGTTGATTCTGGAAATACCAGTTGCGACAACAGTAACACGAACCTCTCCTTTTTTAATTTATTTCCATTCACGGTACCAAATATTATTTTCAGGCTGCTGGATCAACTGATTCGGTAATAATTTTTGCAGCATCTTGAATTTCAAACATGGTTAGATCATCGCCTCCAGCAATTGAAAACAAAACACTTTTAGCTCCAGTAACTGAAATATCGAGAAGAGGAGAATTGATAGCGGCTTTTGCGGCTTCTGTTGCTCTGTTTCTCGCCGGTTCCAAAGCCAATACCCATAAGGGCAGATCCAGAATTTTCCAGAACGGCTCTGATATCAGCAAAATCAATGTTTCCGATAGTTCCAGGCATAGTGATAAGGTCAGAAATGCCTTCTACAGCTTGTTTTAACATCTCATCACACATCACAAACGCTTGTTTTGCGGTGGTCTCTTGGCTGATGACGATTAAAGTTTGTCGTTTGGAATAATAATTATTGCGTCAACTGATTTTCTAAGTTCCTCTAATTCCTACGTCAGCTAGGCGACTCTTTGCTGTCCTTCAAATGAAAATGGTTTTGTGACAACTCCAACTGTAAGTGCTCCCATTTCTTTAGAATTCTTGCAACGATTGGCGCCGCGCCGGTACATGTTCCGCCTCCTTCTCCTCCAGCAATGAAAACCATGTCACCATCTTTGATAGCTTCTTGAATTTCTTCTTTGGTTTCTTCTGCTGCTCGCTTTACCAATTTCTGGATTCATTCCGGCACCAAAACCTTTTGTGAGATTTTTGCCAATGTGAATTTTTTTCTTCGCAAGTGAATTTTGAAGGTCTTGAGCGTCAGTATTTACAGCAATAAAATCTACACCTTTAACTTTGCAGTTAATCATGTGATTTAAGGACATTTTTTCCCGAACCGCCAACTCCCACAACTTTGATTCTAGCGAACGTTTCTATCTCTGGTTTGATTTGAGGCATAGGTAATTTAATTAAATGTTAGTAGGCTCTATACTATAAAAGGCTAGAGGAAAAGGAAAGAGTTGACACTATATGAAATGAGTTCTTTGGTGAGCCTATGGAAGGAATGTTTCATCCATCCCAGATGCTGTTTCGGGTTGATTTAACAAACCCGAAGGCCAAGTTTGTTTGTAACTGAGCCAGATTCATCAGTATTGAATCCCAAGACACAAAGTCCATATGATACTGCCCAAGTAGCATCTCTCATTTGTCCTTTGGTGCTATCAATTTTAACTTCAGATTTTTTGGAAGGTAATTTTAGGGCTGTCTTTGCTAAATCCTCAATTGTTGTTAAACCTGATCCGCCTCCAGTGATAATAATACCTGCTGGCAAGAGGCCATTCCTGCCAATTTTCTTTAGGTGAGCCTCAATCAATTCAAAAATGTCAGAAAGGCGAGCTTCAATTATTTCATCAAGCTTCTTTTTTGAAACTTCCTCCCCATCATTAATTTTTATGTTCTCAGCTTTTTCTAATGGAATTTTAAAACCTAGTGCAATGTCGTTTGTGATGTCATTTGACCCAAAAGGAAATATTTCCAAAGAAATTGGAATGTCATTTTCAAAAACAACAATTGAAACTGTTTCCGCTCCGATATTTGCCAAAACACAGCCAGCAATTTTTTGAGCTCTTGATAGCGAGACAAGGCTTGCGGCAAAGGAGATGCCATAACATCCTCAATTTCTACATTACATTCACTAACAGCATCAATTAAATCGTTTAGATTCTGTTCAGGACAGGAAATAAAGAGCATCTTTACTTCAAGTTTTGATCCTTTCATTCCCTGAGGCCTTCCCAGTACCGGCTTACCATCTATTTTGTATTGAAGGGGGATAGTGTGAAGAATCTTACGATTTAGAGAAAACTGTTGTGGTATTTCATGAGTAGCAACCTTTTCAATGTTTTGAACATCTAATTCGGTTATTTCGGAATCAGGACGGGGACTTGAAATAGTTGAAATTGTTGTGAAGCTGGTTAGCCCAGCACCGCCAACCGCAAGGAAAGCCTTCTTAATTTTCTCTCCAGAGCTTTTTTCTGCTTGTTTGATAGCTGTTCTTAGTCCTTTTACGACTTCTCCCTGATTGCTAACATAACCGTGACGAAGCCCTTTTGATTCGACTTGACCCACTCCAATAACTCTTGGCATGCCCCCCTTTGTCTCACTGGCACTCGTAGCAACAACCACCTTGGTTTGGTGGGTTCCTATATCTATGCCTACTGCGATGTTTCGTGACACGATGGTTTGTTGAATAGTTTAAAAGCTAAATTATTTTGAATTTTTTCAAAAATAATCGCTCTTTGCTTTCCATTCTACTACCGTGTGCCATTCCTTTCAAATGAAGGCAACCGTGGATAAATAAAAATTGGATGAAGGGGGTGTATTCCATATCAAAATTTTTAGATTCCTCTCTAGCAGATACAGTATTCATGACAATTTGGCCAGCCTTCTTTTCCAAAGGAAAACTTAAAATATCTGTCGGCTTATTAATGTTTCGATATTTCTTATTAAGGGTCTTGATTTCCTTAGAAGTTACAAAAGTGACGCTAAGATCATACTTAGCACCTAGGATAGCCTTGGAAAATTTTTGAAGAGGCAGCTCTCAATCTGCTTGAGGCTGCCTCTGGTGTTGTTTATCAAAACAAAAGACATTCGTACTTATCTGTTCTTCTCTTGTGGAACGTAGCCAAGTTTAAAAGCCTGAGCTGCAGACTCCCGATTTCTTAACTTCTTTAGAGTTTTTTTTCTTGCGGACTAAGAAGATTCGTTTCTTTTGGAATAACGAAGGGAACGTACTTTGGGTAATACACCCGATTCCTGAACTTTTTTGGTAAATCTCCTTATGATGCTGGCGGTATTTTCCGCGGCATTTTTCTGTACTTCAACGTTTATCATAAGCAACTAGAATAACATACGGCCTTTTATCTGACAAGCTGAGCCTACTATTTAATTTTTTTAAGATACGAAGCAAGAGCTGGAATTGAGATGGTCTCTTGGGATCGTGTATTCATATTGCGCACTACAACCGATTCTTCGTTTGCCTCTTTTTGACCCATGATTATGACGTATGGAATGTTAATCTTTTCAGCCGACATGATTTGAGCGGTAAGTTTATCCTTACTGAGTGATTGGCTAACTGCAATACCAGCTTGTCGAAGGATTTCAATAACTTTGAGACTTTTGAGTTTTGCTTCAAATCCGAGCTGGATGAAATAGAACTTTCCCATTTTCTGTGGACCTTCCTTCATAATTTTTTTGGCACCCGTTGGATCAATTAAAATTGCCTGCGCCAATAGCGGGAATTTCTTTTTTATCCCAAACTTTTTTAGAGAGACTGTATAGCGTTCTCCTATTGATACCGTGTGGATTTTTCCATTTTCCTCGGCCTAATTTCAAAAAGTATTCCGGAACAATAACTTCTGCTACCAAGTAACTTGTGATTTATAGCGTAAGGAATTTTTAATGATTCTAAATATTCCAAAACTTCCATAAAGTGTTTTCTGCTTGGTTCTGTTAAATAGCTCATAGATTTTGGAGCCCCTTCAGCTAATTCACGGCAGGCAGTATCACCACAATTTAATGCTTCAAAAATATCTTCTCGAGAAATATGTCTACATTGTCCGGGTAAGTTGGTCATATTTTTTTTATAATACTTACCAACTTCCTTTGAGAAAACGGCCCAATGATTCTTTGTCACCGATGGAGTTAAGTTCTACAGATAGATTTGCTTTAGGGTAATGGTCCTTGGCTATAAGAAAGGCTGTCTCAATCAGCATTGCTTCAGCACTACTTTTGGGATTACCAATAATCTCTAGGTTGAAAGTTCTTTCTTTGAAGACCTTTTTTATATGTGGGTTACCCTTAAGAGGTCCTTCATAGAAAATCATTATTGGCTGTGGTAAGTGAGCCATCTTCTT